>CANQXD010000069.1 GCA_947627755.1 uncultured Clostridia bacterium | reverse complement strand
CTGACGGTAATGTTAAAATATTTAATGTTACTGTTCCTACTAAATTATCATTTATATAATAGCCTAATATATAAATATCTTTGTTGTTTTTAGACTTTTTATATAGATTTTTCATAATATTTTGCTAATATTTTCAAAACATATTTATCCTTACATAAATTTTGATGTTTTTCTTTGCTATATTTTCCTTTTTGTTCAAAAGTTATAATCTCTGAAAGCATATCAAAATCAAGTATTACATGTCTTGCTTTAGTTGTAGCACTGTCACACACTCGATGTGGCTCGTAAATGGAAACATATCTACTGGTTGTATTTCATTTACTTCATATTTTTCTTCTAATAATTTCATATCTCTTACCATGGTCGCTGGGTTACAACTAATATAAACTACTTTTTTCGGCTCTACTGCTAAAATATTGTTAATTGTAGTATTATCTAACCCTTTTCGTGGTGGGTCTACCATAACAACATCTGGATAAACTTGCTTTTTTTCTATTAAATTGGTTAGTACCTTTTCCACATCTCCTGCCATAAATTCAATATTTTCTATTTGGTTAATTCTTGCATTTTCTTTTGCATCATAGATAGCTTGCTCTACAATTTCCACTCCATAAACTTTTTTCACATAAGAAGAAGCAAAAATTCCAATTGTTCCTATACCGCAATATAAGTCAAACAAAATATCTTCTTTGCTTAAATTTGCCATTTCAATTGCTATATTGTATAAAACTTCTGCTTGTACTGGGTTTACTTGGTAAAAAGACCTATAAGAAATTTTAAAGGTATAATCTCCTAAAATATCATAAATGTAGCCATCTCCGTGAAGCACTATGTTTTCTTCTCCTAAAATAACATTTGTATTTTTTGTATTGATATTTTTTACAACCGTCTTTACATTATAACGCTTTACTAGCATTTCTACTAATTCTTGCTCATATAGAATTTTATTTCCGTTGACAACTAAAATACACATAATTTCATGTGTGCGAATTCCTACTTTTATTACAATATGACGAAGCAAGCCTTCCCTTGTTTCTTCGTTATAAACAGAAATATCTTTTTCTATGATAAATTTTTGAATGGCGAATGCTATTTCTTGTGAAATGGTATTTTGAAGAAAACAATCTTGAATTTGAATAATTTCATGAGTTCTTTTTGCAAATACACCAACTACTTTTTCGTTTTGTTTATTTAGTCCTACTGGAAATTGTGCTTTGTTACGATAATGGTAAGGATTTCCCATTCCAATGGTTGGCTTTACATTTACATTTTCATTTAAAATTTTGCTTACTAAATTTTGTACCATATTTTGCTTAATATTTAATGTTTCTTCATAATCGATATGTCTAAGACTGCAACCTCCACATCTTTGATAAGTAGTACAATCACTTTCTATGCGATAAGGAGATGGTTCTATAATTTCTAATAGTTTTCCATAAGCATAAGAAGAAAGCACTTTTACAATTAGAATTTTTACTTTTTCTCCTTTCATAGCATTTGGAATAAAAACAGTAAAATTTTCTATTTTTGCAATGCCTTCCCCTTCCATTCCATAATCGATAATATCTACAATATATTCTTGGTTTTTCTTAATTTCCATTTATTTTATCCTTTCAAAATTTGAAATTAAATATGAATGTTTTGGCTTATGCAGAGGCTAACGTCCCTAATGGAGCCCTGATGGAGCAAAATAATAAAAGCAAGGTATTTACCTTGCCTTTATTATATACAACCTATTCTGTTTTTTCAATATCTTTATTTCTTTTTTCTATTCCTACTCTATAACATCCTACCGCTACAAAAATCAGGAATGAAATACAAAAAATAGCAATTATTATAGACTTGTTTTCCATATTGCTAGATAGTCCTATTAAAAGACTTGTCATTGCAATACCTCCACAAGTTGGCCATAATGCATCTAAGATATTGTTTTTTACATTTTCTTTGTGAATAGCCTTCAAAAGTGCTTCAAGTACCACTAAAAAAATAGTCCAATACACAAGTATTGTAATGATGATAGTTGGAATGTCGATTGAAATTTTTTGGTTTAGCAATACTTCTAAAAGTATCGCCAATACTAATCCAATTATTGTGCAATATATACTCTTCCGATTTACCATATTTTTTCCCTCCTACAAATTATTGTTTTGAGTGTTTAAAATAAAAGCTACTGCTTTATTATACTATTTAATTCAAATTATGTCAATTTTTTGTAAGAAAATTTTTCTTCATAATTTTGTTTATATCTATTGACATTAGGCATAAAAATGTGCTAATATAAATAATGTCGATAAGATAAAGATGCGGATGTGGCGAAACTGGCAGACGCGCTAGACTTAGGATCTAGTCCGAAAGGGTGGGGGTTCAAGTCCTCTCATCCGCACCAGTCTGGATGTTTTTATGGAATTTAGTGTTCTATAAAGACATCTTTTCTTTGTTTTATTATTAGTGTCAAGAAGTTTCGGAAAACTTTAATACAAGTTTTAAATATATGATAAAGCTTAGAATTAATAATAAAG
>CANQXD010000068.1 GCA_947627755.1 uncultured Clostridia bacterium | reverse complement strand
TATAATTTTTAGCAAGTTATGACACTTTTTACTATAAAAAAGTAGCTAAACATATATTGTTAAATATGTATTGATTATAACAGTATATAGATTAGCTAAAAAAGTGATATAACTTGATTGTACCATAATTTTGTAAATATAGGGGAAAGTATTTTTTTACTTTCTCTTTTTTATTAATAATATTTGATGTTAAATTTTAAATTTTGTAAAAATAACTCTTAAATTTAAGAAAATTCTTGATTTTGAGCATAATTCCCCCTTTCCCCATATTTTTATTATATAGAGATATTTAAAATTTATCATATTTATTTATCTGAGTCGGAATAGACTAGAATATGAATATTTATATGTAAAAGATTTACAACCACAGATTTCACAGACAAAATCTTTTATTCTTCTTTTGTTATTTACTGAAAAATCACTATTTATTCTTGTACTAAGTAGTACCCTACATAATTTAACCATAGATTTTTTTCCTCTATTAGACAATATACCATAATGCCTAATTTTAGTGAAACGTTTAGGAAGTACATGCATCAAGAATCTTCTAATAAATTCTTCTGCTGTAATAGTCATTGTTTTTATTTTTGAATTATCTTTATAATCCTTGTATTCAAAAGTGACTTTACCTTTAGAAATATCTTTTATTCTATCATTAGATATTGCTACTCTAAAAGAATATCTACCAATATACTCAATAACGTTTTCAGGTTTTCCCTTAGGTGGTTCAATATATGTTATCCAGACTTTTTTGTAAAGTGGCTCAAGAAATTTATTAAAGTTTTTTTTACTTTTAAAATATTGTTTATTTTTAGGAAATACTAATTTAGCTTTTTTAAGCAAGGCTAAAAACTTTCCTCTAAACAAGGAAGAAAGAACTTGTACTTTAAAGATATAGTCATTTTTAATTTCAATCCATTTGTTGTTAGAAATTCCACCACCTGTAACAATAGAGTGAATATGAGGATGAAATTGCAAAGTTTGTCCCCAAGTATGTAAAATAGAGGTAACACCTATTTTAGCACCTAACCATTTTTTATCTTTAGCAAGTTCAAGTATAGCACTAGATGAAGCTTTAAATAATATTTCATAACATATTTTTTTATTATATGAAACTATTTCATTTAATTCAAAGGGAATAGTAGTAACTATATGAAAATATGGACAATCTAAAATGTAGGAATTTTCATTTTCAATCCATTTTTCTCTTGCATAAGCTTGACAGTTAGGACAATGTCTATTTCTACAGCTATTTAAAGCAATATGTGTATTTCCACACTCCTGACATGTAATAGCATGTATACCAAGTACACCAGTTTTGCAATTAATAATTGAATTATATGCTTTCCATTGTTCATTTGAAAGATTATGATTTTTTATATATTCTGATCCATAATTTTTAAATATGTCTTGTATAGTAAATTCATTCATTTCTTACACCACCTTGCAAATGATTAAAGTCTTGTCCCATATGAACATAAATACTAGTAGTATTTAAATGACTATGACCGAAGCATTGATTGTAACGTAAAAGGATCACCACCATTTTTAATGAAATTAGTTGCAAAAGAATGTCTTAATGAATGAAAAGATGAATTTTTATCTAAATTATATTTTTGCTTTAGAGTAGAAAAATAATTAGTAAGTGTTTTGCCATTTATATGAATGTTGCCATTGATCCCTTCAAACAAATATCCAGACTTAGTACCATTTAAGTATAACTTCTTAAAATAATTATTTTTGTAATAAGTTTGTTTGTAATATTCTCTTAAGTATTTAATAGTAATATCAGGAAGATAAGTAAATCTTTCTTTATTTCTTTTTCCTAATACTTTTAATTTATGTTCATTAGCAAAAATGTCTTTAATTTTAATTGTAGAAATTTCATCAACCCTTAAACCAGAATAGTATGCAAGTAATAGCCAACACTTATGTTTTAAATTTGTTTCTTCATTAACAATTTGAGTAAAAAGATGTTCATCAATAATTAATGGAATTTTTTTAGTGAGTTTGGCATGAGGCAATAACTTACTATTAAATTCTTTATTAAAATTAACAGAAAAAAAATATTTAATTGCAGAAATATTCATATTATATGTAGTAGCGCTACAATTCTTATTAATATAGTTATGCATTAAGTATTCAACAATGTCATCTTCAGTAAATAAAGATATATCTTTATTTTTAAAATAATTAAGAAATCTTGCAATAGCATAAGAATAATTTAAAATTGTTTTTTCACTTCTCCTTCCTAATTTTAATGTATCAACCATTCTTTTGATATGATTATTTTCAATAATTTTGTTAAAACGCATAAAAAAACTCCTTTCATTTTGCCAAACAAAACAAAGAAATTTTCCATAAACACTTTAAATTAAACCAAAAATATGTTATTATATTAATAGAGCATATAGATTGTTAAATTGTTTGTTTGGTTTTTTATATTTTAACATAATCTATATGCTTTTTCTATATTTTAAGTGAAAAAATACTAAAATAATGCTAAAAGATTACATAACACTTGACTTTTCGCAAGAAATTTGGTACAATA
>CANQXD010000067.1 GCA_947627755.1 uncultured Clostridia bacterium | reverse complement strand
CGAAAATCCATTTAAAGGAACATTTAATGGAAATGGACATACAATAAGTGGAATATATATAGATAAAACAGATGAAGATTATAAAGGTTTATTTGGCGTAATAGAAAACTCAACAATAGAAAATTTAACAGTATCAGGTAGCATTACAGGAAAATTAAGATTAGGAGGTATAGCAGGTCAAACAAGAGGAAAATCAACAATAAATAATTGCCATAATTTATGTAATATATTAGGAAAAGCTTTATTTGGTGGAATTACTGGACATATGGTAAATGGAGATATAATTATTAATAATTGTTCAAATAAAGGTAATTTATATAGCAATGAAAAGGAATGGACAAATGTTGGAGGAATAACTTCGACAACAAATGTTATAGAGGGAGAAAACCCAAATAAAAATGTAATAATAACTCATTGCTATAATGAAGGAAAAATAACAGCAAAAGAAGGAATAGCAGTAGGAGGAATAGTGTCAGAATTATATGGTAATGACAAATTAAAACCAATAGTAGAATATTGTTATAATATAGGAAATATAAGTGGGCACCAATGTGTAGGCGGAATATTTGGAAATATTTCAAGTACAACAAAAGATGATTCAATACACTTTACAATAATGAATTGTTATAATACAGGAAAAATTGAAGGAAATGATCGTGTAGGAGGAATTGCAGGACAGTGTTGTTATGCAGAAATGAAAAACTCATATAATACAGGAGAAATAAATTTATTAGTAAAAAAAGAAAATAGTAAAGAAATAGGCGGAATAGTTGGGCGTTTTGATAAAAGTAAATTAAGTAATTGTTATAACAGAGGAACAGTAAAAGATTCAGAAGGAACATTATTAGATGGTGTAGTTGGAAGTACTGAATATTTTAATGGTACTTTACAAAATAATTACTATTTAGACACAAGCGCAGCAACAGGAAAAAATGGAAAAGATGTAGATGGAGAAGCAGAACGCAAAACAAAAACAGAAATGCAAGAATCATCTTTTGTAGAAACATTAAATAACGGAGAAAACAACTGGAAAAAAGATAAAGAAGGAACAGAAGCAATAAATGAAGGCTATCCAATATTAAGTTGGCAATAAAATAAAAAAACATTAAATTATTTTTACAAAATAATAAAAAAATATAATTTTGTAAAATATATTTTAGAAAATTGACAATACTAATAAAAAATGTTAAAATTAAATAGGAGGCGATATTTAATGATAAATAGACCTAACTATTTAAAACAACTAATAAATTTTAAAGATAAAGATTTAATAAAAGTAGTAACTGGAATAAGAAGATGTGGTAAATCTACATTATTTGATTTATATTGTGATTATCTAAAAAATAATGGAGTAGAAGAAAATCAAATAATTCGAATAAATTTAGAAGATGCGGATTTTGATTTTTTAAATAATTATAAGGAATTATATAATTTTGTTAAAGAAAAGTTACTTCCAAATAAAATGAATTATGTTTTTTTAGACGAAATTCAAAATGTAAAAGAATTTCAAAAAGCATGTGATAGTTTATATATAAAGAAAAATGTTGATTTATATATTACAGGTTCAAATGCATACATTTTATCAGGAGAATTAGCAACTCTTTTATCTGGAAGATATGTAGAAATAAAAATGTTACCACTTTCTTTTAAAGAATATATATCTTATTTTGGAGAAGATAATTTAATAATGAAATATACAGATTATATTACTAAAAGTTCATTTCCATATGCATTGAAATTAAATAGTAAACAAGAAGTAAATAATTATTTAGAAGGTATTTATAATTCTATAATTATAAAGGATATTGTAACAAGAAAAAATATCACAGATGTTACAATGCTAGAAAGTATAATAAAATTTATGTTTGATAATATAGGAAATTTATGTTCTAGTACTAAAATTTCAAATACAATGTCGTCAATGGGAAGAAAAATTTCAATTCCAACTGTGGAAAGTTATTTAAATACTCTTGTTGATGCATATATTTTATATAAAGTAGATAGGTATGATATTAAAGGAAAGCAATATCTTTCAAGTGGTTCTAAATATTATTTATCTGATATAGGTCTTAGATATTTTTTATTAGGTAGTAAAAAAGCAGACGAAGGTCATATTCTAGAAAATATAGTGTATTTAGAGTTAATTCGTAGAGGTTATAAAGTATATATTGGAAAAATCGATAATAACGAAGTTGATTTTATTGCTATTAATGAATTAGGAGAGGAATATTATCAAGTTGCGTATTCTGTTTTAGACGAAAAAACATTACAAAGAGAATTAACACCGTTAGAAAATATACGAGACCATAATGCAAAATATTTATTAACAATGGATTTCACACCATATACGAGTCATAATGGAATTAAACAAATAAATGTATTAGAGTGGTTATTAAATAAATAATATTGAACAAATAGATAGAATATAAAATTTTTAAAATTAGTATTGACATTGTAGTGAAATTTGTATAAAATAAAAAAGTAAAAAGAAAATGAAACAAAAGAAGGGAGAAAGTAAAAATGATAGCAAGTCTTGAAACCGTTGGTACTGTACACACACACACACACACACACACACAATATATTTAGTAGATAGAATAAT
>CANQXD010000066.1 GCA_947627755.1 uncultured Clostridia bacterium | reverse complement strand
CTTTGTCCACTTGGTGCTTCTCCATATATTGATGCTGCTAGCATTGCTGCTGTTCCCCATTCTGTATTTTTTGCCATATGGCAGTCTAAACCATTTCCTGTAGTGTCCAAATATGTGGTTGGTTGTAAGTCTGCAGTTAAACCTAATGTTCCTCCTTCTGTTTCCATTTTTCTTATTCCATCAAATAAAACGTTTGCATATATGCTATTAGTAACTGTGTAACTTGTCCCTCCTTTATTTGATTGAAACCCTGCATTTGATGTTAATGGTATGGCGATAACTGCAAGTGCCATTATTACTAATATTTTTCTTATTAATTTTTTCATTTTCATCTTCTCCTTCTCAGTTTTTTAAGATTTTCTTTTAAAATCTCTTTTTTCTTTAATTTTCATTTATTAAATCCTTTAATTTAGCTCTCTATTCTTAATCTCTTATTTAATCTTTCTATTTATTCTTAATTTACTTCGTTAAATGTCTTCTATTTATACTATTTATTTTGTATTTCATATTTCGTTATCCAATAGCCTTTTAAGTTTTTATCTTTTCCGTCTCCAAATGTAAAACTTTCCGGTATTTTGTAACCTTCACTTGCTGTTGTTTGACTTGATGGTATAAATCTTATATTTAAATATTTCTGCAATGGGTATGTTATATATTCATATCTTGGTATATACGTCCAGTATGTTATTTGTCCCTCATTTTCTGTTACTATGTTTGCCCATTTCTTCTTAGCATAATCATACCAATCTGTTGGTGCATTTGTTGGTGTTCCATTTGCATCTACTTTTATTAATTCTCCTCGTTTCTCATTTTCTCCGTTTTCATCATATGTTACATAGTAAGTACAACTTGGGTTAAATCCAGTTAAATCTATTTGTATATTTTTTACTGTATCTAATGTGTCATTTGTTTTAGCTATAGCTTTTGTACTTCCTACAAATCTTTTATTGGTTTCACTATATAAACATATTTCGTATTCTCTATCTAACTCTACTTCACAATAGTGTGGCAATTCTACTCCTTCTGCATTTTTTACTCCATCTACAAATATCGTATATGTTCCTTTTGGATTATTCGTTGTTACATATATTGAGGAATCTTTTGGTTCTGTTTTTATTTGTTCTAATGAAGCGTTTTGTATCTCATATTTACTTATCCAATAGCCTTTTAAATTCTTGTCTTTTCCGTCTCCAAATGTAAAGCTTTCTGGTATTTTATATCCTGTATCTGCTTCTGTTTTACTTGATGGTATATATCTTACATCTGTATATTGTAATAATGGATATGTTATATATTCATATCTTGGTATATATGTCCAATATGCTACCTCGTTTCCATTTACCGTTACTAAATTTGCCCATATCTTTTTATCATAGTTATACCAATTTGCTGGCTGTTCTACTTTATCCATTCTTCCATATATTGTTTCATTTTCTCCATTTTCATCATATGTTACGTAGTAAGTATTTGCTTTGTTAAATTTACTTGTATCCACTTCTATATTTTTACTTGAATCATTTACTTCTATTCTTACCCTTATTGTTTCAAATCCTAACATTTTTCTACTTGTTTCGTTTACTAAGCAAATTTGATAATCTCTGCTTTCTGTTAAGTCTTCTATATAGTATGGTAATTCTACTCCAGTTTTATATTTTTTCCCATCTAGGAATATTGTATATGTTCCATTTGGAGTATTTGTTGTTACATATATTGATGAATTTACTGTTTCTAATCTTATTGTTTCTGCTTTAGCTGTATTTTGAACCTCATATTTGCTCATCCAATATCCTGATATATTCTTATTTTCTCCTTCGCCAAATATAAAGCTTTCTGGTAATTGGTAGTCTTCTAAGTTTACCGTTCCTGCATCTTTTCCTTGATACTGGTCATTTACATCTACAAATTTTATATCTACTGTTTGACTTGTCTTTTCTTCTTCTCCTATTTTGTACATGTATCTTGGTATCCATGTCCAATACGTCACATCATATCCATTTACAGTTACCAAATTTGCCCATATTTTCTTCTCATAGTCATACCAGTTTGATGGTGCTTCTACTTTGTCTAATCTTCCATATACTGTTTCATTATTTCCATTTGCGTCATATGTTATATAATAAGTATTTTCTGGATTAAACTTCATTAGTTCTGGAGTATTATAGTATGTGTCTCCTATCTTTTTATACTCACTTTGTGGCAATTCTATTGGTGGCTCTGGTTCATCTAACTTTGATGTTACATTTAAGTTTTCATCTACTTGTACTATTATTGTTCCATCTATCGTTGATGATGGTTTATCATATTGTATTATTCCTGGAAATTTATCTTCTTCATCTCCTGTTCCCATTCCACTTATTGAATCTTTTGCTTCTTGTTTTGGGTAATTTTTCTTTACTTCTTCTACTACTGCACTTACTGTTACTTTACTTTCATCATATTCATTTCTTAGTAGTAGTGCTGTTATTGCTAATCTTACTTCTTCTTCCTTTTCTGCTTGTGCTTTTTTTATTACTGCTTGTTTTGCTGCATTTATTATTCCGTCTTGTCCAAATATTAAGTTAATACTTATTCCTGCTAATATTAGAAGTACTACTATTGTTACTACTAATGCTATTAAGGTTATACCTTTAGTAAAGTTCTGATTATTTTTTACTTCTCTTTTCACTTTTTTCCTTCCTTTCTTCTAATTTTTTATTTTTTTAATATTAATATCTTGATTACTTATATATACTTCGCTTTTATTTTTACGCAAAAAAGACACATAAAACTTATACTTTTTAAAGTATAAGTCCCATGTGTCCTTACATTATATATTTCATTGTTATTCTATATACACTTGTTTTTATTTCATTATGAAATAAAGCTATTTCTTTATTTTCTAAATTATAGCTCTCTCTCTCTCTCTCTCTCTCTCTCTACTCTCACAAGTGTTTGCTGTCATTTTAGTTTTCCTCCTTAATTCTTTTTCTTTAGTATCTACCTTTTTCTTGAAATTATACTAATATTTTAGTCTAGTATGT
>CANQXD010000065.1 GCA_947627755.1 uncultured Clostridia bacterium | reverse complement strand
TTGAACGTAGTGGCTTCTGGAGCAACTGCTGAATAAAAAATTAAAAGATAGTACTTCATATTTGCTATCTTTTAATCTTCCATTTCTATATTATCGAATATTGGGTCGTTGAAAAAATCTTTTAATTTCATATTCAAACCTTCACAAATATATTCTATAATATCTATTCTTAAATACTTTCTTTGTCCTGACAAGAATTTTGATAATGTCGCTCTTGATATTCCAGCCATTGTACTAAGTTTTGAAACATTTATATTTCTTTCTTCTATTAAATTTGTAATTCTTATTCTAACTGCTTGTGATAAATCCACGTTAAAACTCCTTTTCATAGTTATTTCCTATATAAGAAATTTTAACAAAAAAGCTATTTTGCTGTGTTGACAGTTGCCAACTTTTATAGTATTATTTATTTATTGAAAAATGTAAAAATTAGGAGCAATAAAAATGGAACAAATAAATAAAGAATTTGATATTCCATTTTATATATTTGAAGAAATTGTCGAATATGTAGAACAAACTGCACAAGGTCGTTGTAGAAGAATGAAGTGGGAAAATATCAAATCACTTTTAAAATTAGCACAAGTAAATGATAGATTAACAGAACAACAAGTTAAATATCTTATAACCACATATTGTCGAGAATAAAAAATATATGTTATAATAATTATAAGCGACAAAGTTCGACAAAATACTGCAAAAGAAAACGAGGTGTAAGGAATATGTTAAAATATATTTTATGTGGTATAATTCTAGTAATATTGTACAAGATGCTATTAAATGTACTTAATAATTTGAGTTATAATATTAAAAAAGCTACAAGAGAAGCCTCTGAAAAAAACAAATATAATAAAAAAATAGCAGAAGAAAAGCGTATTAAAGAAAAATGGATAAATGATTTAAGAAGCGGAAAGACAGTAAATATAGGAACTCTAACAATGCAATGTAAAAATAATATCTTCATAATAGGTGAAAAAAAGTTTTCTGTAAAAGAAATTCAAAGAGTAGATTTTACTTACGATATAGTTGGTGTAAAGAAACATAAGAAGATTTATGATACTGATTACCATTATGAAATTTCAATGACATACAATGAATTTCTTAATAAAACGAAAGAATATCCAGAACCTCAGGATGTATTTATTTATTATGAGTTTACAAATGCATATTATATTTTAATTATATTGAATAATGGTAAGGAAGAACAGTATCTTCTTGGTTCTAGTAATGACCAATTTGGAAAAACATTAGAAGATTATTCTGTTCAAAAATATATGGTTTTAGAATTAGGAAAATACATTAATGAACTAAAAGTAAAAGCTTCTACTATTTACTTATGATTTAACAATAATATTTAAAAAAAGTATGCAGTAATTGATGCAATATAAAAACTTTTCAACATATCTTGTATAAATTTAAATTTTAGTGTATTATATAAAAATATAGAAAATATAATAGATATTTTATTTATAAAATCATACAAAATTATTGAAAATACAAGAAATTGACCATCTGCACCAAGTAATATCAAGGGTTTGATAATTAGTAAATCCCTTGATATTTTTTTGTATTTTCAGATTTTGCTAATCTTTTGCTAATCTATGTACTTTTTAAAAATACATCAAAATTTTTGGCTATTTCTAAATTAGTTGAATCATAGATGTGTGAATATAAGTCCATAGTAATATTTATATTACTATGCCCTAATCGTTCTGAAATCATTTTAGGTTGCACACCCTGTGTAAGTAATAAAGAAGCATGAGAGTGCCTCAAATCATGAAATCTTATACTAGGTAAATTATTTTCTTTTAATATATCTTTAAATTTATGATTTAAACTACTAGGTGTTATTAATTTACCATTTTCCAATGTACATACAAAACTATTACTATAATTTTTATTTTTATAGTCTTTTAATATTTCAACAAGAGTAGGAGGTAAACTTATTTTTCGCACACTAGTTTTAGTTTTTGGTGGCAATAATTTCAAACCAACTTTTGTTGGTACTAGTGAATTAATTACACATATTGTATTATTTTCTAAATCAACATTGTTCCACTTCAAGCCTAAAATTTCTCCCCTACGCATACCTGTAGAAATAGCTATCATAACAGGAATATATATATATGTATTTTTTACTGCATTAATAAGTAATTTTAATTGTAATGTATCTAATACATCAGCATGATATTTAACTTTTTTTGGTACTTCTACATTATCAGCAACATTTCTAATAATTAATTGCTATTTCATTGCTTGTTTTAATGCAGAATGTATAATTCTATGAATATATATAATAGTAGTATTAGAAAGCTTTTTTGATAATTCATTGTATAAATTTTGTAGTTGTAAAGGGAGTAGATTTTGTAATTTTATCTTCCCTATCTAAAATATGATAAGTCTGAAATGTATGCAAGATTTGATAATATGTTAAAAGAAATTGATGATGAATATAGAACTAGCTTAATAAATTTTGCTAAATGTCATCTTATAATGTTTGCAATGGCTAAAATTATGGAGATGACAAAAGAAGAGCAAAACCAAGTTGCATTATTCTTATTTAATGCTATAAATTTAGAGGTTAATAAAACAATATTGTATAATGTATAAAATAAATATTTCATAATTACAAACCGTACCTTCTCGATTGAGAAGGTACGGTTTGCTGTCCATTTTAGACGATGGACTTGTTGTTACCATGCGACTTTCACGTCGCTGCCGTCTTTTTGGGAATCCACACGTTCGACCTGGTAGCCCAAAGATGTGAGCCATCCTTCCGTAGCATAGGAAATCCAAACTCCAAGCCAACAGTAGCTTTCACCTTTTTCAACAGCCTTATTGATTTTTTCTTCGGCTGTTTTCCTTTCCTGCTTGCCACGTTCAGTTTCTAACGCGTTAATTCTTTCCCGTGCTTCTTTTGCTGTAATCATATGATAACCTCCTAAAAATCTCACTATGTGAGTTAGTATAATAATATTATACATCATTTTACACTATCAATTTCATAAATTATTTGACTTTTTCACTTATTTTGAGTATAATAATTATAGAAAGATGAGATACCACAGAA
>CANQXD010000064.1 GCA_947627755.1 uncultured Clostridia bacterium | reverse complement strand
AAGAAAAATAAACAGAGTCAACTTTGTTTATATGTTAGTAATACCGTTACGCATATAAATAAACTTGGCTCTTTTTGGGTTTCTAAATTTAATTTTATAATTATATTTTTAATTAGTTTTAAATTGTTTAGTAATTAAATATAAAAAAGTGCATTTCGCTTCTCAACATAACTACGTAATAATTTGTAATTAAATTTAATGAGCCTCTTTCGCTGCTCTTGTAAATTTTAAAAAAATTTACAAGCCATCGAACATCCCTCATTAAATTCAATAACAAATTCTAACTTGTGATGTTTCCAACGCTTCAATTTACTTTTTGATAGTTTAATTACTAAACATTAAAAAAATAAAAAATAAAAATTTTAAAGGAGGAATAAGAAAAAATGAAAGGAAAAAATTTAAAAGAAAGAGGTATAACCTTAATTGCATTAGTAATAACAATAATAGTATTGTTGATACTAGCAGGAGTAACAATAAGTATAGTGTTACATACAGGAATAATAGACAATTCACAAAAAGCAGTAGATTTATATGAAGCAAATGCTAAGAATGAAGTAAAACAACTAGACGATTTAACATTAAAAATACAAACACAATTTGGAATATTAGATAATACAGAAGGAAAAGAAAATCAAACAATAACAGGAGATAAAAACTTTGCATATAATAATCCAGTAATACCAGTAGGATTTAAAACATCAAATGAAGGAGCAAGTTGGAAATCAAGTGATGGAAAAACAGTAGATGGCTGGAATAGTGGACTTGTAATTGAAGATAAAGATGGAAATCAATTTGTGTGGGTACCATGTTACATTAAAGATAAAGAAAATGACGCATTAGTGGAATACAAAAAAACATTAGGACAAAAAGACGATGAAATAACAGATTTAAATCAAGTACAAGAAGACGATTTACCAGAAGGAATAAATGAAGAATCACAAATTGAAACATATAAAGGCTTTTATATAGCAAGATATGAAGCAGGAATACCAGAAACTATGGAAGAATTGTTAAAACCATCAACAGAACCTGAAAGTTCACACGATGCAATGACAGAATTTAGAAGTAAAGAAGGAATACCAGTAAGTAAAAAAAATCAAGTACCATGGAATAGTATAGATTATACAAAAGCAAAAGCAAATGCTGAAAGTATGTATACAGGAGATAAAGTAAAAAGTGGATTATTAACGGGAAAAATGTGGGATACAACACTAGCATGGTTAGAGAAGACAAATGCAGTAAAAAAAGAAGAAATATATAATGATAGTACAAGTTGGGGAAATTATAAAACATCAATAATACCAGGAGTAACATCATATTCAAAAAATACTGATGCTAAAACAGGATTATATTGGGAAGATAAAATAATTACAAAGCCAGGAAGAAATGAAGATACACTTGAAAACAATGAAAAATATGTATGGTTACTAAAAACCGGAAATACAGAATACACAAAAAGAAACAATATATATGACTTAGCAGGAAATTTATGGGAATGGACTTACGAAAAAAAACAAAAAAATGAAAATTCTTTTAACTGTGTTCTTCGTGGTGGTGATTACTTTGATGTAGGTAGCGAATACCAAGCGTCTTTTCGATATCACTTTGACGTTGAGACTTCTCGCAATAGCATCGGTTTCCGTGTTGGGCTTTACATCATGTAGCTCTACACTTCACAAATTATGTAAACTGTAAAGTGAAAATTAAAAAAAAAATTCTCATATTAAATTGTTTAATAAAAAATGAATAATAGAAAGAAGTAATATATAAAACAAAATTATATTACTTCTTTTTAAATTGTAAAAAAATGTAAAACAATGTCGAAATATTTTTGTTGACAAAATTAAAATTATGTTATATAAATTTAATAATGTAATTTAAAGAAACAATTTTCTTTATGAAAAAATATAAAATGAAAAATTAAAATTTCTAAGCGTTATTTTAATGCCAAATTTAAGCAATCTTAGTATAATCAAAAAAATCAAAGACAATTCAGTCTAAATTAATCAAAAAATATACAAAACTCAATTAAAAATAAAAAAATTTAATTATAAAATAATCTCTTTTAAATAGAAAGAAGGTAAAAATGTCAAATAAAGAAGATATTAAATATTATAAAAATATTTTTGAAAGTGTAAAAAAAGAAGTATTAAAGGCTCAATATAAAGCAATATATGCAGTAAATAAGGAACTAATATTTATGTACTGGAATATTGGAAAAATTATTTTAGAAAATAGCAAATGGGGAAATAAATTCATTGATAATTTATCAATAGATTTAAAAGTAGAATTTCCAACAATAAAAGGATTTTCTGTAAGAAATCTAAAATATATGAAAAAATTTTTTGAAGATTATCCTGATTTTAAATTTGTG
The DNA here is from genome assembly GCA_947627755.1 of uncultured Clostridia bacterium. Taxonomy (GTDB): domain Bacteria; phylum Bacillota; class Clostridia; order TANB77; family CAG-508; genus UMGS1663. The sequence goes on along the minus strand of CANQXD010000064.1, from coordinate 878 downwards.
CAAGAGGTTCTTGCACAAATAACATGGTATCATAATATTATTTTAATGGATAAAATCAGTAATATAGAAGAAAGAAAATGGTATATAAAAGAAGTTATAAAAAATGGTTGGTCATCAAATATGTTGAAAATGCAAATAGATAGAAAAGTATATCAAAGATAATCGTTAGCCGAAAAGGTAACGAATTTTCCATTAACACTTCCAGAAATTCAAAGTGATTTAGCAATTCAGACAATGAAAGATCCGTATTTATTTGATTTCATTTCTTCAAAAGGCAAAATTAAAGAATTAGAAATAGAAAATGCAATGATAAACAAAATTAAGGACGTTTTGGTAGAATTAGGAAAGGGATTTGCTTTTGTTGGAAGTCAATATAAAATTACAGTTATGAATACAGATTATTTTATTGATTTATTGTTTTATCATTTGGAGTTAAAATGTTATGTTGTAGTTGAGTTAAAAGCGAGAAAATTTAAGCCATTTGATGCAGGACAAATTAATTTTTATTTATCTGTTATTGATGAAAAATTACGAAAAAAAGACGATAATCCAACTATTGGTATTCTTTTATGCAAACAAAAAGATAAATTAACAGCAGAATATGCTTTAAAAAATGCAAATAATCCTATTGGAGTTAGTGAATATAAATTGTTAGAAGATATACCAGAATATTTACAAAAACAATTGCCAAAAGTAGAAGAAATAGAAATTCACATTAATGATACTGAAATTTTTATTTGAAACCGGAAAACCGGAAAACCGGAAAACCGGAAAATTCCGGAAAATTCATTTGAAATGCAAAAAAAATATGTTAAAGACTTTCAGAAATGTCCGGTTTTAAAATTTTAAAATCAACTAAGGTGGTTATCACAAAATAC
>CANQXD010000063.1 GCA_947627755.1 uncultured Clostridia bacterium | reverse complement strand
TATAAAGCTTCAAAATCAATTTTAAGACATTTTTATATTTAACTAATAAAGTTATCATTTGAAATTTAATTTGAATACTTAAAAATTATTATCTATATAATGTAAAATGGTTTAAATATTGTAAAATCAATGGTTTTTGAAAAATACTGAAAAATAGCTAAAAAAGCGACGCACGAGAATCGATTTTAAGGCGTTTTTATAAAAAAGACATATAGTTTTATGTCTTAAAAATTACGCAAAATACTGAAATATAGGCATTTGCAGATTTTTGAAAAAATTTTTAAAATATAAATATAATAAATTAAAATTTATAATATAAAAAATAAAATTATATACAATGCTAAGAAAAAACTTATAATAAGCTTAAAATAACGAAGCTCCAGGTTCAAATATAAGACATTTTAATTTTAAAGTAATATAACTTGTTGTCTAAATATACAGATAGAATTAGCTGAAAGTGGCTAATAGCAAGAGATAGCTGTAATTTGAAAATATATGGTTTTATTCCTACTCTTATTTGCACAAAAGTTTCATTTTGTGCAAAGTAATATTGATAAAAATATCAAGCAGAAAGTCTTTTTTTTACCCTCTACCTTCTACTTAATATTCTTATCAATATTACTTCTACAAATTTTTAATCCTTAAACTTATACAAAAAACTATCTATCTTTTCAATAAATTCTGCGTTATTTTTTGTACTTAACATTTGACTAATCAATTGCTCTGTTACTTCTTCTAAAGGCATACTAGACATTGCCTTTCTTAAAGCAAATACAGTTTCTAATTCTTTTGGAGTTAATAATTTTTCTTCTTTTCTTGTTCCAGATTTGTTAATATCAATTGCTGGGAAAATACGTTTTTCAGAAAGTGCTCTATTTAAGTGAACCTCCATGTTACCTGTTCCTTTGAATTCTTCAAAAATAACATCATCCATTCTACTACCTGTTTCAATTAAAGAAGTTGCTAAAATAGTAAGACTTCCCCCATTCTCTATATTTCTTGCAGCACCAAAGAATTTTTTAGGCTTATGTAATGATGTTGGATCAATACCACCAGATAATGTTCTTCCAGAAGATGGAACTACTAAGTTGTAAGCTCTTGCAAGTCTTGTAATGCTATCTAATAAAATAACAACATCTTTTTTATGCTCAACTAATCTTTTTGCTCTTTCTAGTACCATTTCTGCTACTTTAACATGATTTTCTGGTAGTTCATCAAAAGTAGAATAAATAACTTCGCCTTTAATAGAACGTTTCATATCAGTAACTTCTTCTGGACGTTCATCAATTAGTAAAACAATTAGTTCTATTTCAGGATTATTGGTTGTAATACTATTTGCAATTTTCTTTAATAAAGTAGTTTTTCCTACTTTTGGTTGAGCAACAATTTGACCTCTTTGACCTTTTCCAATTGGAGAAATTAAATCAATCATTCTCATAGCATATTCGCTAGAAGTAGTCTCTAAACGAAGTCTTTCTTCTGGATAAATTGGTGTTAAGTCATCAAATTTAATGCGTTTATATGCTTTTTCTGGTGCTTCTCCATTTACTTCTCCAACAAATATTAAAGCTGGGAATTTTTCTCCTTCTTTTGGAAGTCTAGCAATTCCTTTTACTTTGTCTCCTTTATCTAAACGGAATCTTCTGATTTGAACTGGTGAAACGTAAATATCTCTAGGTGTAGATAAATAGTTTGGACCTCTTAAGAAACCATAACCATCTGGCAAAATTTCTAAAATTCCTTCTACTATTCTATCATCTTCACTGGTTAATTTATAGCCATCTCCTGCTTCCAAAGCTGGGCCTTCAGGTGTAATTTCTTCGTTTATTAAAGGGTAAAACCTTCTTGGTGCATTTTGCTTTTCTTCTACAGATTCTTCTACTTCTGTAGATTCTTCATTTTTTATTTTCTCTGTTTTAGAGTTTTCAAGAATTTCTAACAATTCTTCCTTTTTTAATTTTGATACATTTTTTACGCCTTGATCTTTAGCCATTTGGCGCAATTCAACTAATGTTGCATCTTCTAAATTCATATATATCCCCCTATTTTTTATTATTAAATCTTTTGCGGATTTCTTTATATTCTAGAAAAGTCAACATCTACGATGATGGACTTGACATAGATTTTTTAGCTCTGCGAATAAAATGAGCAAGAAGTAAGATATGCAAAGCAAATAAATATGCGGAATTAAAAATAATTAAATTTGATTTAACAATATTATTATACTATATGTTTTTCAAAAAGTAAAGAAAAAAGAGGAATTTTACTCCTCTTTTTTACCATTATTTACCAATATCTATATAAACTCTTTCGTTTGGTAAATACATTCCCAATTTTTCACGTGCAATTTTTTCTATATATTCTGGTGAATTTACATTTTCCTTCATTTCTAATAAAGATTGCTTTGTTTCTTCAGCTTCTTCAATTTGCACATCATATTCTTTTACTTCTTTTTTATAACGATTTAATGTTTGTTGTTGTGAAACAAAAATACATATAACATAAGTACCAATAGCAACAAACAATAACTTTTTATATAATTTTTTAATTATTTTCATAAGTATACTCACTTTTCTTGTTTTTATTTTCTTTTGCCCAAAATATATCCTATTTATATTTTTCTACATTTGTTTTCAAAATCCTTCCTTCCCTAGCATTTTTTTGCTTTTTCTTATGTTTTTTCTCTCTTTTTTCTGTTTTTCTACTAGGTTTTAATGTCATTTTTTTAATATTTATGACGAAAAAAGTAAAAGGTTTGCATATTTTTCTTAACAAAAAGCAAATCAATTTAACTGGATAAATGAATATTCGAGATAAAATATTTTTTATAAATGTAATTATTGAAACATTGATTTTTATAAAATATTTACTAATTGTAAGCATATATAATATGCTTCCTAATAAAATTCCTACTATATGGTAAATTCGTATTTCTCCATTACTTATTTGGAAAAGAACAAATAGTAAGAAAATTCCTGTCAAAATCCAAAATAAGATATCTTCTATATAAGTTAGTATATCTGGCGTGCGGAAAGATTTTCGTAAGATACGAAAAATGTCAAAAAGGATGCCTATTGCTATACCACTTATTCCAAAAATAAAGAAGGAATATAATTGAAAAAGTATGGTATTTTCCAAAGCCTTCACCTACTCTTTTCTATTTAAAAATTTTATTTTAGAACTTGCATATCTATTTAAAAGTTTTATTTGAAAATTTTATTTAAGAATCCGCCTGCTTTTTTGTCTAAATCATTTTCACTATAGGCAAGATTATAAATTTCTCCCTCTACAATAACTTCAGAAGTATCTATGCTTAATTTGTTAATTCTTAAATTTTCTCCCTTAATTGTAAGTAACCCTAATTCTGTTTCTACAATAACAACTTGGTCGTCAAAGCTTAATACGTCTAACACTCCAGATATACTAAGTTTTTCTCTATTTTCTAAAATTAAATTTTGAATTACATTCGTATTTGTCATTTTTCTTTCTTCTAATGTCATTTAACATATCTCCTCTCTTTGTTTATATATATTAATATATTCACATCTTGTCTATTTTAGAACTAGAATAGTACAACTTTCTAAAATGTAAAAAGAAAAAGAGCCTTACGACTCTTTTTCTTCGACTAATATGCTACTATACCGTTTTTTGCAATGTTGTAAAATTATTGCTCCTATCTTATCTTCATCTATGTCAGAAACTTGTAGGCCAAAACATATAGAATGATGTTGCAAATTTCTAGTAATCAGAACATTGGCTTTTCCAATGTTCTGACAATTACAGTAAATTTCAACATTAAATGAAATAGCATCTTGTGAAATAGCAATACATTCTGAATAAACCCCATACTCATACATAGTTTTTTCCTTGTATAATATATTTAGGTTTTTAAAAGGTTACCCATAAACCTTCATTTAACAATTATTTCATGATATAATTGTTATGTTGACACTGTGGACTCTTTCCTTTCCTTGTAGCTTTGACTACTTCAGAAAGAATATTGCCACAGTTTTATTATTAATTGGTAATTAGTTAGATAAGTCTTTGAACTTTCATTTCGCGCAAGGTTACAAGTAATAAAACTAGTTGGGTGTTGTCACAGTTGTTGATAA
>CANQXD010000062.1 GCA_947627755.1 uncultured Clostridia bacterium | reverse complement strand
TAATTATAAAAGTACCAACGAAATCTTAAGTGAATTATGTGCATAATAAACCGGAAATTTATTATTGCCATTTATATTTTGACGAAATTTTTAGAAAAAACTTGCTTTTTGTTTTCTTTTCCGTTATAATAATTTTGAAATTCGTAAAGGACTGAACTTTACGAAAAAAAATTAGGTGATAGCAAATGGAAGAAAATGCAGTCAAAAAGCGGGTTTTATACCACAACTTACAAGATTCGACTTTACACAAATCATTTAAACTATATAAAAAACACTGAGGCAATTTATAACGAAGCAATATTAAAGTACTACAACTTATTATTTGACAATTTAGAATTTTTAAACCTATCAAATCAAAATTGCTTGAGAGAATTAGAAAAACTTACAATAAAAAGTAAAACAGGGGAAAAACCAAAAGATTATATAGAACAAGATATTCCTATGTACTTAAGAAGAGCAGCTATCAATCAAGCAATTGGATATGTTAGAAGTTATCAAACAGCACTTAATAATCAAATGGTAAATGATGATTTGAATAAAAAAATTTCTAATGAAAACAAAAAAACAAAAATAACTCTAAACAAAGCAACAGCATTTCATTCTCCAATTTTACTCTACAAAGGAATGTATAAAGACTTGTATGAAGATAGCATTACGATAAAACTATTTGATGGCGAAAGTTGGAGATGGTTTCCTACTAAAATAAAAACTGCAAAAAATAAAGAAACAAAAATTAATGAAAATGTAGAAGTTCTATCACCAAGTATAGTAGTAAAAAAAGAACTTGTTATGCTTCACATTCCAATAAAAGAAGAAATAGAAGATGTAACACCAATAAAGATAAGAATGCAACAAGAAAACATACTTGTATGTGGCATTTCATTTTCCAACACAGATAGTTTTGCAGTTTGCACCATATTAGATGAAAACAAAAACATCATCAAAGCAAAGTTTATTAAAGGTGGAAATGAATATAGAAATGCAACACACACCATATTAGCCAAAATTAAAAAGCATAAACAAAATTCTCAAAAATTTACACAAAGAGACCACAAGCATTACTGGGAAAAATTAAACAACATAAGTGATTATTATGCTCACAAAGTAAGCAAGGAAATCATTAATTTTTGCACTGATAATAATACAAAAATTATATCAATAGCAGACATGGAAGAAGACGTAAGCAAACATTTTGGAAAGAAAGTAGGAAAATATACACCTATTTATTTAAGAAAAAGAATAACTCAGTATTTACAATATAAAGCTTTTAAACAAGGAATTCTTATCACTAGAGTAAGAAGAAACTACACTGCAAGTAAATGTTATATCTGCCGAGGTGAAGTAAAAAGAGATGGAAATAAATACATTTGTGAAAACGGACATCAAGGCGATTATTTCTTTAACTCATCAATGAACATAGCAGTAATGTGCTTAAAAAAATTTGGCAAGTAAATTAAAAAATCAATGTTAAGTTTAAGGAAAAAAATTTAAACTTAACGACTTAAATTAAAAACAAAAATCCTAAGGAGAAAAACTTAGGTATGCAATAAAACTATATGCTTTATTGTATGTGTTGAATATCGCAATTTTACATAGTGAAAGTGTAAATAAAGAATGGAGAAATCCGACAATATTCAGAGATGCCAAATTGAAAAATAATATAAGAAAAATAAAAGAATTAAGACCAGTTTTGAGCCTTAGGAAGGAATGAGATAAAACGTGAAAAAGGTTTATCAGTACATAAAAAGAGGACTAGATATTATATTTTCTACAATTGCACTAATTCTATTATCACCAATATTTTTCATAGTAGCAATTGCAATAAAAATAGATTCAGAAGGACCTATTATTTATAAATCAAAGAGAATAGGAAAAAACTGCAAACCATTTTATACATATAAATTTAGAAGCATGAAGACAAACCGAAAAGAATTAGATGGAACATTAACACATGAGCAAATGGTCACAAGAGTAGGAAAAGTTATAAGAAAGACAAGCATCGATGAACTTCCACAATTAATCAATATTTTAAAGGGAGATATGAGCTTTATAGGACCAAGACCATGGATTCCAGAATACTATGAATGGTTTACAGATGAGCAAAAAAGAAGGAGTAGTGTATTGCCAGGAATTTCAGGTTTAGCTCAAGTTAAAGGAAGAAACGGAATTAATATATTCAAAAAAATTGAGTATGACCTAGAATATGTTGATAATATGAGCTTATGGCTAGACATAAAACTTGTTTTTGAAACTATTTTGCAAGTGTTTAAAAAAACAAATGCAGAAATATCAGAACAGGGAATTAAGAAAGAAATAGAAGATTTAAAGAGACAAGAAAGCTTAACAAAAGCAATATAGAAATAATTAGAACATTATTTCTATATGTATGTAAGGGGAAATAATATGAAAATAATTATGATAGCACCAAAAACAAGTACTTTTATCAATTTTAGAGGAGATTTAATGCAAGCAATTTCTCAAAAAGGAAATGAAATTGTAGCAATATGCCCCGAAGCAGGTTATGAAGAAGTATTACAAAATTTAGGGGCAAGATTTGAATTAATATCATTAAAAAAGAATTCTACTACTATTTTTGATAATATTAATTACTTAAATAATCTTACTAAAATTATAAAAAAAGAAAAACCTGATAGAATTTTTGCCTATACTATAAAACCAGTTATTTTTGGTTCAATTGCAGCTAAAAGAGCAAAAGTAACAGAAATGTATTCTATGATAACTGGTCTTGGTTATGTATATGCCGTAAATTCTTTTAAAACAAAAATTTTACGAATTATATGTGGAATAGGTTATAAAATTGCTTTTAAATGTAATAAAAAAGTTATTTTTCAAAATAAAGATGATATAGATGAATTTGTACGTAGAAAATATCTAAAAAGAGAGAAATGCGAATTAGTAGATGGCTCAGGTGTAAATATGGAACGCTTTAAAAGAAATGATTTGCCAAAAGAAAATACTTTTTTAATGGTATCACGTATTTTAAAGCAAAAAGGAGTACGAGAATACTTTGAAGCGGCTAAAATAGTAAAGCAAAAATATCCCGAAACACAATTTTTATATGTAGGAGCAGAAGACAAAACTCAATTAGCATTAAATTTGGAAGAAGTAAAAGAAGAATTTATAGATACTGGTATTATAAATTATTGTGGAGAATCTAATGATGTTCCATCTTATTTAGCAAAGTGTTCAGTATTTGTATTGCCTTCTTATTATAGAGAAGGTATACCAAGAACTTTATTAGAAGCTTTAGCTATGGGAAGACCAATTATTACAACAGATTCAATTGGTTGCAGAGAAACAGTAAGAAATGGTCAGAACGGGTTCTTAATACCAATTAAAGATGTACAAGCTTTAGCAAATAAAATGATTTATATGATTGAACACAGAGAAGAGCTAGAAAAAATGGCAGATGCAAGCTACAAATATTGTAAAGAAAGATTTGATGTAAATATTATTAATAAAAGAATGTTAGAAATTATGAAAATAGAGAGAAAAGAGGAAATAAAACTATGATTAAAATAGCAGTTGCAGGGACAGGATATGTAGGATTAGTAGCGGGAGTATGCTTTGCGGAAAAAGGGCATCAAGTAATATGTGTAGATATAGATGAAAAAAAGATAGAAAAGATGAAAAAAGGCATCTCGCCTATTTATGAGGAAAACTTAGAAAAATTAATGCAAAAAAACTATAAAGAAGGGAGATTAGACTATACAACAGATTATAAAATGGCATATAGGGATGCAGATGCTATTTTTATTGGTGTAGGAACACCAGAACAACCAGATGGATCAGCAAATTTAAGTTATGTAGCAACAGTATCAAGACAAATAGCAGAAAGCATAGAAAAAGATTGTTTAGTCGTAGTAAAATCAACAGTTCCAGTGGGAACAAATGACAAAGTAGAACAATTCATAAAAGATTCTTTGATTCACAATGTAAAAGTAGAGGTGGCAAGTAATCCAGAATTTTTAGCACAAGGACATGCAGTAAGAGATACTCTTCAAGCAAAAAGAATTGTAATTGGAACAAATAGTAAAAAAGCAGAAGAATTATTAATGAAAATATATGAACCATTTCAATTGCCAATTGTTTCTGTAAGTAGAAGAAGCGCAGAGATGATTAAATATGCTTCTAATGACTTTTTAGCTTTAAAA
>CANQXD010000061.1 GCA_947627755.1 uncultured Clostridia bacterium | reverse complement strand
GTTTGTTATATTTTTTATTTAAAACATTATATCAAAGGTTTTCTTTTTTTGCATTCCGAAACTATTTTACACTATCATTTTTTTGCATTTTTTGACTTTTATGTAAAACTATGTTATAATATATTTATCTAAAGCTTTTATATTAAGGAGGATTGTATTATGACAGATAATTGCTTAGTTTCTTTTACAACTGCGACTCAGGTGTATTCCAATCCTATTGCCGCGCGGTTCTTCCAGTACCTGGACGAGTATGCCAACCATTTAAACAATCATACCAAGTTAACCTTTCCTATGATTGAAAAAATTGTTGGCAAACCTCCCGTAATTCCGGATTCTCCGGACATGGACGCGAGGTTGGAAGCATATGATGAATTATCTGATTATTCTTCCCATATCTTGGATATTGAACTCAAAATTAGAACTTACGCATGCAAGTAAAAAAGTGGGAGCAATGCTCCCGCTTTTTCATTATTGACACAATATTACATAAATTTTATAGTAATCTCTTTCCTTTTTGACTGATTTGTTGTATAATAGAAATGGATTAGTAAATTTTAGGAGGTTTTATTATGTGGCCAGTTTGGTTAATTATTGCAGGTGTTTGCTTTATTATTGAAATGATGACAGTTGGATTTTTCGTCTTTTGGTTTGGTATTGGAGCCTTGCTTACTATGATAATTAGCTTTATTTTTCCAGATAATTTAATCTTGCAAACTAGCTTTTTTGTTATTTCATCTACTTTACTAATTTTCTGCACAAAACCTTTAGTTAAAAAATTATCAAAATCAGATAAAAAAGTGGCAACTAATGCTTATTCTATTATTGGTAAAAAGGGAATTGTAGTGCAAGATATTAACCCTACACATGGCGTAGGGCAAATAAAAGTAGCAGGAGAAGTTTGGTCAGCAAAAACTTCTGATGATTCTATTATAAAAAAAGGAAGCGAAATTGAAATTACAGAAATTGATGGTGTAAAAGCAATAGTAAAAACAATTACTAATGTAGAAGAAGCTACTATTAAATAGTTTTTAATTTAATAATCAGGAAAGTATTATATCTCCTGAAGTATAAATAAAATAAAAGGAGGAACATTTATGGGAGGAATTATTTTTTTAATTGTGGTACTTGCTATTATATGTATTATTGCATTCAAAACTATTAAAATTGTTAGACAATCTGAAGTGTATATTATAGAAAGACTTGGTAAGTTTCACAAAATTGCTGATGCTGGTTTAACCATCATCATCCCATTTTTTGACCATGTACGTAGTGTTGTTAGTTTAAAACAACAAACTATGGACATACCACCACAAGGTGTTATTACAAAAGATAACGTTACGATTACAATTGATACTGTCGTATTTTATAAAATTACAGACCCTGCAAAAGCAGTTTATGAAATTCAAAGTTTGAAAAAAGGTATTGAATACTTAGCTATTACCACAATTCGTGATATTGTTGGTAAAATGGATTTAGACGAAACCTTTAGTTCAAGAGATGCTATTAACGATAAGTTAAGAGCTATTCTAGATGAAGCAACAGATCAATGGGGTTGTAAAATTGATAGAGTAGAAATTAAAGATATTACACCACCTGCTGACATTCGTGATGCGATGGAAAAACAAATGAATGCAGAACGTAATAAGAGAGCTTTAATTTTACAAGCAGAAGGTGAAAGACAATCTGCTATTACTCTTGCAGAAGGTAAAAAAGAAGCTGCTATATTAGAAGCAGAAGCTGATAAAGAAGCAAAAATTAGAAGAGCAACTGGTGAGGCTGAAGCAATTAAAAAGGTAGCAGAAGCAAAAGCAGAAGAAATTCAAATGGTATATGACGCTATGATGAAAGCAAATCCAGATGATAAATTAGTACAATTAAAATCTTTAGAAGCTTTAAAAGAAGTAGCAAATGGAGATGCTAATAAGGTATTTATTCCTTTTGACGCAACCTCTGCTTTAGGCAGTCTTGGTGCTATTAAAGAAGTTTTAACTGATAATAAAAAGAATACAAAAAAAGAATAAAAAAATGTTAAAAGCGTTGCTAATTTAGCAACGCTTTTGTTTTTACTTTTTAATTAGATGTTGGATACGTTCCTTATAATTTTGCAAACTACTGTAATACATACTGGTCATTCCTCTTGCATCGTAATTTGCAATCATACTTAAATCTTTAATATAAATTTTAGAGATAATTTTCTTTTGTATAGCCAGTACCTCTAGTTGCCTTTCTGGATCCGTTTCCTCCTCTAATCCTAATTTTTCCCGGTAGTATTCATATAACTTGTTTACTTCGGGTGCTACTTGTGAATAAGCTTCGTGTAATGCTTCTTGATAATCCTTCATATTTTTCCTCCACTTTCGCTTTGTTAAAATTTTCTAATAGTATATTAGCACATAATAATTTTTATGTCTAGATTATTTTGTAACTTTTTGTCGATTTTTATATATTTTACTATTTAGTCGTTTTCTTTTTAATTTTTACTTTATTCTTTTATGGTATCATCTTTTATATAATATTTTGTTCCTAACATTTTATCTGGCAAGTATTGTTGCTCTACAAAGTGACCTGGATAATCATGTGGATATTTATAACCACTATTATATCCGAATTGCTTCATTTCCTCTGCTGGTGCATTACGAATATGCATTGGAATTTCCCCAGTATCTTTGTTTTTTACATCTTCTAATGCTTTGTCTATTGCAAGATAAGAAGCATTAGATTTTGGTGAAGTCGCTACATAAATAGCTGCTTCTGCTAAAATTATTCTTGCTTCTGGCATTCCAACCATTTGAACGGCTTGCATTGCAGAATTTGCAACTACTAATGCATTAGGATTTGCCATTCCTACATCTTCTGAAGCACAAATAACAATTCTTCGTGCTAAAAACATTGGATCTTCTCCTCCATTTAATGCTCTTGCTAAATAAAATACAGCTGCATCTGGGTCACTTCCCCTCATAGATTTAATAAATGCACTAATATTATCATAATGGCTATCTCCATTTTTATCAAAAATAGCTTTTCTATTTTGAACACTATCTGCGGCAATTTGATTGGTAATTTCAATTACTCCATCGTTATTTACTTTGGTAGTAAGAACTGCAATTTCTAAACCATTTAAAGCTGTTCTTACATCACCATTTGATACTTCTGCAATTTTTCTTAATGTTTCATCTTCTATTTTTATTTTATAGCTTCCCAAACCTTCTTCTGATATTAATGCTCTTTTTAAAACTTCATAAATATTCTCTAGGGTTAATGGTTCTAATTTCACTACCATTGAACGAGAAATGAGCGCCTTATTTACTTCAAAATATGGATTTTCAGTGGTTGCTCCTATTAAAATAACAGTTCCATTTTCTACATAAGGAAGAAGTGCATCTTGTTGCAATTTGTTGAAACGATGAATCTCATCAATAAATAAAATGCATTTTCCAGTAGGATTTAGCATTAAATTGCTTGCTTCTATAATAGCATTTTTTATATCTGCTACTCCTGCTGTTACTGCATTGATTCTAGTAAATTTATATTTTGTTGTTTCGCTAATTACCCTAGCAAGTGATGTTTTTCCACAACCTGGTGGGCCCCATAAAATAATGCTAGATAACCTATCTGCCTTTATGGTACGATATAAAATTTTATCTTTTCCTAAAATATGCTCTTGCCCTACATATTCTTCTAACGTTTTTGGTCTCATTCGATATGCAAGTGGCTTGCTTAAATCTACCATTTTATGCTTGTTTCCTTTCTTGTTTATTTTAGGGACGGAACAAAAAATATAAAAAATAATTAAATTTTTAGACCCGTCCCTAAAATTTATCTTGCTAGATTTTTTAATCCTAGTTTAATAATTTCTTCTACACTTAAGACTTCTTTTTCTACATTTTCTAAAGCTTTCTCTATTTCTTTTCTACTATAACCTAATACTTGTAAAGCCGAAATTGCTTCTAATACTTTTTCGTTATTTTTATCTATTTTTTCTAATTGGACATTTGTATCTTCTTCGGTAGGTTCTTCTTTTTCTATTTTATCTTTTAATTCTAAAATAATTCTTTGTGCGCCTTTGGCCCCAATACCTGGAAGAGATTTTATTTTTAGTACATCATTACTTATTACTGCTAAAGCAAAAGCTGATGGACTAATATTTGATAAAATGCTAATTGCAGATTTTGCTCCAATACCACTTACTGATAATAGTAGTTCAAACATACGAAGTTCCTCGTTTGTATTAAATCCATACAAACTCATTTCATCTTCTTTTACTTTTAAATATGTATATACTTTTATGTTTTGTCCTATTTCACCTAATGCTTCAATTGCAGTTTCTGACATAAACACTTTATAGCCTACTCCATTTACTTCTATGACAATATAGCCTTTTGTTTTTACTTCTAAAGTTCCTTTTAAATATGCATACATAAGTTTCTCGTATAATCAATTATATAGAAATATTAATCTATTTAATTGATTAATCCCTTGTATAATATATTTAGGTTTTTAAAAGGTTACCCATAAACCTTTATATAACAATTATTTCATGATATAATTG
>CANQXD010000060.1 GCA_947627755.1 uncultured Clostridia bacterium | reverse complement strand
CATAAGCTCTCAATTTCCTTGCTATTAAGGAGATTGAGAGCTTTTGTCTTAAAAAAAGTGTTTAAGATGAGATTATATTATCATATTTTTATCGTTATGTCAATTATTTTTATGTCGTAATTGACGAAATATTTTTTGTAAAGCCATCAAATCTAGTGATTTAAGCAGGTATTAGGGCTATCTTACATAAAGCACAACTCGGAAGCCTCCAACATTATTGCAATTAGTCAATATACTCTCACCTTGCGCGCGTACGACTGGTCCGTCGCTCCCTTGACTATAAAAACTGCCGCCACGAAAATTAACAAACATAGTTTCATTTTTGATGTTATGCCCTGTTGTCCACTCACACATATTTCCTGCCATATCATATATATTATATACTTTAAAATCATCACTCGAACCTGTTGCTAATTCTATTCTATTCCATCCTGTTCCATTATCACTTGTATAAATATCATTTGGCTTAACATTTACACTTCCAGTTTTATATGTTGTTGCATAATCCCATTTACCAATATTTAAAGATCCATGTCGTGCCCATAAGCCATTTATTTTTGTATAATCCGTTTTATTATTATTTAGATAATTTCCTATATAACTAGAATTCTTTATTCCTTTTCCTTCTGTTTCACCACTTAAGCCATCTCCTATTATATTTCCAAATTTATTGCATATTACATTCCATGCTGAGTTATCTACCAAATAACTTCCTACACTTTCACTTCCTTTATACATATTTTCTGCTACTATTTTTGAATTCGGTTGTGTTATAAAGTTCCATGCTTGCACACCCTTTTTACTTACTGGCGATAAATCTTGTATTGCTGTAAGACCTGCTTTATTTGTTTGTCCTCTATTTGTTATATTGTATGCTAAATTTTTACTACTTGGTGATATATAAAAATCTGCTTCTTTTGGTATTCCTGCCTCATATCTTGCTATATAAAATCCTCCGTATTTTCCTATACTGTCTGTTGCTACTTTTGTTTGATTTTTTTCCCAACTTGAGGTTATTGTTGTTATTGTATCCTTTGCTTCTGTTCCATATTTCTCAATTATATTACTTATATCATCATCTGTATAATCATCACTCCAGTCTTCTCCTGAGCCATTTCCATCATTTTTATCATAATCATCATCCCCATTATCTTTATATTCTTTATTAGATGACCAATTAAATTCCATTACATCATTTTTTGCGTCATTGTATTGTTTTTCCGTGCATGGTATCCATACAAATTGATTTCCTCCAGATTTGTTATTTAAATCATCTCCACTAACATCTGAAATTACAAAGCCTGTATCTTTATCTCCTCCTGCATAATAAAATCCTTTTGGCACTGGTATTTTATTACCCTTTCCATCTGCTATTGCTCTTACATTTATCTTGCTTGCTCCATTTTCATCTGTTGTTATCCATTCATTTGGTAATTTTACTTGTGTGCCTTCTGGCGTTTCATCTGTAATTTCTGGTAAATTTTCATTGTCTCTAATTGTCACTTCTAATTCTGCTAATGCTTCTTCCTCTTCTTTTTGTGCCTCTGAAAACATTTCTGTTGCTTCTCTTGCCTTACTAAATAATCCATTTTCTCCTAATATTAAACTTATACTTACACTTGCTAATATGATTAAAATAATTATTGTTATTACTAATGAAATTAGCGTTATTCCACTATATCTTTCAGTATATTTGTTCAATCTTATTTGAGAATTTTTGCACATTTTTTTAACATTTCTCTGTTGTTTTTGCTTTTTTTTCATTTGTTTTACCTCCTATTTTTTTATTATATAAATGTATTTGGGCTAATGCAATAAAATAGGAAGTTTTAGTTAATAACCTTTTTACATAATTTTGCTTTTGTATAAATGTGTTCCAATTAAAGAATACAAAAAGACATGAAAATAATTTTTACTTTAATTTCATTCTTTTCAATCTTAGCGCATTTAAAATAACAGTAAAACTACTCATTACCATTGCAAGACTTGCTATCATTGGGTTTATGGTAATGCTAAATGGTCTTAAAATTCCAATTGCAATAGGAATCATAAGTATGTTATAGAAAAATGCCCAGAATAAATTTTGTTTTATATTGCGAATAGTTTTTTTACTAATTTGCATTAAATCTAAAATACTTTGTAAATCATTCTTTGTTAAAATGACATCAGCAGAATCCATAGCAATATCGGTTCCACTACTAATGCTAACTCCTATATGAGAACTTGCTAAAGCAGGACTATCATTTATACCATCACCACACATCATAACAAATTTATTTTCTTCTTTTAGTTTTTGAATGATTTCTACTTTTTGCGCTGGCACAACATTTGCTATTACTTTAGATATTCCAATTTCTTTTGCTATTTTTTCTGCTACCGCTTGGTTATCTCCTGTTAGCATCATAGTTTCGATGTTATTTTTATTTAAAGTTTGAATCACTTCTTTTACATTTTCTCGAATGCCATCTTTGATTCCAATAAGCGCTATTACTTTTTTGTTTTTTACTACATAAACAATGGTATTTCCTTCTTGACTAAGTTTTTCTTCATCTTGAATAGCCGAATTTTCTATCTCATATTTTTCTAATATTTTTCGATTTCCTAAAATAATTTCTTCATTTTGAATGGTTCCTACTACACCATGTCCGCTTATTTCTTCAAAGTTTTCCACTTCTAATGTTTCTATTTTATTTTCTTCTAAGAAGCTTGTAAAAGCCTTTGCAATTGGGTGCATTCCTTTCTTTTCAACGCTTCCTACTATTTGCAATAGCTCTTTTTCTTCCAAATTACTATAATTGATAACTTGAGCAATTTTTAACATTCCATAAGTTAAAGTTCCTGTTTTGTCAAACACAATGGTATTTACTTTTTGGGCATTTTCTAATATTTCACTTTTCTTCACTAAAATGCCATTTTCTGCGCACAAGCCTTCACTTACCACAATAGCAAGTGGAGTAGCAAGACCAAGACTGCAAGGGCAAGCTACTACTAAAATGGTAACAAAGGAAGTAAGAGCAACCGATACGGAATAGCCTAATATAAGATAACCAATAAAAGTAAAAATGGCAATTAAAATTACAGTTGGTACAAAATAACCACTTACTTTATCGGCTACTTTTGCAATAGGAGCTTTGGTGTTGGTGGCCTCTACCACTAGCCTTACAATTTCTGAAATGGTAGATTCTTTTCCAATTCTTTCGGCTTTATATTCTAAATAGCCATCGTAGTTAATGCTTCCTGCTATAACTTCTTCTCCTACTGCTCTTGCTACTGGCTTACTTTCCCCTGTTAAGAAAGATTGCTCTAAATGAGCTTTTCCTTTTGTAATTGTACCATCAACTGCAATTCTTTCACCCGGCTTGCTTATTATAATATCTCCCTTTGTAATTTCGTCTAATGTAACTTCTTTTTCTGTTTCTCCTACTTTTATTACTGCTTTATTTGGTGTAATTTTCACTAATCTTTGAATAGCTTCTTTTGTTTTGTCTTTGCTAATGCCATCTAAGTATCTTCCTAGTTTAATAAAGAAAATGACAATGGCAGCTGATTCAAAATATAAATTGTGCACAGCATGATGTTCTCCTCTAAATACTAGATAAGTACTGTAAATACTATACGCCATACTGCTAAGTACGCCTATGCCAACCAAAGTATCCATATTAGGCGTTTTATGAATAAGGTTTTGGTACCCACTCTTTAAGATATCTTTTCCATAAAAAAGAAAAGGGATAGTTAGCACAAATAAAGTAATGGTATAAAGAATAGGATTTGTATTTCTATTCAATATGTTTGGAATAGGCAAGCCTATCATGTCTCCCATAGAAATATAAAGTAACAAAATTGCAAGCAAAAGAAAAACAAAAAAAGTTATTTTTTCTTGTTTTCTTTTTTCTTCTATTTTGATATCTTGAAACAAACCTAAGCTTTCAAAACCCGCTTCTCTTACAAATTGTTCTATCTTTTCTTGATTTAACAATTTTTCGTCATATTCAATTAACGCATTTGCCATCACTAAGTTTACACTTGCGTTTTTGATGCCTTCTTGCTTGTTTAAATACTTTTCTAAACCATTGGAACAAGCACTACATGTCATTCCTCCAATGGATAAAATGATTTTTTTCATAGCCTCACCTTTTTATAAATTTAAATAACGGTAAATCCAATTGCTTCTATTTTTTCTTTTATTTCCTCTAAATTAACATCTTCTCCTACTATTTTAACGGTTCCTTCTTTGTGATTTGCTACTACTTCTTTAATTCCTTCCTTTGTTTTTAGTGCATTTTGGATTCTGTTTTCGCATCCTGTGCATGCCATTCCTTCTACTTTTAAAATTATTTCTTTCATTTTTTATCATCCTTGTATAATATATTTAGGTTTTTAAAAGGCTACCTATAAACCTTTATAGATAATTATGTTAATACATGTTATAATTATCTATGTTAACACTGTGGACTCTTATTTATCCTTGTAGTTTTAACTACTGAAGAAAGAATATTGCCACAGTTTTATTATTAATTGGTAATTAGTTAGATAAGTCTTTGAACTTTCATTTCGCGCAAGGTTACAAGTAATAAAACTAGTTGGGTGTTGTCACAGTTGTTGATAAATTTTATTACAGGAGGTAAACACT
>CANQXD010000059.1 GCA_947627755.1 uncultured Clostridia bacterium | reverse complement strand
CTACCAAAACCTAAACCTGTATATTTATCAGTATTTTTAAGAAATAGGATTTTTTAAATCCATTTAGATTTTGAGTCCAGTGCGTCTGCCAGTTCCGCCACATCAGCATAAAAATAGTTTATTGTTATTGCTATATCATAACAGAAAATCATAAAATTAGCAAGAAAAAGTAAGAAAAAAGATAAAAAATAATGACACTATACAAAAATATTGTTATAATAAAGAAAATTTATTATCTATTTTGGAGCATTTACTAAAAGAAAAATATCCAAAAGTGACAGATTTACCAAAAGGAAACGTCCCCAAAGGATACCCAAAGGATACCAATGGATACTAGGAGGAATGCAGAAAATGAAAAAAGATACTACATATTATACAAAAATTATTGCGAAAGTTATTATTTTAGGTTTAATGCTATTTGGTATTTATTTAACTTATCGATTAGCTATTTTTTATATTCCATTTATTATTGCTATGTTAGTGGCAGCTTGTGTAGAACCAGTAATTCAATTCTTTATGAAGCATACCAAAATGAAAAGAAAGTTAGCTAGTGTGCTTTCACTTATTCTAGTTTTAGTTATTTTAGGTAGTGTGCTAACATTTGGAATATCTAAAATTATAGCAGAAGCAAGTAGCTTTCTATCAAATATTAATGTTTATTTTGATGATATTTATAATTGGGCATTAGAAATAGTAAATGATATAAAAGAACAAAATATACAATTGCCAGAGCAATTTTCAGGAGGATTAGAGACATCTTTAACAACTATTATTAATATTGTAAAGAATGCTTCCATTTCATTAATTACAGGAGCAATCAACTTTATTAGTTCGGTTCCTAATATAATAACTTATGGATTTATTACTATTTTAGCTATTATCTTTATTTGCTTTGACAAAGAATACATACCAAACACCATTAAAAGTCAAATTCCAACCAAATGGTTTGAAAAGATAAAGCAAATCATCAATGAAATGTGCAGTGTATCTATAAAATATATTAAAGCAGAAGCAAAACTTTCTTTGGTATGTTTTATTTGGGTTTTACTTGCTTTAAATATTATCAATTTAGTAGGAATTAAAGTAGAATATTTACTAATGATGGCAGTATTTATTGGAATTGTTGATTTACTACCTTTATTTGGGGCAGGAGCAGTTATGGTACCATGGGCAGGATATTTATTGTTAGTAGGAAATATACCACTTGCAATTAGTGTAATTGTAATTTGGGGAATATGGGCAATTATAAAACAACTTATGGAGCCTAAAATGGTAAGCAAAGAAATGGGAATGCATCCAATCTTTACTTTAGTAGGAATGTATACAGGATATCGACTAATGGGAGTATTAGGTCTTATTTTAGGACCAATTATTTTACTTATACTAAAAAATATTTTTAGTGAACTAATTAACAAAGGTATTTTAAAGAGCTTCTTTGAATTAGAATAGAAAAGAGAAAATAATGGATAACGAAGAAATAAGAAAGAAATTATTAGAACTTGCAGATGAAAAATATAAAAAATTTCAAAAAGGACTATGCCCAAACACCAATAATATTATTGGTGTTCGTATACCATTATTAAGAAATTTAGCAAAAGAGATAGTAAAACAAGACTCGGAAACATATTTAAAAAATGCAAGTAATGAATATTATGAAGAAATTATGTTACAAGGAATGGTAATAGGGTTAAGTAAGTGTAGTGTTGAGCAAACGTGTAAATATTTAAAAGAATTTATTCCTAAAATAGATAATTGGGCAGTGTGTGATGTAACAGTTGCAAGCTTGAAAATAGTGAAAAATAACCAAAAAGAAATGCTAGACTTTTTTAGGTCTTATTTTAAATCGAAAAAAGAATTCGAACTTCGCTTTGCTATTGTAGTGTTACTTAATTTTTATATAACAGAAGAATATATTGATTTTGTATTAAAAACAGTAAATGAAATAAAGCATGAAGGCTATTATGTGAAAATGGCGGTGGCATGGGCAATTTCTATTAGTTATATAAAATTTCCAGAAAAAACAATGGAATTTTTAAAACAAAATGATTTAGATGATTTTACATACAACAAAGCATTGCAAAAAATAATAGAATCTTATCAAATTGAAGAAGAAACAAAGGCTATTATAAAAAATATGAAAAGAAAATAAAATTTTATGAAAATGGTATAATAAAAAATATTATACCATTTTATAGTTTGATATTGTTAAAAATAAAAAAAATGTATATAATAAGAAAAAGAAAAATGTCAAAAAAAGAGGAAAAAATGTTATATCCTTATGAAGTAGTTGATATAAAACCAAAATTAAATAAGAAAAAAGTATTTTTTGTTATGTTAATAGTGCTTATTATAGCATTATCTATTTGTAGTGCTATCATATTAGCAAAACAAAAACATCAAAAAGAAATGGAAGTAGAGCAAGCAAAAATAGAAGCAGAAAGGTTAGAAGCAGAAAGAATAAGGCAAGAAGAATTAAAAGTACAACAAGAAAAAGAAGCAAGAATTGCAAAAGCAACAAATCCTTTTACAGAAGAGCAAATGCAAGCAGTTGAAAACATCTACCAAGCACAAGAGGCAAAAAGAGTATTTTTAACTTTTGATGATGGACCAACACAAGCAGTAACTCCATATATTTTAGATTTATTAAAACAAGAAAATATAAAGGCAACTTTTTTTGTATTAGGAAATAGAGTAAAAGCAAATCCAGAGTTAGTTCAAAGAGAATTTGAAGAAGGCCATTATATTGCAAATCATGGATATAGCCATAAATATAGTCAAATTTATCAAAACAATCAAACTGTATTAGATGAATATAATTATACGGAACAGTGTATTCAAGAAGCCTTGCAAAATCCCAATTATCATTCAAAAGTATTTCGCTTTCCAGGTGGTTCACAAGGAGGATATTATAATAGTATAAAAAGTAAAGCAAAACAATATTTGAGAGAAAATGGTATTGTATCATTAGATTGGAACTCTTTATCAAAAGATGCAGAAGGAGTGAATACAAAAGAAGAATTATTACAAAATGTAATCGATACTGTTGGACAAAAGCAAAGTGTAGTTATTTTAATGCATGATGCAGCCGACAAAATTTTAACATATAAAACTTTGCCAGATGTCATACAATACTTAAGAGATAATGGTTATACATTCAAAACGTTGTACGATATTCTATAATAAAAATATAGAATATTGAAACTTAAAAAGAAGGAGTAAATAGCTAAATATGATTTATGATGTAATTATAATAGGAAGCGGTCCAGCAGGAATTTCAGCAAGCTTATATACCAAACGTGCTAACTTAGTGACACTAATTATTTCAAAAGGAAAAAGTACCTTAGAAAAAGTAGGAAATATTGAAAATTATTATGGACTAGAAGAAAATATAGACGGTAAAAACTTACAAGAAATAGGAGAAAAGCAAGCAAAACGTCTGGGAATAGAAATAAAAAAAGAAGAAGTAGTGCAAATAGAAAAAAGTACAAATTTCTTAATAACGACTTTAAATCATACGTATAAAACTAAAACAGTTATTTTAGCAACAGGTTCAGCAAGAAAAAAGATAGATATCAAAGGAATAAAAGAACTAGAAGGAAAAGGAGTAAGTTATTGTGCTATTTGTGATGCGTTCTTTTTCAAAGGAAAAGATGTTGCTGTTTTAGGAAGCAAAGAATATGCTTTGCACGAAGCACAAATTTTACTTCCTATTGCAAAATCTGTTATGATGCTAACCAATGGAGAGGAAGCCATTGATAAAAGAGCAGAAGGAATTGAAATAGAAGAAAAGAAAATACAAGAGTTAAAAGGGATAGATCATATAGAAGAAGTTACTTTTGAAGATAACACAAGCAAAAAGATAGATGGGCTTTTTGTTGCTCTTGGAACAGCATCTAGTAGTGATTTAGCTAGAAAATTAGGAATAAAAATAGAAGAAAAGACAAATCATATTATAGTAAATGATAAAATGGAAACAAATCTTTCAGGATTATATGCCTGTGGAGATTGCGTAGGTGGAACACTTCAAATTGCAAAGGCAGTTTATGAAGGAATGATTGCAGGAATGTCTGCAATTGATTATTGCAAAAGAAAGTAAATTTATAAAAATGATTAATATGCAAAGAAAAAAAACAATAAAATAAAAATGAAGGAGGAAAAGAAAATGGAAGTTACAAGTGAAAATTTTGAACAAGAGGTTTTAAAATCAGACATACCAGTCTTAGTAGATTTTTGGGCTAGTTGGTGTGGACCATGTAAAATGATGGCACCGGTCGTAGAAAAAATTGCAGATGAAATGCAAGGAAAAGCAAAAGTTTGTAAAGTAAATGTAGATGAAGAGGAAGATTTAGCAATGCAATATGGAATTATGAGCATTCCAACTTTTCTTATTTTTAAAGATGGAAAAGTGGTAAACTCTACTATTGGTGTGCAAGACAAAGAAGAAATTTTAAAATTACTACAATAAAGAGAAGAATGATTATAAAATTGAAATTATGAAATATAGTATAGTTAAAAGCTAAAATACAAAAATTACTAAAAAATAAAAAAAATTTGAAAAAATTATTGACAAAAAAATAAAAACTTTGTATAATAAAAATCGTTCTAGTTAGGAACGATTTTTATATTTTTTTGCAGGTGTAGTTCAATGGTAGAATTCCAGCCTTCCAAGCTGGCTATGCGGGTTCGATTCCCGCTACCTGCTCCAATAAGTAAAATCGTCGCACCATGGCGATATATTGAAAAATCAACTGTAAAAGGTTGATTTTTTTGATGCCTTTTTTAAACGAAGGGATGGTGTAAGCTGATTACTATAATAAAAAAAGAAATTAAAATAAGTTCAGAATTGTTATCTAAAATTGAATGGGCTTGTACTTTTAGTAAAACTACTCCTAAAATAATTAATGGAACTTTAAGGATAATTAAACATACTAATTTAGCCTATATAGAACCACATAAAGTAATTATAAATAATAAGCTATATTTATTCTTTAATTAGAATGATTATTTTTATATAAATAGTTTAAAAAACAAATATCCTCTAAAAAATTTGAAAAAATTTTTAAATTAGACTTTACGATTGGCATTTTTCTGTACTA
>CANQXD010000058.1 GCA_947627755.1 uncultured Clostridia bacterium | reverse complement strand
TAATTATAAAAGTACCAACGAAATCTTAAGTGAATTATGTGCATAATAAACCGGAAATTTATTATTGCCATTTATATATAAATAAAATCGTAAAACAACTATTGCATTTTCGAAAAAAAAGTGTTAAGATATAGCACATAAGATAAAAATAAGATAAAAACATAAGCAAGGACAACACAAATAGAAAAAGTCTTTAAAAGAGAGCTAGATACTTTGGTGAAATTCTAGCAAGAGCCTAGTTTATTTGTTATCACCTTTGTTGTTTTTAAACTGAAAAAATGTTAACATTAAGTTTTAGTAAGTTTAAACGTAATTTTACCTGCGTTAAAGGAAATGAAGTGGAAAATAAATATCATTTATTTTCAAGTTAGGTGGTACCACGGAAAGTTAGCTCTATTTCGTCCTAAATATAGGAGAAAATAGAGCTTTTTATATTGTATAAGGAGGAAAAAAATGCAAGAATTAAAAATAAAAGGAATATACAAGCATTTTAAAGGAGATTATTATCTAGTAGAAGATGTAGCAATTCATAGTGAAACAAAAGAAAAAATGGTAGTATATCGTGGTCTATATGATGATTCCTTATTATATGTAAGACCAATGGAAATGTTTTTAAGTGAAGTAGACCATGAGAAATATCCAGAAGTTAAACAAAAATATAGATTTGAATTGCAAAATATAAAAAGTAAAAATCAAGGATAATGTAAAACAAAAACAAAAAAGTTACCAAAAGGGACAGAGATACCAAAAGGAAACGTCCCTAAAGGTACTAAAGGAGTGAAAGGAGAAAAAATGTATAAGAAAGTTGAATTAAAAGAAAATGGATTTGTTGGAATGGAGAAAGAGGTAAGCGATTTTTGGAAGGAGAAAGATATTGTTCATAAGAATTTTGACATAAATAAAGGAAAACGCTATTTTACCTTTTATGATGGACCTCCAACAGCTAATGGAAAGCCACATGTTGGTCATATTTTAACAAGGGTTATGAAAGATATTATTCCAAGATATAAAGTAATGCAAGGCTATGATGTTCTTCGTATTGCTGGTTGGGATACACACGGTCTTCCAGTGGAATTAGAGGTAGAGAAGAAGCTTGGCATTTCTGGAAAACAACAAATTGAAGATTATGGTGTTGAAGAATTTATTAAGCAATGTAAAGACAGTGTATTTAAATATGTTTCTATGTGGGAAAAAATGACTGACCAAATTGGTTACTGGGTAGATATGGAAAAGCCTTATGTTACTTACCATGATGATTATATTGAATCTGTATGGTGGGCTTTAAAACAAATGTGGGATAAAGGCTTATTATACCAAGGACACAAGGTTATGCCATATTGTCCTCGTTGTGGAACAGCACTATCTTCTCATGAAGTAGCACAAGGTTATAAAGATGTTCAAGATTTGACTTGTACTTGCAAATTTAAAGTAGTAGGGGAAGACCACACATATTTCTTAGCATGGACTACTACTCCATGGACACTTCCTTCTAACTTAGCGCTTTGCGTTAATAAAGCCTATACGTATGCTTACGTAAAAGTAGAAAAGCCAATTATTGATGGCAAAATGCAAGAAGAAGGTCCAGAAGAAGTCTACATTTTAGCAAAAGACTTAATTGATAGTGTGCTAAAAGATATTCCTTATGAAATTGTAAAAGAAGTAAAAGGTAGTGAGCTTCTTGGTATGAAATATGAACAACTAATGCCATTTGCCAAGGTAGAAGGAAAGGCATTTGTTGTAATCCATGGTGACTATGTTACTTTAACTGATGGTACTGGTATTGTTCACATTGCACCAGCTTATGGTGAAGATGATAACTTTGTATCAAAACAAAATGATATTGCTTTTGTAAATTTAGTAGACAAAGAAGGAAAATTCGTTCCTGAGGTAGAACCGTGGGCAGGAAGATTTGTAAAAGAATGCGACAAAGATGTTTGCATTTGGCTTGCTCATCAAAACAAATTATTTAGCTCTGCAAGACATACTCATAGTTATCCACATTGTTGGAGATGCGATACACCACTTCTATACTATCCAAAAGAGAGTTGGTTTGTTAAAATGACAGCCGTTCGTGATAAATTATTGGAAAACAACAACAAAATCAACTGGATGCCTGATACGATTCGTACTGGCCGTTTTGGTAAATTCTTAGAGAATGTTATCGACTGGGGTATTTCAAGAGACCGTTATTGGGGAA
Organism: uncultured Clostridia bacterium; assembly: GCA_947627755.1. Classification (GTDB taxonomy): domain Bacteria; phylum Bacillota; class Clostridia; order TANB77; family CAG-508; genus UMGS1663. The sequence goes on along the minus strand of CANQXD010000058.1, from coordinate 2,917 downwards.
CACCACTTCCAATTTGGAGATGTGAATGTGGTCATATAGAATGTATTGGTTCTAGAAAAGAGCTAGAAGAAAAAGGTATCAATGTACCAGAGCATGTAGAACTTCATAAACCATACTTAGACCCAATTCATTTAAAATGTCCTGAGTGTGGAAAAGAAATGGTAAGAGAAAAAGAAGTAATTGACTGCTGGTTTGACTCAGGTTCTATGCCATTTGCTCAATTACACTATCCATTTGAAAATCAAGAATTGTTTGAGAAGAACTTCCCAGCACAATTCATTTCAGAAGCAGTTGACCAAACAAGAGGATGGTTCTATACTTTACTTGCTATTTCAACTTGTATTTTTGATACTAACCCATTTGAAAACTGTATTGTATTAGGACACGTTTTAGATAGCAAAGGTCTAAAAATGTCAAAACATTTAGGAAATGTTGTAGATCCATTTGATGTATTAAATTCTGTCGGAGCCGATGCTACAAGATGGCATTTCTACACAGCTTCTGCACCATGGCTTCCAACAAGATTCTCTACTAAAGATGTAGAAGAAACTCAAAGAAAATTCTTATCTACTTTATGGAATGTTTATTCATTCTACGTGCTATATGCCGAAATAGATAAGTTTAATCCATTACAATATAAAGACTTTAAGTCTAATAACATTATGGATAAATGGATTATTTCAAAATTAAATACTTTAGTAAAAGAAGTAGAAGAAAAATTAGATAACTATGATATTACCAATGCTGCCTTCACAATTGAAGACTTTACAGATGAACTTTCTAACTGGTATGTAAGAAGAAATAGAGAAAGATTCTGGCAAGATACTTTAAATGATGATAAAATTGGTGCTTATGTTACACTATATACCGTATTATCTACATTAGTAAAAGTAGCAGCACCATTTGTTCCATTTATGACAGAAGAAATTTACCAAAACATCGTAGTAACTATTGATAAAAATGCACCAGAAAGTGTTCATTTATGTACTTGGCCAACTGTAAATGAAGAAGTAATTGATAGAAAACTAGAAGAAGAAATGGACCTTGCTTATACTATTGTCAAATTAGGTAGAAGCGCAAGAAATGCAGCAAATATCAAAAACAGACAACCATTATCTGAAATGTTAATTTCAATTTCAAGTCTTCCAGAATACTATGGTGACATTGTAAAAGACGAATTAAATATTAAAAAGGTAGAACTTGGTGCTCAAATGTCAGAATACGTTAATTTTGAAATTAAGCCTAATTTACCAGTGCTAGGAAGAACTTATGGAAAATTGATTCCACAAATAAAAGCAGAAATTGCTAAGAAAAACCAAATGGAATTAGCTTTAAAAATTCAAAAAGGTGATGTAGAACAAATAGCCATCGGGGATGAAACGATTGAATTAAACAATGAAAATCTACTTATTACAATGCAAGGAAAAGAAGGTTTTGCGTTTAGTGGAGAAGGAGAAATTGGAGTTGTATTAAATACTACAATTACCGAAGAACTAAAAGAAGAAGGCTATATTAGAGAAATTTTATCTAAAATTCAGAACATGAGAAAAGATAGTGGTTTTGAAGTACTAGATAGAATTAACCTTTATGTAGCAGAAAATGAAATGCTAGAAGAAGTAATAAAGAAATTTGCAGAACAAATTCAAAAAGATACTTTAGCAAATAACATTTTCTACAACGAGGCAAGACCAAACTACACAGAAACATCTATCAATGGAGAAAAATTACAAATAGATGTAGAAGTTGTAAAATAGAAAAAATAAAAAGTAAGAAATTTGTCATTTTATAACGATAAAAATTTCTTGCTTTTTTTATATTAATATGATAAAAATATTATGTTATTTAAAAAATATGTAAAAATTAATCCTATAAAAAACTATTGTAAAAAATATCTTTTTTGTATATAATAAACAAAAAACAAAAGGAGTAAAAAATATGGCAACAATTATGGATGGAAAAGCACTTGCAAAAAAAGTAAGAGAGCAAGTAAAAGAAGAAGTAGAAGAACTAAAAGAAAAAAATATATTTCCAAAGCTAGCAGTTATTATGGTAGGTGAAGACCCAGCATCAAAAGTATATGTAAGAAATAAAAGCAAAGCATGTAATGAAGCAGGAATTGCTTATGAAGAATTTTTATTAAATGAAAATACTACAATGGAAGAACTTTTAAAACTAATACAAGAATTAAATGAAAGAAAAGATATTCATGGTATTTTACTACAAAGTCCTATTCCAAAGCCTTTAGACATTTATACTGCTTTTGAAACAATTGATTATAGAAAAGATGTAGATGGCTTTCATCCAGTTAATATTGGAAGATTGACCCTAAAGAGACAAACCTTTATTTCATGCACACCGCATGGAGTTATGAAATTACTAAAAGAATATAATATCAATTTGCAGGGGGCAAATGTAGTTATATTAGGAAGAAGTAATATTGTAGGAAAACCATTAGCGCAATGCTTACTAAATGAAGATGCAACAGTTACAATCTGTCATTCTAAAACAAAAAATGTAGGAGAAATTACAAAAAATGCAGATATTGTAATTTCTGCAATTGGAAAACCAAAATTTGTAACAAAAGATATGATAAAAGAAAATGCAGTTGTTATTGATGTAGGAATTAACAGATTAGAAACAGGTTTAGTAGGAGATGTAGATTATCAAGAAGTTTTCCCAAAAGCATCTTATATTACACCGGTACCAGGGGGAGTTGGTCCAATGACAATTGCTATGCTATTGCATAACGTAGTTATTGCAGCCAAATATTTAGAAGAAAAATAATATTTATATAAAAAAGGGCTTAATTATTAAAATTAGGCTCTTTTTATATTTCAGGGACGGAGGAAAGGTTGAAAAATAATATAGGAAAAAGTCCATAAGAAATAAAAGTCCTAAAAATAGCACTTTTTAAAAG
>CANQXD010000057.1 GCA_947627755.1 uncultured Clostridia bacterium | reverse complement strand
AAAAAATAGAAAATTGAAAAATAAAAAAGTAAAAAACAAAAATTGAAAAATAAAAAATAAAACTAAAAACAAAAAAATTATAATGGAAAAAATTTAAGAAAAAAATAAAAATAAAAATTAGAAAAAAATGATAAAAATAAAAAATAAAAATTTTAAAAATTAAAAATAAAAAATATAATTGAAAAATAAAAATAAAAAAACAATAAAAATGAAAAATTAAAAATTTGGAAATCAAAAATAAAAATATAAAAAATAAAAATTAGAAAAGTGAAAATTCAAAAACAAAAAAATAAAAAACAAAAATAAGAAAAGAAAAAAGTAAAAATAGAAAATAAAAAATTTGAAAATTAAAAATTGAAAAAAATAAAAAAGTAAAAAACAAAAATGAAAAAAATTAAAAAGAAAAAATAAAATAAGAAAAAATTTTTATAAAAGAAAAATGGTTCAATAAAAAATAACTTGATAAAAAACGAATCTAAAAATATACCAAACTAATTATGATTAATTAATAAGTAATAAAAGTAAATCAAAAAGATAGTGATAAAGAATATAAATTATACAAGATTATAATAGTATGTACTAAGTAAAGAAAATGTAAAAAAAAATTGTCAAAAAGAAAATCAAAAAAGAATAGAAGGAATGACCAGATAATAAGAAAAAAAGATAAAATGAAAGTAAAAATATTCTATAAAGCCTAACGGATAAAAGAAAAAAAGGAAAAATAAAGAAAACAACCAAATGATAAACATAAAACATATTTTGAATAAAAGAATGATAGTAAAAAACGAAAAATTTGACAAATTAACAAATCAAAAAATGATAAAAATTTGAATAGAACTATGTAGAAAAATAGAAGAAAACTTATAATATTATAAAGAGGTAAAAGCATAATATAACATTAAAGATAATAAAATCAAATAGGGTGATTTTATTGAAAATAGGAATTTGTTTTGCAGGTGGAGGAATAAAAGGTGTTGCTCATATTGGAGCATTAAAAGCTTTAGAAGAAGAAAATATTAAATTTGATTATATTTCAGGAACTTCTTCAGGAAGTATTATTGCAACTTTGTATGCACTTGGTTTTACACCAAATGAAATGTATGAAATATTTAAAAAATATAGTAAAAAAATAAATTACTTCGAACTTAAAAATATTTTAAAATTAATTTATGGAATTATTATAAAAAGAAAAATAATTATTAAAGGATTAAATACAGGAGAAAAAATTGAAAAATTAGTAAGACAAGAATGTAACAAAAAAGGAATAAATAATATTAATCAAATAAATAAAAAATTATTTATTCCAAGTGTTAATTTATTAAATGGAAAAATAATTATTTTTTCTTCTTATCAAAATAGAGCAACTTATTCAGATAAAATTATTTATAATTATAATATAGATATAGGAAAAGCAGTTAGAGCAAGTTGTAGTTACCCTCGGAATTTTTGAACCAACACAATATAAAAATGAATATTTAATAGACGGAGGAATTCGAGAAAATGTTCCATGGAAAATATTAAAAGAAAATGGGGCAGATAAAGTAATATCAATTATATTTGAAAATGAATTAGTAGAAAAAGAAAAAATCAACATTTTTGATGGTATCTCAGGTTCTTTAGAATTATTATGCCATGAATTATCTAACTATGAATTAGAAGGTGCAGATTATTTATTAAAAATAAAAACGAAAGATATTTCTTTGCTAGATAAATCAAAAATAAATTATCTATATCAATTAGGATATATTGAAATGAAAGGAAAAATAAAAGAAATAAAAAATATAGTGTACTAAAAATTAGTATACTATATTTTTATTATACAAGTTTGTATATATTTATTTATAAATTTTAATAAATATTTATTAAAATACTTGACTAAGAAGTATAACAATAGTAATATCATAATGTAAATAGTAGCAACTTATAAACATAATATAAAAATAGTAAAGATTTATGTAAAAATATAAGTTTATGTTTATAGTGATACTATTTACAAAATAAAAAGGCAAAAAAGAAGAATAAAACAACAAAGAAAGAAGAAAAATAAAAGAAACAAAGGAGGAAATAGGAAAATGAAGAACAAAGAAAAAGTGAAAAGCAAAGTGCAAATTGTAGGAGCAAAAAAAGGCGTAAATGGTAAAAATAATAAAGGTATTACTTTAATTGCACTTGTTATCACAATTATTGTGTTAATCATTTTAGCAGGAGTAAGTATCAATTTAGTGTTAGGAGAAAATGGATTATTTACGAGAGCAAGGAAAGCAGCAGAGGACTATCAGCAAGCAGCCATAAATGAGCAGGAAGGTTTTAATGCGTTATATGATGAAATTGGAAAGTTTGAAGAAGGAAATATACCAGATGATGAAAATCCATCAGAAGAACAAGAATCACAAAAACCAATGGAGCCACAACTAAAAAATTATATTGGTAAAGAAAAGGCTGTTAAAGAAAACACAAAAGTATATGATCAATATAATAATCTAGTAGTCATACCAACAGGGTTTCATATAGTATCAAATGGAGAAAATAATGTAGTATATCAATATACAGGAAATAGTACTCCATCTGTACAAGATGGCATTGTAATAGAAGATAATGAAGGAAATCAATTCGTATGGATACCAGTAGGGACTATAAATAATAAAGAAGAAAATGCAGAAAAAACTACTACTATCACATTAGGAAGGTATACATTTGATGAAACTAATGGAACTCCATCAAATCCAATTATAGACGGAAGTACTGTAATAGAAAATAATTTTACCGAAGATACAAGTGATAATCAATATGGAAATACTATAGCAAAGGATATAGAAGCATTTAAAAAAAGTGCAAATGATAACGGTGGCTATTATCTAGCTAGATATGAAGCAAGTTATAATGACGGAACTAAGCCATTAAGTCAGCAATCAACTGGAACACCAGCAGAAAGAGAACAAACTCCAACAGTAAAAGGGCTATGGAATAATATACAACAACCACAAGCAGCAACTGCTGCTCGAGCAATGTACGCAGACAATAGTAATTTTACAAGTGATTTAGTAAATAGTTATGCATGGGATACAGCAATAGTATTTATCCAAAAATATTCTGGAAATAGTAATTATGCAAATGAAACCTCAAAAAATAGTAATATAGAAAATACAGGAGAAAGAACAGAAAATACAACCGATAAAGTATGTAATATCTATGATATGGCAAGTAATTGTTACGAGTGGTCTACAGAAAGCTGTGGTGAAGGAGGTTGCACTACTAGGGGTGCAAATTGTGGTCACAATGAAGGAGATTGTTCGAGTAAGCGTTCTGCTGATGCCATGGGAGATGGAGACAGCGACTTTTCCTTCCGTGTGACACTTTATCTAAATTAAAACAGTATTTTGTTTAATTTATTAGATTATAGAATAAAATTTTAAGTATTAAAATTTATTTGTTTAAAGTACAAAATAAAAATGTAAAAGTAGGATTTTATAAAAGTTCTACTTTTTATTATCAAAAATTTTGGTTATTTATAAATTTTAATAAATATTCTATGAGTTTTATTAAAATACTTGACTAAGAAGTATAACAATAGTAATATCATAATGTAAATAGTAACAACTTATAAACATAATATAAAAATAGTAAAGATTTATGTAAAAATATAAGTTTATGTTTATAGTGATACTATTTACAAAATAAAAAGGCAAAAAAGAAGAATAAAACAACAAAGAAAGAAGAAAAATAAAAGAAACAAAGGAGGAAATAGGAAAATGAAGAACAAAGAAAAAGTGAAAAGCAAAGTGCAAATTGTAGGAGCAAAAAAAGGCGTAAATGGTAAAAATAATAAAGGTATTACTTTAATTGCACTTGTTATCACAATTATTGTGTTAATCATTTTAGCAGGAGTAAGTATCAATTTAGTGTTAGGAGAAAATGGATTATTTACGAGAGCAAGGAAAGCAACAGAGGACTATCAGCAAGCAGCCATAAATGAGCAGGAAGGTTTTAATGCTTTGTATGACGAAATTGGAACTTATGGGGAAGGAAATCCATCAGAAAATCAAGGTTCACAAATATCACCAACTACACCTAATGAGGTGGCAGAGTTAATAGGAAAATCAGCAAGTGATACAAATCAAGATGTAATTGATTCTTATGGAAATAAAGTAATCATCCCAGCAGGTTTTACAGTTGTACCAAATGGGGAAGATAGAGTAGAATATAATTATTCGGGCGACAATAGACCAAATGTACAAGATGGAATTGTAATAGAAGATAGTGAAGGAAATCAATTTGTATGGATACCAGTGGGAGAAATAAAAAATAAAGAAAACGATAAAAATGGAACGACTACCACCATCACATTAGGAAGGTATACATTTGATAAGACTAATGGAAATCCTTCAGAAGCGAAGACGGGAATAACAGATGTAATAGAAAATGATTTTACAGAAGACACAACTACTACTCACAATCAAGAATATCAAAATACAATAGCAAAAGATATAGATGCATTTAAAAATAGTGCAACAACTAATCATGGTTATTATTTAGCAAGATATGAAGCAGCTAAAGGAACAGCGGATAAAGTACAATCAAAATCAGCAACTGTGTGGAATAAAATAACTGAGCCAGAGGCAGCAAAAAAAGCCCAAGAAATGTATAGTGATAATACTAATTTTACTAGTGATTTAGTAAATAGTTATGCTTGGGATACAGCAATCGTGTTTATCCAAAAATATTCTGGAAATAGTAATTATGCAAATCAACCAGCAAAAAATTATGCAGGAGAAAAAGAATCACCTGATAACACTGGAGAAAGAAATGGCACAACCGATAAAGTATGTAACATCTATGATATGGCAAGTAATTGTTTTGAATGGATAACAGAAACTTGTAACGACTCCGACATTCCTTGTGCTCAACGTGGAGGGGTTTATTACGAAGATATATACTATCCAAGTTCTCGTGTCTCTGACACTACTTTGTATGCAAATGATAATACTTCTTTCCGACCACTACTTTATATAATTAACACTAAAGGCTAAACAAAATATGGAAAAATGTCATAAAATTTGTGTAAGTCTAGAAAAAAATTTTTTGTAAAAAATGGAGTAAAATCAAAACCACCCGTTTTACGGGTGGTTTTGATAAAAAAATTCATATACTATAACAATTTGTAATAGTATAATAGTCTTGTCTCTAAATCTAATTAGAATGTTTTTTATTACTATCAACTTGGATTTGCAAATCTTGAGAGTATTTTTCAAAATAGTCAATATGAATTTGTAATTCAACATTTTTCTTATTCAGTTGTGAAACTTGATAGGACAGTTGGATAATTTGAAAAATACAACAGCAAGTAAGAAATATAGACAAAGCAAGTGCAATAAATAGAACAATAATAACTTTAATAAGTGAATTTTTTACTACAGGCCGGTCATACATTATCATTTTTCATCCTCCTAAAAAATAATTTAGAAACAGGTTTATATAAAATTGTAAAAATATTATAACATAGAATTTATGTAAAATCAAGAAAAAAGTAGAAATCATTATTGTTTTCTACTTTTTTCTTATAATTTATATGTTTATTTTTTCTTCTTCCACCATATTTTCAATTTCAACAGCTTTTTTAAATTTATTTTGATTATTCAAATTATCTTTAGCCACTGTCATAAGTAATTTAATTCTATTCGTTTGGTTGGCTTCACTAGCACCTGGGTCATAATCAATAGGAGAAATATTAGCTTCTGGGTATTTATTTCGAATCGTTTTAATAACTCCTTGTATAATATATTTAGGTTTTTAATTAAGGTTTTACCTATAAACCTATTGCCACCATTGTTATATTTTT
>CANQXD010000056.1 GCA_947627755.1 uncultured Clostridia bacterium | reverse complement strand
TTTTTATGAAAAAATGAGATTTGAAATAAATTTATTCCAAATCTCATTTTTCTAGTGGACTTTTTTTACAGCCCCTTTTAAAATAATAAAATTTGTTTTTTTCGTATAATTTTTCCTTTTTTTGAAACAATAAAAATAAAAAAAACAAAAGGAGGAAAATTATGAAAGCAACAGGAGTTGTACGTAGAATAGATGATTTAGGTAGAATTGTAATACCAAAAGAAATTAGAAAAACATTAAGAATAAAGGAAGGGGATCCTTTAGAAATATTTACCGATAGAGAAGGACAAGTAATTTTAAAGAAATATTCTCCAATTGGAGAGCTTTCAGAATTTGCGACAGAATATGCAGAAACATTAGCAAAAACAACAGGGCACATTGCTTGCATTACAGACAAAGATATGGTTATAGCTGTTTCTGGAGGATCAAAAAAGGAATTTTTAGAGCAAAGCATTAGTAAAGACTTAGAAAAAATAATTGATGAAAAAGAAGTATATATTAGTAAGGAAAATAACGACAAATCTATTCCTATTACACAAAACGATAACAGAGAAAGAATTGCAAATGCACAAGTAGTATATCCAATTATTTCAGAAGGAGATGCCATTGGTAGCGTAATTCTAATTTCTAAAGATGCTAATACTAAAATGTCTGACATTGAAAAGAAAGTAGTACAATCTGCAGCAAGTTTCTTAGGCTCACAAATGGAATTATAATGAAAAATTCATTACTAATATATAAGAAAAAAGTAAAATATAAATATGACAGAAATATTACAATATGACATTTTGTTTACAAAATAGCCAAAACTATTGATTTCTTTCTTTTAGTGTAGTATAAAAAAAACAACAAGATAGTTAATTAGTACAAAGGAGGAAATATAGATGGAAGAAAAAACAGTAAATAGTGCAGAACCAATGAATGTAAACGGAGAAATGGGAAAAGAACTTCCAGCAAAAGTAAGTGTTTGGTCAAAAGTAAAAAAATTCTTATGCCAAGAAATTACAATAGAACTAACACCAAAGCAAGAAAAAGTATTCCAAGAGGTTCATGACTTCTGGCATCAAGAAATTACAAAAGAAGATGTAAAAAAAGTATTATTCCATGAAATAACATGGCAAAGTACAAAAGATTTCTGGCTTCAAAAAATAGACATTACTTTATAAGAAACAAAAGAGGGAAAACAATATGTTTTCCTTTTTTCTTTTAGGCTTTTTTAATGGCGGAGGAGAAAAACAGGTAAAATATAAAAATTAGCAAAATTATAAAAAACAATTTAAAATACTTAAAGCATTTATATACTAAAACAAATAAAATTTTTACTGAAAACAATTGAGAAAATAAAATCAGTATGATATACTTTGAAAGAACACTTGGAAAAATTAAAAAAGGAGAAAACAAAAGAAAGTGAAAGAGCAAACAAAAGAGAATGAATTAGAAATACAGCAAAAATTAAAATGGTTAAAATTAGATTTTAGCCATATTCCAAGCATTTTTGAAGAAAAAGAAAAAATAAAATATAGAGCTTTAAAAGACTATGATAATACCAATTATAAAATATATCATTTTGTAAATATAAAAAACATTAGCATTTATTTAACAGATACCACAAGATTAGAAACTGCAGAGGTAAAATATCAATTAGCAAAGCCTTTAATTCAATATTTAGACCCAGAAAATGAAGAACTATTAGAAAACCATATCACCTTCTTAAAAATGCTAAAAGAATTAGATATTAGCAAAATAGAAGAAATAGAAAAAGAACAACAAGCATTTCAAAAACAAACTCCTTTTGAAGTAAAGTATAAAAACAATTTTATTTGGGAAATTTATTATTCAGAAGTAGAAAATAAATATTTTATGATGTTTCCAACGAAAGAAGCACAAACCGAAAGCTTATTTTATCTTATAAAAAAACAAATTGAGTTACAAAAATCACAAAAAACAGAAATGATTTATGTGCCTATCAATAATACAGATTATTTAAGTAACATTCTAAAAAAATCAGAAATTGCAGATTTAGAAAATTATTTATGGTATTTTACAGAAAGTTGGCCAGTTACCTACGAATTACAAGAAAAAGATGGTACAAATAATCTTCAAATTGTAGGAGAAGTACCAGTGTATGAAAAAGTAAAAAGCACTTACAAATTACAATTTAAAACAAAAGAAGAAGCACAAAAAGAGTTTAAGCTAATCAAAGCCTTATTTATTATTAAATCTCATGCAGAGGAAGAATATCCATTCCAAGTAGGAATAAATGAAGAAGGAGGCTTAAATTTCTATTTCAACCATCATCAAATAACGTACGAAAAATTAGCAGATTTTATAAAAAATGAAGTAGAGAAGAAAAAAGGAACAATACAAGAAATAATTAATCAGAATACTGTGCAAAAAGAAAAATGGTTCTTATTAAATGAAACTGTGCAAAAGCAAAATATAGAATATATTGCAAAAGAAAAACAAATTGCAACTTTCTTAGAATATAAAAGAACCTTTTTTGGAAGAGTAAGTTATTTCTTTAAATCTCGTAAAAAGAAAAAACAAGAAGAAAAGCAAGAAATAGAAAAAGTACAAGAACAAGAAATTAAAACAGAAAAAATAGAGTTAGAAGAAAAAGAATTTTATACAGTAGAAGATTTATTAAAAGTATGCACCATATTAGAAGAGCAAGAGCAAGAACTAAAAAATAAACAGATGGATATTAAAGCATTAGAAAACAAAAAAGAAAATTTAGAAAGAAAAATCAAGAATGCAACCTTGTATATCAATGAAATAGAAAGTCATAAAAAAAGTATTTTTGACTTTTGGAAATTTACCAATAAAGATGAAGTTTCTTTATTAGCAGAAGGAGAAAGAAAGGAAGAAACAAAGGAAAATCATAAAATAAAAAAAGTATTTTCTTTTGAGCAAGATATTGAAGAAGTAGGAAAGAAAATAGATAAAAGACAAAGACAACTTTTCTTAAATAAAGAATGTGATGCTGTTTTTGCCATTCATCAAGATATAGAAGCTTTCAACATAGATAGAAAAGAAAAGAAACTAAAAAAAGATGAAAACTATTTAGAAAAAAGTTTAAAACAAAAACAAGAGCAATATGAAAAAGACTTTGAAACTATACAAGCAAAAGATTTTGATATTTTTGGCAGTGTGGTAGAAGATAAAACGAAAATAAAAGTACTAAATAACCAAAAACATAGAGAAATTGAAAAAGATGCTTACAAAGTGCTAGACATACATCCAACCACAACAGTAGAAGAATATCAAGATAATATTCATCATTACCAAACTATCTTAAAGGAAGCTTATGGCAAAATGATAGCTCCTTATGATATTTCAGTTTATAAAATTAGCAAAGAACCAGTAGAAGAAAATAAATGGGTTATTTTTGATATGGATGCTAAAAAAGCAATTGAAAAATGGAATAAAAAAGAAGATTCTATCATTTTAAATCGTATCAATGTCAAAGAAAATATGCCAGTTATATTTTATAGTAATATAATGTTCTATGGAAATGAAAATCAAACATTACCAGAAGGCATGAATCTTTCTACAGAAGTTTTAATTGATTTAAATCAATATGAAATGAAACTGGTAGGAAGAAAAGACTTTAAAATGAATTTTAAAATAGACGAAATTCATCATGAAATAAAAACGATAGAAGTATATGAGTATAATATCGAGGAAAAATGATAAAAGTATATAAGTATGATATTGAAAAGAGGAGTAAGCATGATAAAAAGAGTAATTGCTATGGTATTAGATGGATTTGGTGTAGGAGAGCTTCCAGATAGTGCAAAATATGGAGACGAAGGAAGTAATACCTTAGCAGGCATTTACCATCATACCAAATTAAATTTGCCAAACTTAAAAAAATTAGGCTTATATAATATTGAAGGAGTAGAACTAGAAGAAAAAATAGAAAATGCAGTAGGAAGCTATGGAAAAGCAGTAGAGCAATCTGTTGGAAAAAATAGTCCTGTGGGCCATTGGGAAATCTGTGGCTATATTACAAACCCAGGCTTTCAAACGTATCCAAATGCTTTTCCAGAAAAACTAATTGAAGAATTAAAAAAAGAAGCAAATTTAGAAGGAATTCTATGCAACGAGGTTGGCTCTGGCACAGAAATTTTAAAACGTTTTGGAGAAGAACATATAAAAACAGGTTATCCTATTGTTTATACTTCTGCAGATAGTGTATTTCAAATTGCTGCTCATGAAGACGTAATTCCAGTACAAAAGCTATATGAAATTTGCAAAATAGCAAGAAAAATAGTAGATAAACCAGAATATAATATAGGTACTGTTATAGCAAGACCATTTGTAGGAACAAATGCAGAAAACTTTACAAGAACTTATAATCGTAAAGACTTCGAATCAAATACTTTTGGAAGAACTATTTTAGACGTTTTAAAAGAAAATAATAAAGAAATAATTGCAATTGGAAAAATAGGAGACTTATTTTCTGGAAGAGGAATCACAAAAGAAATTCACACACAAGGAAATGAAGATGGAATAGAAAAAACAATAGAACAAATAAAGAAAGATACAGAAGGCTTCATTTTTACTAATTTAGTAGATTTCGACATGTTATATGGACATCGCAATAATATAGAAGGTTATGCAAAAGCATTAGAATATTTAGATAGTAAACTTCCTATTATAATAGAAAATATGAAGGAAACCGATGTACTTATTTTAACAGCAGACCATGGAAATGATCCATCTACACCAAGCACAGACCATTCAAGGGAATATATCCCTATTTTGATATATGGAAAACAAATAAAAGAAAATATCAACATTGGAACAAGAGCAACTTATGCCGATATTGGGCAGACTATTTTAGATATGCTTGGTATGCCACTTTTAAATACAGGGGTTAGCTTTAAAGAGAAAATTATAAAATAGTAAATTTTATATATTTCAAATTTGTTAGTAACTTAAAAATAGAAAAATAAAATGTCTCTATAGAATTATAAAACTCTATAAAGACATTTTTTATTGGTGCTGACGACGTAGTTATTTACAACTATACATTTTTACTAAGTAGTATGGTATGCATAGATAATTAAGAAATATCAAATACATTGCAAAATAAAATTTATAGAAAAGTTCTGAGAAAAAAGTTTTTCCCAGAACCTAACTTAAACTATGATATTACTTTAAGCTTTGTTGTAGTCTTCATTGTACTTATAAAGCGGATTCATATCCAAAACACATATTGCCATAAATTTGTTATCCAACATACATTCAAAGATTTGTTCCTCTGAATAATACTCCCAGGCTGACACAACATTCCGAATAGTACCCTTTCCATCTGAATTGTCGCCTGCAAAAGTTTCAGGTCCTTCTTCTACAAATCGGGTATATCCCGTATCATCTTTGTAAAAAACATCAAACTGTTCTGAAGAAATGACACCTTTGTCTACAAATAATGACATTAGATCTTCAGTTACTTTACCATCCAACTTAGACTTAAGAATTTCTTTTGTGTCAGTATTACTTGCCGAAACTGTAGCCAGAAAAATGTTTTCTTTTTTGAAATGAGTTCCAATTTTCTGCTTGTTACTTAATTCCATAGTTATTCCTCCTTTTGATACTTTGTGGTTGTTAGACTACTATATGTGAAACTAAAAGCAAAAGGATTTTTCCTCTCACTAATTAGTGAAAAAAAGTTAATGACACAGCAATTAGCTACATCAAATATTATATTACCACACTTTACATAATTTATCAAGAAATTAAGTTGCTTGTATGTATTTAATTCATATCATACTTTACAAAATCAACATAATATAGTATAATTATTTTAATAGAGCAATGCTCTAAAATACTATTTATATCCTAAAAGGAGGAACATCTTATGAAAATGAGCAAACGGTCATCAATAATTTTGGGTGTGATTGCAATTATTGTAATCTATGTGGGATTATTTGTTGGAATTAAAGTAGTAATTAAACATAATTCCCAAAAGATTTACAATCAGATTACAGAAGTATTTGACAATGTTGATAGGGACATGGCAATTAAACAATTAAGCGAACTACGAGGAATGATTTTAGAGTTGGAATCTTTAAAGCACGAAGACATTTCTCAAAACATCTTGTTGAATGAATTAGAAGAAATAACGGCTCAAAAGCATTTTACAAATCCATATTTAAAGGATTTTGTCTTCATCATTCCAAGTACCTCCAATGTAGGAGAACTCTGCGAAGAACTTATCTCGCAGATTGATAATCAAATTCATACCATTGAATTTGATGCAAAGGGTGAGTAATCACCCTTTGTTTTTTGTCTTAACAAAGTTTATTATAATAAAATTACAACTATAATTTGGCATATAAAATATTTGACATTTTCTAATAAAGTGTGTATAATAAAAATAGAAAATGAGAACCACAGATGTTGTGGTTACCACTTATACAAGTAATAACGACACATTCCCTTCGGTCAAAAAGT
>CANQXD010000055.1 GCA_947627755.1 uncultured Clostridia bacterium | reverse complement strand
ATATTTCTATTATCATTTTTTCTTAAATTTTGTCAACACTTTTTTTTTAAAATGTACTTGACATTGGGTCCATTTTATATGAGTTAAGTGCTTTTTTATTGACAAAAATGAAATAAAATATTATAATGCTTCTAAGAATAAAGTAGTATATAAAATGTAACTATAATTAGTAAAAAACAGGAGGATAATACTATGACAAATATGGATGTTCGGACTTTAAAAATTTTTGAGTTCAATCGTGCTCTCTCCTATGTTTCTAATATTTTAGAAATGGAAGAAAAGCAGGAAAAATTAACGAAGGAAAAACAAAATAACGGAATCGAATTGGAAAACTGGATTCATGAACTTACAGCAAAATCTGTATCTTATACAGATGAGGAAATAAGTATGATTAATGAATTTAGGGAAGCACTTTGCAAAAGAAACAGTGAGATAGACAAAGAGCAAGAAAAAATAAGGATTTACGTATCGGAGTTAAAAGATTTAGTAACAAAAGTTATGGAATTTGTATTTTCCAAAGATATGGCATTACATTTAACAGAAACAGAAATCAAATCAGAAATGGTAGATGAATATACTTACATTTTGGGAGAATGTAAACCAAATGGAAAAGAGATAACATTAGAAGATCTTTTTGAATACGATCATGAAGAAGAAACTCCTATATTCATAGCATACTTATCTTACCATCAGGTACAAAGAAAAATGTTGCTACAAGCTAGTAGTGAAGAAGAAGAAAAGCGCATAAAAATTGGAAGTTTTGCAGAACTATTTTAAAAAATACCTTATGAACAGGAGGGATGTCTTATTCCGTTCCATTTTGGAACGGTGGTGACACCCCTCTATTTTTTATATAGTAGGAAAGTTCTCATTGAAGGAGGACTTTCCATGCTAAATAAATATGGCGAGCCTTAGATTTTCTTAAAATTTCCATTTGTTAGAAAATCTTAGGCTCGGTTTTTATTGACAAATAGCAATAAATAGTGTAATATTATAAACACAACTAAATATTGTATTTAAAAGTAACTATTAATTAGTTTTTTAAAAAAGGAGGGCCATGCACTATGGCAAACACAAACATTCGGGATTTAAAAGTTTTTGAATTCAATCGTGCACTTTCTTATGTTTCTGAAATTTTAGAAATAGAGAGAAAGAAAGCAAAATTACAAAGAGAGTGGTATGCTATACAGGGAGAATTGAAACAATGGGATACCGAACTTAAGTCTTCCTCATCTTATACGAAAGATGAAATCTCAATTATTCAATCATTTATGGAGTCAATTAATGCAAGAAAAGCAGAAATTGATAAAGAACAAGACGACTTGAACGAGTATGAAGACGAATTGGAGAAATTGGTAAAAAAAGTTCTTGAGTTTGTTATAGTGGAAGGTGAATATTTTGCCTTAACAAAAGAAGAAATCCAAGAATCATTTGCAGAAGAATACATCTACATTTTAACAGAAATTAAATTAGACAATAATTCAACAGATATTTTTATATCAGATTTGTTTGAACACAAATCTGACCTTATTCTTTTACTCTATGATGTATATGGAAGAGAGCAAGAAGAATTAATTTCTGATATTGCCGATGCAGATCCAGAAGAAGAATTTGAGAATTCTTTTTATGATTATTTCTCTTTGAATAAGGAGATATGAAAAATTTCACTAAATTTATCTAAAAATGTTATACAAAGAAGAGCTTTCATAGCTCTTCTTTGCGTTATAAGAAAATTTAATTTTATCATATATCTTGTAAAAAAATACAAAATAAGATATAGTATAATCAAATATAATATGTACCTTTAGAAAGAAATGGTGATGAAAATGGAAGATATTGAAATAGCAAGAAAAGTAAAATTAGAAGAAATCACAAAAGTAGCAAAAGACTTAGGAATAAAAGAAGAAAATATAGAGCCTTATGGAAAATATAAAGCAAAAATTTCTCTAAAAGAAATGCAAGAATGTAAAAATAAAGAAAATGGAAAATTGATTTTAGTAACTGCCATTAACCCAACTCCATTAGGAGAAGGAAAGACCACCATTTCCATTGGACTTGCCGATGGATTAAAAAGAATAGGAAAAAAGGTTATTTTAGCTTTAAGAGAGCCATCTTTAGGTCCTGTATTTGGGATTAAGGGTGGTGCCACAGGAGGAGGCTACTCACAAGTAGCGCCAATGGAAGAGATTAACTTGCACTTTACAGGAGATTTACATGCCATTACTTCTGCGAATAACCTATTATCTGCTATGATTGATAACCATATTTATAGTGGAAATGAACTAAACATAGAAAAAGTAACATGGAAAAGATGTGTAGATTTAAACGATAGACAACTAAGAGTAGTAAATACTGGTCTATCGAATGAAAAAAACATTGTGCCAAGAGAAGATGGTTTTGATATTACCGTTGCTTCTGAAGTTATGGCAATCTTTTGCCTTGCTACCAGTTTAGAAGATTTAAAAAGAAGACTTGGCAATATTATTATTGGCTACAACAAAGAAGGAAAGCCTGTTACAGCTCATGACTTAAAAGCAGAAGGTGCTATGTGCGTTCTATTAAAAGATGCTTTCTGCCCTAATTTAGTACAAACCTTAGAGCATACACCAGCCATCATTCACGGAGGACCATTTGCTAATATTGCACATGGTTGCAATAGCATTATAGCTACCAAACTTGCCTTAAAATTAGCAAACTATACTGTAACCGAAGCAGGTTTTGGCGCAGACTTAGGAGCAGAAAAATTTCTAGATATTAAAACAAGAAAATTAGAAAAAGTACCAGATGCTGTAGTTATTGTTGCTACTATTAAAGCATTAAAATACCACGGTGGTATGCCAAAAGAAGAACTAGCAAACGAAGATATCGAAGCATTAAGAAAAGGAAGTAACAACTTATTAAAACATATTGAAAACATTAAAGAAAAATTTGGCTTAAATGTAATTGTAGCTATCAATAAATTTAACCAAGATACCGAAAAAGAAATTAGTACTCTGCAAGAAATTTTACAAGAAAAACAAGTTACTTTAAGTTTAGTAGAAGCATGGGGAAAAGGCTCAAGTGGAGCAACAGATATTGCAGAAAAAGTAGTAGCATTGTGTGAAGAAAAAGAGCATTTTGAACCGATTTATTCATTAGAAGATACGATTAAAACCAAAATTGAAAAAGTAGCAAAAAACATCTATGGAGCAGAAGGAGTGGAATACACCAAAGAGGCAGAAGAACAAATAGAACAAATAACACAACTAGGATACAATAACCTACCAGTTTGTATTGCCAAAACACAATATTCTTTTTCAGATGATAGTAAAAACTTAGAATGTGAAGAACCTTTCAACATTCACGTAAAAGAAGTAAAATTAAAAGCAGGAGCAGAGTTTATTGTAGTATTAACAGGCAAAATTATGACGATGCCAGGACTTCCAAAAAAACCTGCCGCAGAGCAAATAGATATAGATGAAAATGGAAATATTGTAGGAATATTTTAAAAAATAAATACATATAAATGGAGATTAAAACGAAAAAATGATATTTAGTATTTTAGCATTTTTAGCAGTATGCATAAGAATTAAAAATGGGGGAAAATAGAAATGAAATTATATGTAATAAGACATGGACAAACGAATGACAATATTCATAATATTATAAATGGAAGAAGCAATGAAGAATTAAACGAAATAGGAAAAGAACAAGCCAGAGAGATGAGAAAAAAAGTAGAAGCACTAGATATAGATTTAATTATATGTTCACCTCTCATTAGAGCTAGACAGACGGCACATATTATCAATGCAAAAAATATACCAATTATTTTTGATGATAGAATTATTGAGCGAGATTCAGGAGAATACACAAATAAACACTATAGTGAAGTAGACCGTGAAGATTTTTATAATTACTATTCAAATACTAAATATCAATATGCAGAAACAATAAAAGATGTTTGTGATAGAGTGAAAGATTTCCTTGATGATATTAAAATAAGATATCAAGATAAAAATATATTATTAGTAACACATGGAGGAACATCAAGAGCAATTTATGTTTATTTTAATGGCGTTCCAAAAGATGGAAAATTGTTATCTTATGGACAAAAAAATTGTGAAATAAAACAATATTTATAAAAATTTAATAAAAATAGAGTAGAAAATAAATCGTTAAGACTTAGTAAACGGGAAGTTGTTACTAAGGCAAAACAAAAAGTTGCGTATTTATTTTCGCATTCCGCTATGAAAAAAAAGAAGAAAAAATCTTCTTTCCTTTTCATGTGGAATGAAAAAGAAAGGAGATTTTTTTATGGATATAAAAGAATATTTTGAAAACTTTTATCAAACAACCAAAAAACCAACCTTAAAAGCAATGGAATATATGATGGAAGAATTAGATCATCCAGAGAGAAAGTGTAATGTAATTCATATTGCAGGTACAAATGGAAAGGGTAGTATTACGGAAATGCTAACCAATATTTTAATAGAAAATGGCTATAAGGTAGGAAAATATCTTTCTCCCCATTTAATAGACTATAATGAAAGAATTAGTGTCAATCATAAAAACATAGAAGATAAAGAAATGGAAGAAATAATAAAAAAAATAGAAAGCAAGATAGAAACCTATAATAAAATAGCGGAAGAAAATTTTACTTTGTTTGAACTATTAACAACCATGGCATTCTATTATTTTGCAGAACAAAAATGTGATTTTGTCATATTAGAAACAGGATTAGGAGGCTTATATGATTCTACGAATATTGTACAGCCTATGGCCTCTATTATTAGTTCCATTGGCTACGACCATATAGCAATCTTAGGTAATACTTTAGAAGAAATTGCGATACAAAAAGCAGGAATCATTAAAGAAAATTCTAATATGGTTATAATAGAGCAAATACCTTCTGTTCAAAATATCATAGAAGAAACTTGTAAACAAAAGAAAAATCAATTAACTACGATAAAAAAAGAAGATATAAAAAATAAAAGATATGAGCAAGATTTTCAATTATTTGATTATAAAGATACAAAAGATATAAAAGTGAACTTAAAAGGGGACAAGCAGTTTGAAAATGCAGCAGTGTGCTTAGAAACAATCAAAATTATTGAAAAACAAGGCTATGCGATAAAAAATGAAAAAGTAAGAAAAGGTCTTTCTACAGTTATACATAAAGCAAGATTTGAAACTTTACAAGAAAACCCTACTATCATTTATGACGGAGGGCACAACGAAGAAGCTATCACAAATTTTGTAAATACAGTAAATCAATATTATAGTGGAAAAGAAAAAATTTATATTCTTTCTATTTTAAAAACAAAAGATTATAAAACAGTAATACAAAAACTATTACAACATAAAAGTGCAACTTTTATTTTTACGAGTGGAAACGATAAAGAAAGATATGTAGCAGCAGAAGAATTATATCATACAGCAAAGCAAATAGCAGGCAATGCAAATCTTAAGACAAAAACATTAGAAGAGGCAATTCTATATGCAAAAGAGCAAAAAAATAAAGTTACTTTTATTGTAGGTAGTTTTTATATTTATGGGGATGTAATAAAAATATTAAAAAATAATATAAGACATTGATTTTTTATGTAGATTGTAGTATAATTCATACATAAATTATGATATATTCCTTTGGTAACCTAGCGTACTAGTTCATTATATTTTAGGCAACTCAAAATAATTTTTGAAAGGAGAAAAAATATGTTAGCATTAAGAATTATATTATTCATTTTAGCAGTTGTAGCATTCTTTATGGCAGGACTTACAAGTCCTGAATATTATTATTCGGAAGAACGGTCAAAATTAAATATTGCACTGAATATTATCGGAATATTGCTTGTTTTTGCATTTGGTGTTGTACAAGTCACGACGCATTGGACAGTATTTGCTATTCCAAAAATATTGTTATTGATTGCTATTTGTATCATAGTAAAAGTACTCTCTTCTGACGATGGAGATGAAAATGTATTGCTTACTTTCGTAGTTGTTGTCATAGTTTCCTATATCATTGGAGGTATCTGTTATTGGCGTAACATTCAAGAATATGAAAATACAGACATCAGTGTAGAAAAAGTTGAATTAGTGAATGCAAAGGACAATTTATCTGTAAAAGGAAGTTTTTACATACTTGATGGAGAGGTACATGGGGAATTTGTATATGCCTATTATACGAAAAATGAAAAAGGAAATTTTGTTTTAAACACGATACCGGCAGAAAATACAGAAATATCCTATCTAAGTGAAGGAGAGCAACCTTATCTTGAAATTACAACTAAAACATACTATAGCTTAAACACAAACCATACTCCTGCAACTAAATGTGAGGAATATAAAGAAACAAGCTATGTATTATATGTTCCAGAAGGTTCTATTCAAGAAATATTTGAATTTGATGCACAGTAAGAAACTAAAAAGAGGTCAATTGGCCTCTTTTTAGTTTGAAAAAATGATGTTATGAAAATAAAAAAATTATAAATGGTAAAATTAAATTACCGTTTTTATAAAAATAAAAAGACACATAATTAAACTTATGATACA
>CANQXD010000054.1 GCA_947627755.1 uncultured Clostridia bacterium | reverse complement strand
ATTGACACGCCACATTTCTGTGGTCATTCGTCTTCTAAAATTATTATACAAAAATTATTATAAAAAGTCAACTATTTTTAGTGTCATAAAATTTCCAAGAATTAGTGATTTTATTCATAATAAAAATTAAATTTATAATTAATAACCAGAATGGTATAATGAAACACCATATAAATTATCGTATGATTCTCCGAGGCATAACTGTTGGAGCAAGTCCATCAGCACTAGAATGAGGAGAATGATAATTCATTTGTATTGGTATAAAGAATGTTATAATTAAAAAAACTACTAGTAATATTATTAATAAATTCTTTTTCTTATAATTCGAACTTCTTTTTATAATTATTGTTGAAATAATGATTATACATATTTGTATAGCAATAGTAATTATTCCTAGAATTGTAAAAATTTCATAGGCTGTATCATCTAAAAACAATTTAACGATAAGTCCTATATTAAGTATTGCAATTAATATGGCTAATAATATAAAAAATTTTTCGTAGCGTTGCTTATTCAATTTAATTCCTCCTACAAAAAATCGATATCCGGGTTCGGATATCGATGCTTTGGTGAGCCAGAACAAAAGTTAATCCTTTATAATAGCTACCCTTCTATGTTTCAATTATATTCTATATTAAAAAGTAATGCAATAGTAATGCAATAATTTTTAATTGATTTTTTTTAATTCTTGTTCCATAAAATCATTAGAAATAGATGTATAAGTATTGTAAGTAATAGAACTGCCATCAACATGCCCAACCAAAGTTTGTAATACTTTAAAATTCATTCCTTTTTCTACACATCTTGTAACAAATGTATGTCTTAATCTATGTGAATGAATAGAGCTGTTTGTAATATTATATTTTTTGTTAATTCTCTTTAAATATGAATTTATTTCGCTGGGTGTTATATAAGTATTTTTTTGAATATCCCAAAACAATAATCCATTTATGTTAGAAGTTTTATAACTTAAAATTTTCAATATAAGCTGTTTTACATTATTATTCATAGGAAAAGTTCTTTTTCCACTATCAATGCCCATAAATTTTTTATAGGTTTTTGTATGTTTACCCATTATAACTTTGTAGTTTTTATCTTGTGTAAGAGTTCTATAAACAGTAAGAGTATTATTCTTTAGGTCAATACAGTCATTACTTAATGCTAAAACTTCACCAATTCTCATACCTGTATAAAGTTGTAATAATATTATATCTCTATATTTATGATTATATTCTTGGTTATTTAATACGTTTATTAATTTACATTCTTCATCAACTGACAATGCCTCAATTTTCTTTTCTGGCACTTCTGATACAGGTTTGGATAATGTTTCATCTAACATTATATTGTATGGTATCTTGCGCCTTGAATAGGCAATTTGAAATGTTTTACTTATACAAATCCATATTTTTGATATTACATTATTAGAATATCTACGCAAATTTTCTTTACTATCTTCAATATCTTCAATTGTAACTTTTTGAATAGGTTTATTTATAAAGTTAGTACAGGTTTTTTCTATCTGTTTAATTGTTTCTAATTCTCTACCATAAGATCTATCAGAAGTAATTCCATCTTTGTGTTTTTGTTCAACATGTTTTTTTAGTATATTTATAAAACATTCATTATTCTTTTCAATATAAGTTCCTTGATTTATAGAACTAAGGATATTTCTAAATCTATCTTTAAAATCTCCTATTTTTTCATTTTTCTTTTGATAAACAGAATGTCTTTTACCATTTACAACATATTGCCCAACATATAATCCAGTCTTGCTAGATTTGTAAATAGTTCCTTCTCCATTACCTTTTTCTTTATTCTTTTGATTTCTTTTTTCTTTGTTCTCATTCATAAAAAAATACCTCCTAAACAAGTTTTTGCTGCTTGAAAAAGGTATTTTATTTTGGTATAATAAAAGTACCTTACAAGCGATTTTCGTTTGTATTCGAGATAGATAATGTATAAAGTTTGGCGACAGAGTACATTATCTATTTTTTAATTCTAACTTAATTTTCTTTTTCTAATTTACATCTGTAATAGCACAGATAACTTTTCCTATAATTTCTACTTTTATTTTTTTAGGGTTATATATTTGAACTTGATGTTCTGGGTTAGAAGACATAGGTTCTAATATAACTAAATCACCTTCTTGCTTAAATCTTTTTACTGTTGCATCATCTCCGTTTACCCTAATAACACCAATTTGACTATTTTCTAATTCTGGTTGCTTTTGAACTAATAGCAAGCAACCATCTGGAAATTTTAAATTCATACTATCTCCAATAACTCTAAGAAAAAAATAGTCATATCCAGCTTGTATTTTAGAAGAAGGAGCATACATATATCCTTCTATATTTTCTACTGCTAAAATAGGTAGTCCAGCACTTATTTTTCCTAATACAGGATATTTTTGAGGAACATCAACGGTAGGAAATGCATTACTATCTTGTTTTATTTCTTTTTCCATTGGAACGTCATAACCCATTAGCCAAACTGGGTTAACGTTATAATAATTAGATAAAATTTCGATAACAGGAAATTTTATTTTTTCAGTTTCACCATTTTCCCATCTTAAAACAGTACTTTTATGGACATCAACTTTTTTTCCTGCTTCTTCTAATGTAATATGTCTTAATTCTCTAGCCTGTTTTAATCTAGCTCCTACTTTTTCAAATATAATTTTTTCCATAACTAAAATCTCCTAACACTATTTATTATAACATAAATTACAACTTTTGCAACATTTTTTGTAAAAAATATAAAAAAAGTTGCAAAATGCTATTGACATATTTTTTAAATAGTGTATAATAATATCAAGTTGCAAAACACAACAA
Organism: uncultured Clostridia bacterium; assembly: GCA_947627755.1. Taxonomy (GTDB): domain Bacteria; phylum Bacillota; class Clostridia; order TANB77; family CAG-508; genus UMGS1663. The sequence goes on along the minus strand of CANQXD010000054.1, from coordinate 3,765 downwards.
AAACAAAGGGAGGTGTTAATAGTGGTAAATACAGCCAAAATAAGAGGCAGAATAATAGAAAAAGGTAAAACGATACAATCAATAGCACCTAAAATTCCTTGTTCTCCTTATATATTGGGAAGAAAAATAGCAAATGAAAATCCAATGAATTTATCTGAGGTAAAAGTATTGTGTGAAGAATTAGATATTGAAAAAAGTGAATTTGCAGAATTTTTTTTACAAGATTAGTTGCAAAATACAACAAAATAAAGAATAAGGAGGAAAGTATGACAGAAACAGAATTTGAACAAAATCAAGAATTTGAAAGATGTAGATTGATAAATATAGAATTACCAAATCTTATACACAAAATCTTACATTTATCAGCGATAAGTTCAAATTGGAATAAAGAAATAGTAAAAAACACAGTAGAAGACATAAAAAAAATAACTAATATAGAGTGCGAATCTATATTTAGTTATTCAAAAAGATAATTATGAGATTTGTTGATTTATATATTGAATGATTATATTTGACAACGTTTTACTAATAATTTCAATAGATACAGACTTTAGAGGCTTTAAAATTGATTTTGCTTTATTCCAAATTTTATCATCTCTTAAATTGTCTAAAAACTGATGACCTTGATAAGTTATTGATTTAACCATAATAATATGAGTTTCATTAAAATTCCAACATATTCGGGTATTTAGGTAATTAGCTTCAATTAACCTATCAGCTGTGTACATTAAATCCTCTTTAGAATAATTTTTGAGAGATAAATTATTAATTTTAATTTCATCTGTATAAGTTAAATTATCTTCGAGATAAAGCAATAAATCTCTTATGCAATCTTGATTTAATTTCAATATAATCACCACCATTCTTAAATAGGATAGGTAGATTATACAAAATTTTAATAAATAAGTAAAGGAGGCGATAAAGTGGAAAAGTTATTGGAAGAGCAACAAAAGACAAATGAATTATTACAACGATTAATAGACAAAGAAACAAGGGAAAATGAACTACTTACAATAGAGCAAGTGCATAAAGAGTTTGATATTGGACTTAACAAAGTAAGAAATATGTTTAATGATCCAGAATTACCAGTACAAACTTATACAGTACCTTTTAAGGTAAAAAGAAAAGCTGTGGAAGATTACTTTAATACAAGACATGATTATTTATGTGAAAAATAGAAAGGAGTTGATACAAATGAGTAAAAAACAGAAAAAAGTAATTAAAGAAGTAATAGGTAGTATGATATTTGGACTAGCTTGGGCTATATTTTTTAGTTTAGGATTTTAGAAAGGAGGAATAGAAAATGCCAAAATGGTACGACAAATATAATGAAATATTAAATAAATGTAAAAAAATAAGCAGGGCAACATCAATACATTTATGGCACGAAGAAACATTAGCAAGATTAAGAGCAAGACTTATGGATTTAGAGAAGCAAAAAATAAGAACTAGATTGTCTGGTAAACAATTATCTAGTCCTAAATAACGTAAATTATATAAATTCACTTTCATTTATTTTAGCATAAATAAATAAGAAGTCAAGAGTTAAAGGAGGAATTTTATGATAACAGATTATACAATAACAGATTATTATAACGATTATGCCTATGACAATTATTATAGAAAACCAAAAGATTGGAATGAATATTATGAAAATATGGAAGAAGAGGAGGAAGAAGATGGAGATACCTGAAATGAAAAATGAAGAATTGCTTAGATATTATGCTGTTCATTTAAAACAAATTGATAAAGATTATAAAATAAAAAAAGACTTTGAAGAGGAAATAAAATCAAGATTTGATGGAGGTAATTTAAACAATGTTTAGAGATTTAAAATCTGATGAAATAGATTGTAGAATTGCACAAATTACAGAAAAAGGGTTAGTTCTTTTATTATATAAAGATGCAAGAGTAGACCAAAATATTTTAGATGAAACAGTAGGTTCATATAATTGGCAAAGAGAACATGAATTTAAAGATGGAAAATTATATTGCAAGGTAAGTATATGGGACAAAGAAAAGTCTCAATGGGTTTATAAAGAAGATGTAGGAACAGAAAGTTTTTCTGAAGCAGAAAAAGGACAAGCAAGTGATAGCTTTAAGAGAGCATGTTTTAACTGGGGAATAGGCAGAGAATTATATACAGCACCTTTTATATGGATAGGAGCAGATAAATGCACTATAACAAAAAACAATCAAGGCAAGCTTACATGTAAAGATAAATTTATTGTAGAAGCAATAGAAATAAAGGATAAAGTAATAACAGGACTAGCAATTAAGAATTGTACTACTAAGGAAAGAGTATTCTCAGGAAAGAGAGGATAAGATGCAAACAACAGCAAAAATAACAGATGTAAATATAGATTTTGAAACGAGAAAACCAAAAATAAGCCTTTTATTAGATACAAATGAATTAGATGTTGTTAGAAAATTAAAAAACGAAGACAAGCTAAATATAGACTTAAAAAAGTATAGACAAAAAAGAAGTTTAGATGCTAATAGTTACTGCTGGGTTTTATGCGATAAGATTGCAAAAACTATAGGAGATTCTACTAAGGAAGATATTTATAAAGAAGCAATAAGCTATGTTGGAACATTTGAGCCATTAATAGTAGAAGAAAAAGCATTTAACAAATTTAAAGAGGTTTGGGAAAAACAAGGGCTAGGCTATTTAGTAAAAGAAAATACAAGGAAAGATAAATGCGTAAAGGTATTTTGCTACTATGGATCAAGTTCTTATGACAGTAAAGAAATGTCTATTCTAATTGAATTTTTAATAAATGAAGCAAAAGAATTAGGAATTGAAACAATGCCAGAAGGAGAATTAAAAAGTTTATTGGAGCAATGGCACTAATAGAAGAAAAATGTAAGTAAGGAAATCTTTTTAACAATATCTGCATAATTAATTTAGTGCCATAAGCCCCTTTACAAGAAAGGAATAAATATGAAAGTAAAAATTGTTAGTACAGATAGTGAACATTCAAAACATAGAATTGGACAAGAAAGAGATATAAGTTTTATGGGAAATAGAATGGTTATGGAATATACAGATGGAAGTGGTAAACAAGCAATAACTAGTAAAATAAAAAGTATATCAGTAAAAACACAAAATACTACTTATGAAATGGAAGTAGTTGATTAAATGAAAAAAAGAATTTTGTATAATGCCAGAAGATGAACTATGGAAAACAAAACGATTTAAAGGTAGTCACAGACATGAAATCTTTGGAGGAACAGCCAACAGACAACTAAGTATAAAAGATGGACTTATTATATTTCTTACACCAGAAATGCATAATATGAGCAATATAGGTATTCACTTTAATAAAGAATTTATGGACTATGCGCATAAAATAGGACAACTTACATGGCAAAAATATTATAACAAAACAGCAGATGACTTCATAAAAAGATATGGAAAAAGTTATTTATAAAAAGTTTGGAGGTAAAGAATATGGAAGAAGAAAATAAAAATGAAACAACTAATAAAGAAGATAAGGTATTTTTAATAGCAGGTATATTAAATGCAACAGGTAAGTTACTACACTGGAGAGCTGACAATATTTCTTTAGAAATAGGAGATTATGCAGTAGTAGAAAATATGTCTGGCTATGATTTAGTTAAAGTTGCAGGAATAATTTTAACAGAAAAGAAATTAGCAAGAAAATTTTCTAATGTAGATTATGAAAAAATGAAAAAAGCTATAAAAAAAGTAAATATATTTGAAGATATAGAAAATTAAATTATCTAAAAAATTAAGGAGAA
>CANQXD010000053.1 GCA_947627755.1 uncultured Clostridia bacterium | reverse complement strand
GAAAAATTTGACAAAAAAATTAACCATTTACAATGGTTAGCTTGATTTTAGTTATTAAAAAGTGTTTAAGTTCCGATCGCGTGTAATTTTAAGTTCAGGATGCTCTTTTAAAAAATCTTCAAAAGTTTCCCGAATTTTTACAGCTTTTATCATTCTATGTGCCTCCTTTGAAGAATATAAAAATTCAAACTGCAACTTATTATAACAGTGAAGATATAAAAATGCAAGAAAATTAAAAATAAAAACTAATTATTACTTGAAATTCATTTTTCAAAATGTTATAATAGGCATACATAATAATATAAGGAGGTTTTTTATGCAACAGTTCAATGACAACAAAGGGAAAAGACGGCTGATAACCATTGCCAATATGAAGGAGGAAGAGGTAGAAGATTTTTACAATCAGTATTACCAGTATTCAAAAGAAGAAAAAAAGAATTATGCACAAAAATTACGGAAACAAATTCGTAAACTACAGAAACAGCAGGAAATTTCAAAATGGATTCTGGCAATTCATTCTAATTCGGGAAAACTTGTTGGAAAAATAGAAGTAAAAACTTTAGAAGAACAAGTAGTTTCTTTTCAAATTCAGATACCTAATGAAAATTGGATATTAAAATACGGAATGGAGGCAATTGACCAGTTCTTGAAAATATGCCAAGAAAATAAATATTTTCAAGAAATCAGGATTATGCCTGAGCCAATTACAGAACAATACAAAAATATGCACAATATGAAAAATTATATAGTGCAGGTTGCATAAACAAACAAATGGAAAAAACCATCTTAATAATTTAAGGTGGTCTTTTCCATTTTTTTTTCCTTAAGTATTGACAAAGAATAAAAAAATTAGTATAATTTTATGGTACTTGAAAAGAGAAAACAGAACAGTTACGAGGAGGGATAAAAATGGCACAACCAAAAAGAAGATGGTCAAAAGCAAGAACAGGTTTAAAAAGATCAACATGGAAATTAGAAAATAAAAATTTAGTAGCATGTCCACACTGTCATGAAATGATGGAACAACATAAAGTTTGTTCAAATTGTGGCTACTACAATGGAAAAGAAGTAATTGCAAAAAAAGAAAATTAAAAAAATGTGGTAAAGAGGACAAACTTTTTACCACAATTTTTTTGCTTTTCAAAAAAAATTGGAAAGATTTTGGAACGCGTTAAATTTTCCATTCTTAGTTGCATTCAAAAATAACAAATGATATAATAAGCAAAAATAAAACAACATAATATTAGATAGAAAATATACAAAAAACAATTACATAAAATTTTTAAAAACTACAAAAGGGGAAACAAATGATAGAAAAAAAAGAAATACTAAAAAAAATAGTAAGAATTATAAAAGAAAATAAATGGTTTCATTATTTCATAATTATTTTAATTGGAATTATTTTATGTATTCCTTTAAACCAAATACAAATACGAGACACACATGATGGTTCACTTCATTTTTTACGTATCTTGGCAACAGAAGATACTTTAAAAATAGGTCAATTTCCACCACTTATAAATCAAAATTATTGCAATGGTGCAGGATATTCTATGAACTTATTTTATCCACCTTTAGTTACATATCTTCCACTACTTGTTAAATTATTTACGGAAAATTATATGGTAGCATTAAAAATATTTGCTGGAATTTGCATAGTATTATCTGGAATAACAATGTATCAATTTGTATATGAAGTAACAAAAAAGAGAGCAATTGCTTTATTTTGTGCTATTTTTTATTTAATTGCGCCATACAAACTTGCAAATGTTTATAAAAGATTTGCCATTGGTGAATTTACAGCAATGATATTTATACCACTTGTTTTTTTAGGTCTTACAAATCTTATTGAAGGGGATAGAAAGAAGCACTATTATATTGCAATTGGTGCAATTGGTTTAATGTTATCTCATACTGTAACTACATTATATACTGCTATTTTTTGTGTTGTTTATATACTACTTCACTTTAAGCAACTCAAAGATAAAAATATTATTAAAAAGTGTATTATCAATACCATATTTATTCTACTTGTTAGTATGCTTTTCTGGCTCCCTTTATTAGAAACTACGTCTTCAGCAAAATATACTATTATGGATGATACTACTATGAGAACAAACGGAAGTTTTGCTATGGAAAATACTATTAGATTCTCTCAACTTTGGAAAGATATAGGAGAAGAAAATGGAACAACTTTTCAATTAGGAATTCCTACAATTATAGTTCTTTTACTAACTATTTTTACAATTACAAAAGTAGAAGAAAAATATAAAGATTTTTACTTAATTAGTGTTATATTCTCTTTAGTTTCTATGTTTATGTCTAGCAGATTCTTTCCATGGGAACTTATGCCAGGATTACTTTGCAAATTGCAATATCCATGGAGAATGATGGGATATTTCAATTTTTTTGCAAGTTTTATTTGTGGAGTAAATTTATTTATTTTATTGAGTCAAATCAAAAAAAGAGAAATATTAAAAATAGGAATTATATTAATTCTAGTTATTGCTAGCATCTACAATAGTTTATACATAATGAAACAATTTAACGCAACAGAAGAAAAAGATACAAGATATGTAAATAGCATTTTAAATAATAAAAAAATATCTCACATGCAAATTAACCGAGATTATATGCCATTAAAGGCACTTAAGTTGCAAAAAACTTATGTTATGGAAAGAGAAGATAGAACTTATGTATTAGAAGGTAATGCTAAAATAATAGAAGAAAATAAAGTAAATTTAAAAGATGAAATAAAACTACAAAACGTAGAAAAATCTACATTATTAGAATTTCCTTATTATTACTATCCAGGTTATAAAATAACTCTTATTGTAAATGGAGTAGAAAAAGAAATAAAATCAATAGAATCTGAACATGGTTATCTTTCTTGCTATATTGAACAAGAAATCGCAGAAGGAAGCCTTACAGTAGAATATGTAGGAACTACAATTACTTATATATCTTATGTGATTTCTGCAATTAGTTTTATTGTTTTTATTGTTTATATTGTAATAGAAAGAAAAAAATTATAACAAGAAAAGAGATGATAATAAAAGTGAATAAAATAAAACAAATATTACAAAAAGAAAATAATAAAAACATTTTAATTTTATTATTTGTTACTTTTATTATTTGCCTTCCGCTTCTAAGCAAAAAAATCGATATTAGTTACGACGATGGTGTGCAACACATTGCAAGACTAATGGGAACCTATCAATCTTTACAAGAAGGACAAGTGTTTCCTGTTATTATGTCAAAATTTTGCAATAACTTTGGCTATTCTTGGAACTTATTTTACAGCCCACTTACGGCTTATGTGCCATTAGTCTTTAAATTGATAGGAGCTTCCTTTATCGGTTGCATCAAACTATTTATGTTTTTTGTTGTTTTTGCATCTGGCGTTACCATGTACTTCTTTACAAAAGAAGTAACGAAAAATAAAAAAGTGGCTCTACTAGCAGGAATTTTCTATTTATTTGCGCCATATCGTTTTACCGATATGTATATTCGAAATGCACTATCAGAACTTACTTCATTTGTATTTTTACCAATGGTATTTATGCGGATTATATGGCGTGCTAAAATCAAAACCAAGAAGAGAATATATTTTAATTCTAGGTAGTGTAGGGCTTATCTTAACTCATACCATTATTACTATGTATACTGCTATTTTATGTTTTATTTACTTATTATGGCAAAGCAAAGCATTAAAGAAAAAAGAGGTAAGAAGAAAAATGATAGTATCAGTCATCTTTATTATTCTTCTAACTGCGTTCTTTTGCTTCCCTTTATTAGAGCATAAATTAGGAGCAGACTATGAAGTATTTCAGCCAGGAAGAATGGAACGAACCGAAGTGTTAATTGCTTTTAAACTAAATTTCATTGATTTACTTTTTACTACCTCAAAACAAGGAATGATTTATGAAATTGGACTTATTAGCATTATTTTACTGATTTTATCACCTCTAGTAATCAAAAAAATAAGAGAAAAATGCAAACATACAGATTTTTATCGTTTCTATATTTTTTCACTTACAGCAGGGATAGCATGCCTTATTATGACCTTAAAAGTATTTCCATTTGAACATTTACCTGCCATTTTAAAAATGATACAATTTTCATTTAGACTATTAGAATTTTCTTCATTCTTCTTAGCATTTGTAGCAGCAGTAAATTTTTCTATATTAGTGAAAAAGGTAAAAAGCAAAGATATTTGCCTTCTTCTAGCTTTGCTAATAATAACAAGCAGTTTATTTATTTTTCATTTACCATATACAGAAAACTTAAAGGAAGAACGTTTATGGCCAGCAGTAAGAGTAACAGAAAATACAGGTAGAGTGCATGCAGGTTGTGCAAGTTTTGAATATTTACCAAGTAAAGCATTTCAGAATCGAAGTTATATTGAAACAAGAGAAGATAGAATATATGTGTTAGAAGGAAATGCGCAAATAAAAATGCAAAATAAAGAAAATACAAATTTAAAAAGTATTGTATCTGTAGAAGGAGAAGCAAAACTAGAATTACCATATATTTATTATTTAGGTTATGAAGTAACTTTAGAAGAACAGGGCAAAAAAGAAACATTAAAGCCATATCAAACAGAAAATGGATTTGTAGGAGTAACCATAGAAAATGTAGAAGAAGGAATTCTAGAAGTACATTATAAAGGAACCAGCCTTATGAAATTTTCTGCTATAGTTTCCATTTTGGGAGTTGTAGGATTAGCAGGAAAATATGTGCTTGCATTAAAAAGAAAAAGTAAATAAATTACTAAAAAACAAGGCTTCTAAATAGAAACCTTGTTTTCGTATTACTCATAGCGACTTTTATCGAACGATAACCGCTCCTTTGCCTTCTTTTCTTCTTCTTCAGTTAATGAACATTTTAAACGAGGACACCACAAGGGCGTTCTAATGTTCACCATTTCAGAAGGCTTTTCCAAAGCACCTGCAATCACAGCTTTCTTTGTTTCACATACTGCTTTTTGGTCATTGTCATGTAACCAATCACCAGGCTCCGGATCTCGCCGAAAAGCCAAATAAGGACAAGAATCACAGAAGTTTTCATCTTGGTTAATACCGCCAGTTACATAAGCAAGTTTACCATCTTCATCTACTGCAACGACATCAAGACCGGCTGCTTCCATTTCTTTAATTTCTTTTTGCATTTTAGTCATAATGCTACCTCCTTAAATAATCATTTAAATAGGTATTACAACAATGGTTACGCATCAATAATAACATAAAAAATAGAAAAACACAATATTTCATTGACTAAAAAACAAAAATAGTATAGAATAAACATGATAAAAAGAGGTGAAACAAATGAGCAAGCCAACCGTGGCAATTGTAGGAAGACCAAATGTAGGAAAATCCACATTTTTTAATTATATCGCAGGAAAAAGAATTTCCATTGTGCAAGATGAACCAGGTGTTACAAGAGACAGAGTTTATGCAGATGCCACTTGGAAAGGAAGAAGTTTTACTTTAATAGATACCGGAGGAATTGAACCAGAATCGGAGGATATTATTGTTTCTCAAATGAGAGAGCAAGCAAACATTGCCATTAACTTGGCAGACGTTATAGTATTTCTTACCGATATGAAGCAAGGAGTTACGGCAACCGATGAAGAAATTAGCTTAATGCTTAAAAAATCGAAGAAGCCTGTTGTTTTAGTTTGCAACAAAGCAGATAACTTTGGTAAAACGGCAGATGACATTTATGAATTTTACAATTTAGGTCTAGGCACTCCATATCCTGTATCATCAGTAAATGCTTTAGGAATTGGAGATGTACTAGATGCCATATATGAACACTTCCCAGAAACTGAAGAGGAAGAAGATGGAAGTATTATAAAAGTAGCAGTTATCGGAAAGCCAAATGTAGGAAAATCCTCTTTAATCAATAAAATCTTAGGAGAAAACAGAGTTATTGTAAGTGATATAGCAGGAACCACAAGAGATGCCATAGACTCAGAATTTGAAAATGAATTTGGAAAATATGTTTTTATAGATACTGCAGGAATTCGAAGAAAATCTAAAGTAGAAGAACAAATAGAAAAATATAGCGTAATGAGAAGTCTTTTAGCAGTAGAAAGAGCAGATGTATGTCTTCTTATGATAGATGCAAATGAAGGAGTAACAGAGCAAGATAAAAAAATAGCAGGAGAAGCACACGAGGCAGGAAAAGCAAGTATTATAGTAATCAACAAATGGGATGCTTATGAAAAAGACGAACATACAATTGAGCAATATAAAAAAGAAGTATATAATCAGCTTGCATATTTATCTTATGCCCCAATAATCTTCATTTCAGCAAAAACAGGGCAAAGAGTAAATCAATTATTTGAGTTAATAAACCAAGTAGCAAATCAAAATGCAATGCGAGTTTCAACATCTGTTTTAAATCAAGTATTAAATGAAGCAATTGCAATAGTGCAACCACCAACAGATAAAGGAAAGCGCTTAAAAATTTATTATATGACACAAGCATCTACTAAGCCACCAACATTTATTGTGTTTGTCAATGATAAAAAATTATTTCATTTTTCATATCAGCGATATTTAGTAAATCAAATACGAAAAGAATTTACTTTAACAGGAACACCTGTTAGAATCATAGTTAGAGAAAAAAGCATCCTGTAATAAATGAAAATGAACTTTGACAACAAAATACCCCCTAATATATAATTTCAATATAGACGAAC
>CANQXD010000052.1 GCA_947627755.1 uncultured Clostridia bacterium | reverse complement strand
ATGGAACAACTACATATTTTGAAGGAAATAAATTGAAAGCAGAATATGAGAAATATTGGGATAAATATGAAGTAGACAAAGAAGAAAAAACAGCAACCTTAGAGGAAATCGATAATGAGAAAATAAGAAGTTTAGCAGAAAAAAGGTTAAACCTAATGAAAGATATAAAAGGAGTTGGAATGTATGATGTAAAAAAGACATTTTCATTCTATGGTAAAGTAAATAGTTCATGGTATTGGCTAAAAAAAGTTACAGATACTACTACACAATATGGAGTAGGAATATATAATAATGACATTACTTTAGTAGGAAATATCTCGCTACCTTTCTTGCGTCGCGGTGGTGATTGGAACCTTAGTACTTACGCTGGTGTCTTTGCATCTCAAGGCGTCGGTAATGCCTACGACATTCTACGGCTTCCGTCCAGTGCTAGTTGCGCTTTGAGTTGCACTTTATTTTTTCCTTGATCCCTAAACCCTTTTATCTGCAATTGCATAAATTTTAATGTAAGGAAAATACGGGATAAAAATTAGGGATTAGACTGTTTCTCGCAACCTTTCTTGCTTCGCGGTGGTAATTGGAACAATAGTACTAACGCTGGTGTATTTGCATCTAACGGCAACAACGGTAATGCCAACAACAATCAACGGCTTCCGTCCAGTGCTAGTTGCGCTTTGAGTTGCACTTCGATACACAAAGAAACATAAAGGTTTCTATCCCAGATGGGCAAATGTTTATGGACTTTGCCGAGAGTTTCTCTACTTAAAAATTTAAACAACAGGATTTGTATCAAAGAAGTCTAATTCCTTTGGTATAAGCGTTGGTTCTTATATCATAAACACATAAACAGTAATCTTGTTCTAGTAGCAAAATGGTGAATGTCCAAGATTATAAAAGAGGATTTCATAAAAATAATACGTATATTTTTTATATTATTATATGAAATCCTCTTTCTTAAATATAATTTTTATCATTTTCAATATTAAGTATTAAATCATTTTCAATAGAATTTAAAGAGATGGAACTATCATAATAAAAAGTGCAGGAATTAATTATTTTATTTGTTAGTTTATAAGAATTACAATGAGATGAATGTCCAATCCAAGAATTTATACTTTGGGATACCTGTAAAATATTAATTGTATTTTTCATATATTGCTTATTCCATTTTTTTACTTTACGTTTTATTTTCTTTTTGCTATTATTACGTAATAATTTATGAGTAGTAAAAATTCTATATCCACAAAAGTTAACTCCCATTTTGTATGGATAATATCCAGATTTATCATTCAATTCTAATTTTAAATGTTTCACTAAAAATTGCGAAATTAAATTTTTTAATATTATGCATTCATTTTTTGTTTTTGAAAGAAGAATAAAATCGTCCATATATCTAACATATGTAGAATTCTTAATAGTTCTTTTAACATATTGATCAAGCTCATTTAAATATATATTCGCAAAAAATTGACTAGTAAAGTTTCCAATTGGAATTCCAATATCTTCACTTTTTTCTCGACCATCAAATATTAATAATTTGCTAAAATTAAGCAATTCTTTATCATCAATAAATTTTTTTAAAATATTATATAAAATGTTTGGATTTATTCTGTAAAAATATTTTTTTATATCACATTTTAAAATCCAAAAATCACCATATTTTCGCTTGAAAATTTGCAAATTTTTTTGAAATTTATCTACTGCTTTATGGGTTCCTTTATTCTCCAAACAAGCATAAGAAGAATTAATAAAACGGGGAACAATATATGGTTTAATGAATTCTTCAATATACCATTGATGAACAATTCTATCAACATATGGCAGAGCTTTTATAATTCTTTCTTTAGGCTCATAAATTTTAAAACTATGATATTTTCCTAATCTATAAGTTTTATTTTTTATAGAATTTAATAAATTAGTTAAATTATTTTCAAGATTAAGTTCAAAATTTATAACTTCCTTCTTATATATTTTGTGCTTTTTTGCCCTATAGTGTGCATAAAGTAATTTTTCAAATGTTAAGTTTTTGTAAAAGCAATTCTTTATTTTTTTTGGCATGAATTTATCCAACCTCCCAACATATTACATATATCAGTTATATTATTACTCCAAGTTTGATAATTTTGCATAGTAATATACTTATATTTATAAGATAATCTTACATGAACTTTTAAAAGAGTTAAATTTATATCAAATTCATTTAAAAATTTTAGTTTTTCCAATTTATTATAAGATTTTATTGCATACATCATGCACCTAAGACCAGAATATAGGGTACTTTTAATCTCTTTTACAAGTGCAAAATTTTCACATTTAGGATATTTTCTTACTAAATCATTTGAGTATCCTATTAAAGTTAAATATTTTTGATATATTATTAATCCACCTTTTTTTTCTTCCTTTCGAGTTTCCATTAATTACCTCCTTAGTATTAATTTAGCAGAATTTTTAATATCATCTATGAATGTATAAGCCTCTTTTATAGATAAAGAATCTGAATCGATTGTAGATATTTTTAATAATAAACTATTAATATCTTCATTAATAAAATAATTGTTTAATGTGTAAGCTGTATTTGTGGAATTATCAATTATTTTTAATTTGTATGTAGTTTGACCTAACAAAGTTTTATACTTGTTTAAAGCATTTATAGGAAATCCACATTTTACAATTTTTTCTGTTAGATGAGTCAGTTTTAAATTTAAAATTTGAGAAGCAATTTTAGCATCTGCATCTAAGAATATAAAAAATATTCCTGACTTAAATAAAAATAAAGTTTCATCAGAATCTTCTTCGTTTCCTTTTAAAAATAGGTATTTTTCATATAATTTACTCATATTTTCTCCTTGATTAATTATATTTTATAAAATTATAATATATAGTAACAGAGAAAAATGTCGAAAATTGACAATAATACGTAAAATTTTGAAAAATGTCAAAAAATGAAATTAGGTTAAAAATAACGGTTTACATGGCAAGATAAAAATAATTAGCTTTTTATTATTGACAAATAAAAACAAATGTTTTATAATAAAATACAGAAATAAGGTTAAAAAAATAATTTTATGCCTTAGGGAGAATAAAAATAAAAAATGAAAAGAGAAATTTTACATGTAGATGTGAATAATGCGTTTTTATCTTGGAGTGCAGTAGAACGTTTAAAACAAGGCGATACCATAGATATTAGGCAAATTCCTGCAATAATTGGTGGAGATGAAGAGCAAAGAAAGGGAGTTGTGCTTGCCAAAAGTAATATAGCCAAACAATTTGGAATAGTAACAGGTGAGCCTATCTTTTTTGCGCGTAAGAAGTGTCCAAAATTACAAGTGTTTCAAGGAGATTTTAAAGTTTATTATCAATATTCAAACGCACTTTACCATTTACTCTTAGAATATACCGATAAAATAGAACGCTTTTCGATTGATGAGTGTTTTTTAGATATGACAGGTTATGTACCAAAAGGAAAAAACATTATGAATATTGCCTTAGAAATCAATAAAAGAGTAAAAGAAGAATTTGGCTTCACTGTAAATATTGGAATTTCAGAAAATAAACTTCTTGCAAAAATGGCATCAGATTTTGAAAAACCAGACAAAATTCATACTCTATGGAAAGAGGAAATTCCAAGCAAAATGTGGAAACTTCCCGTTTCTGAACTTTTCATGGTAGGAAAAAGAAGTCTGCCAAAATTGCAAAAAATGGGAATAAAAACAATCGGCGATTTAGCAAAAAAAGAAGAAAAAGAGCTCATTCACGTTTTTGGAAAATATGGCAAAATGATATGGGAATATAGCAATGGAATTGATAATTCAGAGGTAAACTATGAAGAAGAAAAACCAAAAGGAATAGGAAATTCTATTACGCTTCCTTACGATTATACCAGTTTAGAAAAATTAGAAGAAGTTTTACTTGCATTAGTAGAGCAAGTAACCTATCGTTTAAGAAAAGAAGAACTATTAGCAAACGTAGTAAATGTGCAAATAAAAACGAATGAATTTAAAGTCTTTTCTCATCAAAGAAAATTAGATTTTCCTACAGATAGTACAAAAATAGTGCAAGATATGGCAAAAAGGTTGCTTTCTGAAATTTACAAAGGAATGCCAGTCCGTTTGCTTGGTGTTCGTGTAGACCAACTAGTAGAAAAGGAGCAAAGACAAATTTCCTTATTTGAAAATACAGATAATGAAAAACAAAAAAAGATAGATTCTACCTTAGATAAAATAAAAGAAAAGTATGGCTATGAATCAATTACCAGAGCAGGTAAAATGCAGTTAGATAAAAATATAAAATTGAAAGAACTAGGTAAAAAAGAGTAGAAAAAAGTCGAATAAATGCATATATTATACTAATAGCAGTTGTATTTTCATGCTATTAGGAGGTGAAAATTATGTTTGACGAAAAAGATTGTTGCAAAAAGAAAAGTAAATGTTGTGTTGACGTTGTAATATTCATCTTATCAATTTTATTAAGCTTTGTAGTTGGAGTTCTTATTGGTGCTGTTACTGGCTTATTTGCTGCTCTAGGACTAGGTGCATTTGTTGCTTTAATTGTAATACTTGTTGTATTAATTGTAATTAGAATTGTTATGCTAGCTTGTTGCAAAGAAAAATGCTAAAATAATATTATGATATAGCCCTTTAGACAATTTTGTCTAAAGGGCTATGTGTTTTATTTATGTACCACGATATCAGTTTCAGCAATAGGGTAAAAACCGCCGGTTACTGTATGAATGATGCGATGTGCTGATTTCAAGACATCATCATTAGCAAGCTGGGGATATTTGATTTTAAAATCTTCGCCGGAAAATTCTTTTCAAAACCAATAATAAGCTGAATAATTTACATGGTTTCCAGCTACATCCTTATCAAAAAAACGATAAGAAATGTAACCTCCATTATGTTTTTTAGTTTGTAAGTAAAATTCCTACCCTCACTTTCTATCTAATATTTTATAGATAAAAATTTATAAATGATAGACATAATTATAACATATAAATAGTAAAAAGCAAGAAAGAAATAGTATTTTATAATTATACAAAATATGACCATGTTATTAGAATATATTTTTATATTTTGATATAATATTTTTCAATACAAAAAAATGAAATTTTAGAACCTTTACAAATAAAACGAACATTGATAATATAAATAAAAGGGGGAATGTCAATGTATGATATTAATATGTTTATAGAAGAAGTGAGACAAAGCCAGAAAGATGAAAGAAAATTAAATGAACTAATAGAATATGATTTTAAAAACCAAATGGCAGAATTATTGAACCATAATAGAATAAGAAAAGAAAAAAGAGAAAAATTACAAAATTTACAAGATAAAAGTTCAATTGAAAAATTTAAAATCTACAAAAACGATTTTAAATATGATTGTGATTGTTCCAAACTCGCTAATGATATTTATGAAAAATTATGGGAATGTGAGATTGTTCAAAATAAGCCAATACGATATTCCTCTAAAAAATTTGAAAACAATTTAAAAATGAAACTAAGCAAAATAGAAAAAGAAGATAAAATTTCTGAAATTTTATCTCATATATCTTTAGAACGAGATACAATAAACTCTTTTCAAAGAATATATAATAAATTTCCACAAAAACAGGATTCCTTTTTTAAAGAATTTGCTAAATTAACACATTCTATAGGAAATTTTACAATGCTACTTAATCCAAATGAGGAAAAATATAAACAAGGCTTCAATAGAGGTAGAAATGCAAAAACGATGGATTTTTGGGATTTAAGCCTTATGCTAATGAGAGAAGAATTATATTTAAGGTATGGAGAAAAAGTTGGCAAAAGTATTTTTGAAACTTATATTGATACCTTTTACTTAAATGAATACGTTGATAATGAGTATAATGTAAAACCATTAATAAAAAATGAGCACCGTTTTGATTGGAAGAATAAAAATAAATTACAATTTGCAAATATTATTATAGAAGAAGCAGAACTAGAAAATTATGCAAAAAATGTCACATATAAGATAAGGACTCGAGGAAAGAAAATGATTAAAGAATTAGCAAATAAGAAAGCTTGAAAGAGGAAAATTTATGGATATAAACTATGATTTAAAACTAGAAATAGTAAAAAATGAAAAAGCAACAGAATGTATACAAGATATTTTAAATAAAATAAATTTTGAACGAAGCATTGAAGAAATATTTAATAATAAAGAGGAAGAACCTAAATATATAGAAAGGTATTTATTATTTAAAGCTCAAGGAGCATTAGGATGCAATTTTGACTGTGATAAAACAGAAATTGTGAAAACATTTTTTGAAGAAAAATTTCATTATAAAGAAGATTATTTTGACACTTTAATTAGCATGCAATATATTTGGGGAATGATGCTAAGAATTTTATGGAAAAAAGATGAATTGCAAAAAATACCAAAAGCTCAATATGAAGAATGGAAAGAAAAATATGGCTTTTATATAGATAAAAATACTAAAAAGCCAGTAGATAGAATTAAAAATGCTCAAAAATTTATTTATGAATTATCTCATTTGGAAGAAATAAAAGAAACACTAGGCGAAAATTTATATAGAAAATTTGAAGAATTAGCACATATCTATCATACTATTGGAAATATGTCACCATGTCCACAAAGCCCATTTAATCAGGAAAAAGGTTTTGAAGAAGGTTGCTATGATAGATTAGATTTATTTATGACAACAGAAAAATATGAGCAAAATAAAGAATGGCAAGAATGGTTTGAAAAAAATAGAGATTCATACTATTTAGAAAAATTTATTGAAAATGATTTAGGCATAGAAATTTGGAAAATAAAAAAGAGTATTTTAATTGAGAAAGAAAAAGGAATAATTGATAAGAAAAAGATAGAACAATTAAAACAAGAGTGTGAAAAATATATTAATAAAATATTACAAATAATAGAAGAAAGAGGAAAATGTCTAATATCTAAAGATTACCTGAAATAAGCTGTGAATTAATTGAGTAATTACACAAGAGAGATTAGAAGCATAACTCTAATCTCTCTTTTAAAAAATTAACTATTTATTGTCATCACACATTTTTTGTGAGCAATTTGCCATATAGAATTTCTTTTCTGCAAGTTTATCTTGAACTCCACGAAGTGCTTCACCGAATCTTTGGAAGTGAACTACTTCTCTTTGACGTAAGAAACGAAGTGGGTCTAATACGTCTGGGTCATCTTTGCAAAGGTTGATTAATTTTTCATAAGTTGCTCTTGCTTTTTGTTCAGCAGCTAAATCTTCTTGAAGATTTGCGATTGGGTCACCTTTTGCAGCAATATAAGCAGCAGTCCATGGGTTTCCAGCAGCAGATACTGGGTAAACGTCTACACCGTGGTCAGTATAGTAATCTCCTAATCCTGCTTTTTCAATTTCTTCAGGGCAAACACCATCAGTTAATTGGTGAACAATACTTCCTACCATTTCTAAGTGAGCTAATTCGATAGTACCATTTTGTTATCAAGCATTTAAAAGCTCATTTAAACTAATTTTAAAATTTTAAATGATAAAAATT
>CANQXD010000051.1 GCA_947627755.1 uncultured Clostridia bacterium | reverse complement strand
TAAAGCGGTACGCGAGCTGGGTTCAGAACGTCGTGAGACAGTTCGGTCCTTATCTGTCGCAGGCGGAAGATATTTGAAGGGAGCTGTCCTTAGTACGAGAGGACCAGGATGGACATACCGATGGTTTATCAGTTGTCACACCAGTGGCATGGCTGAGTAGCTAAGTATGGAAGGGATAAACGCTGAAAGCATCTAAGTGTGAAGCCCACCCTAAGATAAGATATCTCATACTGTTAAGGTAGTAAGATTCCACGTAGACTATGTGGTTGATAGGTTGGAGGTGGAAGTGTAGTGATACATTAAGCTGACCAATACTAATAAATCGAGGGCTTAACCACGAAAAAAATGGAAGAGCAAAGATAAAAAAATAAAAGGTAACAATAGTTTACCTTAAGAAAAACTTTTTTCTATGTATTTTTGAGTGTGCTTTCAAATAAATATAGTATAAATTTTCAAAAAAAGGTAAAAATATCTTTACAAAGAAGAAAATATATGTTATATTTATAAAAGTTATTTGAAAAGTACATAAACTTTTCTGGTGATGATGACCTAAGGGGAAATACCTGTTCCCATCCCGAACACAGAAGTCAAGCCTTTAGGTGCCGAAGATATTTGCGAGTTACCTTGCTGAGAAAATAGGTTGTCGCCAGTTTTATATATTCCCTTTTAGCTCAGTTGGTAGAGCGCTCGGCTGTTAACCGATAGGTCGTTGGTTCGAGTCCAACAAGGGGAGCCATAAAGAATAACAGATTTGCTTCAAGCTTATCTGTTATTTTTTTGTTTGTTCTACATAAAAATAATTGAATTAAGGTTAAATTTATGATATAAATATAATACAAATAAAAAATGTCAAAATTGCAACATTATGTTGCAAAATTAAGGGAGAAAATTATGATAAATAGTTTAATTACAGAAGCAGCAAATGAAAAAAATAGTAAATGGCAAAACATAATAAAAAGGCAGAAACCACTATATTCAAGAGGAAATGAAATGCGTACAGACTTTGAAAGAGATTATACAAGAATTATTCATAGCACAGCATATAGAAGAATGAAGCACAAAACACAAGTATTTTTCTCACCTCAAAATGACCATATTTGCACAAGAGTAGAGCATATATCTCATGTAGAATCTATAAGTTATACAATAGCAAAATATTTAGGCTTAAATACAGAACTTACAAAAGCAATTGCAACAGGACACGATTTAGGTCATAGTCCATTTGGGCATCAAGGAGAAAAAATACTATCAGAAATTGCAAAAAGAGATATAGGAGAAAACTTTTGGCATGAAAAAAACGGATTAAATATGGTAGATAAAATTGAATTATTAGAAGATCCAAACGGAAATATGCAAAATATGAATCTAACCTATGCAGTAAGAGACGGAATTATATCACATTGTGGAGAAATAGACCAAAACAATTTGAAGCCACGAAATGAATATATTGATTTAGAAGAATACAAAAATCCAAATCAATTCTCTCCATATACATGGGAAGGATGTGTAGTAAAAGTAGCAGATAAAATATCTTATTTAGGAAGAGATATTATAGATGCAATAACTTTAGGAATTTTAGACAAAAACTTAAAAGAATTATATGAATTATTACATTGCAGTTCAAATGAAGTAATTAACAATACGAATCTAATAAATGATGTAATTTATGATTTATGCCAGAACTCTTCAATTGAAAAAGGACTATGTTTTTCAGAAAAAGCATTTGAAACTATAAATGAATTAAAGAAATTCAATTATGAAAAAATCTACTTATCAGACAAACTAAAGAAATCAATTCCATATTTTAACCTAATTTTAAATAGTATTTATGATTTATTAAAGGAAAATTATAAAAATAAATGGAAGGCAAAAACAATATGCCCAGAGCTTATTAACGATTTTGAGGCATGGCTTAGCAATTATTGGAATTTGCCAAGAGAGGCAAATAATAAAAATGATGTAATTTTTGATATGAATAATGAAAAAGATTATTACAAAGCTATAATAACCTATATTTCAGGCATGACAGATAATTATGCAATAAAAATGTACAATAATATTATTACTTTTTAAAGAGCATTATATGACCAACACAATTGAATATTTCCAAAAAACTAATATAATAATTATATTAGTTTTTTAATGTCATAGAAAAATACAAAACTAAAATTTATTGTATAAAAAGGAGGAAAAATATGAAAACAGGTTTTAAAAAATTAGACGAAGCAATTGATATGAGTGGTGGAAAACTAATTGTATTAGAGGCAAATGCAGGTATGGGAAAAACATCATTAGGCTTAAATATTCTTAGTAATATTGCCACAAAAGAGCAAGAAGCAGTAGTATGCTTTAGTTTAGAAAATTCAAAAGATGAAATAGTAAAAAGGCTTATTACAAGTAAGGCAATGGTAGAAAGTCAAAAAGTTCAAAATATGTATGCAGAAGAACTAACTCAAGACGATTTTGATAGAATTCAATATGGAATAGAAGTATTAAAAGATGCAAAAATTTTTATAGATGATACACCAGCAATAACAGTAGAAGAAATTTGTGAAAAGGCAAGAAAACTAAAATTAGAGCAGAATATTCAATTCATTTTAATTGACTATTTAGAGTTAATTGGTGCTAAACAGGAAAAAGAATCAAATACGGCTATTGAAACTGAAAAAATAACAAAAGAATTAAAAAATTTAGCAGAAGAATTAAACATTCCTATATTGTTAATTTCCTGTATTTCATCCTCAAAAATAAAAGATAGAGAGAACAAAAAACTTCTTTTAGCAGATATTATTTTATTACTTTATATAAAAAGCACTGCCAATATTACAATTGTAAAAAACGACTCTAAAACGCAAGAAGAAGTAGAACTTGCATGGATGCCAGAATATTTTAAATTTGGAAATATGCAAAGAATACTTAACAATGAAATTAAAGAAAAATAATGCATGTAAATTTTTGAAAAGAAAGGAATCAAATTTAATATGGAAGAAAGAATAGAAATAGGTTGTTATACAAACATGAGTAAAAGAAAAGGAATTAGTAGTGTTTCAAAATATTTAGAAGAAGCCATAAAAAGAAATTGCAAAGCAATTGGTATTAGCGACTATAATAGTGTTCAAAGCTTTTTAAAAGCGGAAAAATATATAGAAAAAAACCAAATAAAAGATTTAAAAATATTATATGGACTAAAAACAAAATTTGTAAAAGATGATAACTTTGACGAAAGTTATGATATTGCTATTTTGGTTAAAGAGCAAAAAGGCTTAAAAAATTTATATACTTTATTATCAAAAGCATTTACAAATCAATTACAAGAAGAGCCAACCATTCTTAAAAGCCAGTTAGACCAATATAGAGAAGGACTTTTATATGGTAGTTATGGAAAAAACGGTGAAATTTATAAATACTTCAATGAAAATAACATAGATGAAAAACTAAAATATTACGATTTCTTAGCAATAGAGCAATTATCTCAAAATGCAACAAAAATAGAAAAAGAAAAAGAGCAAAAAATAGTAAAATTAGGTTATGAAAATAATATTTTAGTAGTTGCAACATCTAGTCCACTTTTTGTGCAAAAAGAAGAAAAACTTTGCAATGACATTGTTAAATATTCACAAAGATTAAATGTAGAATATTTTGAGAAATTTCAAGAAAAAAACAATGATAGTGAAAGATATTTAAAAAATACACAAGAAATGTTAAAAGCATTTTCATATATAGAAAATGAAAAGACAAGGTATGAAATAGTTGTTGAAAATGCAAAGAAATTAGCAAATATGTGTGAAAATATAAAAGTAAAGGTTCCAAAAGCAAAGTATCCTGTTTCGAAAGAACAAGAAGAAATTATAAAGAAAAAATGCTATGAAAAAGTAAAAGAACTTTATGGAGAAAAAGTACCAAAAGAGGTAGAAGAAAGGTTAGAATTAGAACTAAATTCTATAATAAAAAACAAATTTGAATGGATTTACTTGCTAATAGCAGAATTGGTTTTAAAATCACAAGAAATGGGATATATATCATTTCCTAGAGGAGGTATAGGAAATTCTTTTGTATCGTATTTACTAGGAATTACAGACTATAATCCTATAGACTATAATTTACCATTTGAATTGTTTGCTGGAATAGAATTAAATAGAAAGCCAGACATTAGCATTAATGTTTCACCAAAAATAAGAGAAAGTCTATTTGAATATATAACAGAAAAATATGGAAAAGATAAAGTGATTTTCTGCGGAACAGTTGAAACAATAGGGGTGGTAAAAGCTTCTAATATGGTAAAAAAATATGAAGAAGATTTTGAAACTAAAATCATTCCTGAAAAACGAGATAGATTAATTGAGCAAATATCTGAAATAAAAAGGGAAACTGGCATTCACCCAGGTGGAATTTGTATACTGTCAAAAGAACAAGATATAAATGATTTTTGTCCAATTGAAATTGATGAAGAAACTAATAGACAAAAAACACATCAAGATTACCATGAAATTGAATATGAAACAGGTGGTCTTTTGAAATTTAATATTTTAGAACATGACGAACCAACTATTTTACATAAATTACAAGAAGCAACGAAGGTAGATTTAAAAACCATTGATTTAAAAGATAAAGAAACTATAGAATTATTTTTACGTGCAGGAGACAAAAATTATAACAATAGTACAAAAGGAATTTCAGAATTTGAAACTAAATTTATGATAGAAATGTTAAAAGAAATAAAAGCAAAAGACTTAAATGATTTAGTATGCGCTTCTTGCTTAGCGCATGGAAGTAATACATGGCTATATAATGGAGAAAATTTAATTAAGAAAAATAATATTCCAGTAAGTCAACTTATTTCAAATAGAGCAGATATAATGAATTATTTAATGGAAAATGGAATAGAAAGAAAAATGGCATATCAAATTACAGAATTTATAAGAAAGGGAAAGGCAGCAAAAACAAGAGATATTTTTGATTTAAAAAGTAACAGAGAAACATATTTTGAAGAATGGAATCAATATAAAAAAATATTAGAAGAGCATAATATTCCAGAGTGGTATATAGATTCAGCAGAAAAAGTAAGTTACTTATTTCCTAAATCACATGCAATTGGATATGCAAAAAATGCCTTTTATTTTGCATGGTTTAAAGTTCACTATCCAAAAGAATTTTACCAAGTATATTTTGAAACGCAATCAACAATAGATGTAAGCAAATATGTAACAAAGTCGCAAATAGAAAGAAAATTGAAAAGATATGAAAAAGAAGAACTAAATCGAAATCAACAAGACGAAGTAAATACGCTTCAAATGCTACTTGAAATGTATAATAGAGGAATAAAAAAAGAAGAAGATAGAGCATTAGATGAATATGATTTAATTAACTCAACAGCAATTAGCGACTATTGTAGAGAAATTGGGCATAAATTCAACACAGAAGAACTTGCTGTATTAGTGTATAGAAATAAAAGAATGAGTGTAGATGAAAAAATAAGCAAATATCAAGACTTAATCAATAATTATCCAGATATGGAGGTAATAGAAAGAATAAATTGCAAGCATTATGACAGTGTAAAAGATTTAATAAAAAGCGAAATTACAAGACTTCAAACACTAAAAGAAAAATTGGAAAAAGACGAAAGTGATGTAATTTATACTTACACAGAATTAAATAAAAGTACGAACGAGTGGGACAATAGAAATAAATTAAGAAATGCAAGAAAAACGTTTAAAATAATAGAAAAAGAACTAGAAGACTATATTAATGAATATGATGATACCTATTCTTATGAAATTACAAAAACTTATCTAAATGACAATAATTCAGAAATTACTGGGGAATATCATGTATTTAATAAAAAAGGAGTATTAGTAAATATAACAGATAGTAAAAATAGTTGGTTAGATATTGATGGCATATTTTTAAATATTCCAACTCCATTTAAAAAAGGAGATATTTTGGTTTCATGGAGTAGAACCCCATATAGAGAAGAAATTTCACCTGCGAAAACTCAAATTCTTGTACTAGAATGGTTATGCACTTGGCGTGAAGATTTAAAAGAGCGATTAGAAAAAGGTGGATATGATTCTTCAGATATGATAGGAAACGGCTATTGCATGCAAGAAGAATATGATTATAGAATTATGTATAATAATATGTGGGATTATGATAGTTTTGAATATTTTGAAGGAGAACTAACTGGTGCATCTAGAATTTTAAAGGCTATTAGTAGTTTAATGAAAGAAAAAATTGGAATTGAAGTTTTTATTGATGCTTATGAAGAATATAAAAGAGAACATGAGGCTAGTTTATCAGATTTGTATGGAAAAGAAACAATGAAATTAGCAGGATATACGGAAAAAGATATAGAAAAAAATGAGAAAAGCAAACAATCTGAAGAAATATAAACTATAAATAATTATTTTAACTTAATATAAAAAGTTATGTCATTGTTACATTCAAAAGCTATTTTACACTATCTTTAGCACCCATAATTTGACAATACTGGAAATGTATGGTATAATAAAAAAGTGGTGCAAAAAAGCACTCGGGAAGGATGTAGAAAAATGCAAGATAATAGTAAAAGTGGGCTGTGCATGAGACAAATAATTTGTGCTACTATGGCGCTAATAACATTAATTGCCCACATACAATTATTCGTTTCAGCAAATGCAAATACACGAATAAATAAAAAAACAATAACATTACAAGCTATGACAGAAGAAATGACGCAAGAAAAAATGCAACAAATGCAACAAATGGTAAGAATTCAACAAGTAAAACAAGAAGAAACAGAAATAGCACAGAAAAGTGAAATACAACAAGAAAATAAAACACAACAATATGGAACACAAAAAATAATCGAAACAGCAAAAATGAAAGAAGTAGCTTTAGCAAGAGCAGGTCAAGAAAGACAAATTGAAAAAATATATATTTCTATTGATGAGATGACTATTTCAAAAGATATGGATTTAAGCAAAAGATGTGGTATCTCAAAAGAAGATTTTAAAATACTTATGGCAAATTTAAAAACAGATACTTCAGAATTCTTTAAAGAAAATAGTGATATAATTTATGATTTATGTGAAAAATATGAAATCAATGAAATCTTCTTCTGTGGTCTTATTGCAGCAGAATCTGGATGGAATATTGAATCTAACCATAGAAACACAAACAACTATATTAGTATGATGTCAAAAGGAAGATTAATTCGTTATTCTTCTACAAATGAAGGGTTAGAAGCGGCAGCTAAATTATTACACAATAACTATTTAAGCAGTGATGGTGCTTATTATCATGGAGCAACATTATCTGGCGTACAAAAATGCTTCTGTCCAGAATCAACATGGGTAAAATTAGTATATAATTGTATGGAACAAATTGTAAATTAATATTTTGTAAAACAGTAAAAAAGCAGTTTCAATTAGAAACTGCTTTTTTACTAGAAAAGCCACCATAATGATTTTCGGTAGCAAGCCTAGCTAAAGTTTTTCTCATTTTTTGGTAATTTTTCTGTAATTCTTTTGAATTTTCAGTATTGCCATAAAAAGCAATTATTCCGTAGTAATTGAGATCTTTACGGATAGAGTCTTTAGAAATTCGAAATTCTTGTGCTGCCTCTGCAACAGTGTGACCATTTTCTTCTAAGATATAGTCTACAACAGAAATTGCCCGTGAAAAATTACGGTTACGTCTTCGTACCATAAATGGTAAAAACCTCCTTATAAAATTGTTCTTGAACAGTAACAAATATTATTATATCGCAATATAGCATAAAAGTCAAAGGGTATTTAATTTTGATAGTGTAAAATAGTTTCGGAATGCAAAAAAAGAAAACCTTTGATATAATGTTTTAAATAAAAAATATAAC
>CANQXD010000050.1 GCA_947627755.1 uncultured Clostridia bacterium | reverse complement strand
GCAATATTATATACTAAAGAATTATCTCCATCCATTTCTGATGCATAGTACATTCTTTTTTGTGCTGAAGATACTGGGTAATATTCTTGTTTTTCTGCTTTTGGTATTATAATTTTATCTTTATTTGATAATGAGTTTATTAATTTAGATAATTTTTTTATACTGACATTTTCAAAAATGTCTTTAATTAGTATTTCAATATTAAAAGTATTATAAATTTCTGTTACTAATTTTATGGCAGACAAAGAGTCTAAACCTAAGTCAAATAAATCATCTTGTATATTCACATTTTCAATATTCAATAATTTACAAATAATATGTATTAACGAAAGTTCTGTTTTATTATAATTCTTTTGCGTATTATCTATAGATGTAGATATTACTATTTCTGGTAACTTGCTTTTATCTATTTTTCCATTTAGCGTTAAAGGAAAAGAATCTATAGGAATAATATGAGAAGGTATCATATAATAAGGTAAGTTATTAGATAAGTTTTCATATATATCATCTACATTAATATTTTCATTTGTTGTTATATAGCAACAAATACTATCAATATTATTTACTTTTTTTATTAAGGTATAAGAATTAGTAATAGAATTTATCTTTTTTACAGTATTATTTATTTCGTTTAATTCTATTCTGTGTCCTTTGAATTTTATTTGTGAGTCATTTCTACCAATAAATGATAACGTTCCATTTTTTGTCCAATATGCTAAATCTCCAGTTTTATAAATTGTTGCTTTACTTATTTTTTCATTATGAATAAATGATTTATTGGTTAATTCTTTATTATTTAAATATCCTTTACTTACATTATCACCACTAACACATAATTCACCTATAGTACCTATTGGCAAAATATTATTATTTTTATCTAAAATATAGATGTTACTATTAGAGATAGGATATCCTATTGGTACATTCTTATTATAATTGTCAGAATATTGATATTTATAAAATGTAGTGCAAATCGTTGTTTCCGTAGGCCCATATCCATTTATTATTTCCATATTTTTATTTATTTCTAAAAATTTATTTAGAGTAGAGTTTTTTATTGCTTCTACTCCTACAAGTAATTTATCAATATAAACCATTAGTTGTTTTGAAATAATAAAATCTGCAACGTCATTAAGTACGCTAGGTGGAATATAAAGAAATGTTATTTTATTTTTATTTAATATATCGCATAAAAGAGGTATACTTGTTAGGGTATCTTCTGGATATAAAACTAATGTAGCGCCAAATGCTAAAGGTGTAAATATTTCACATACACTTACGTCAAATGAAATATTGGTTAAGGATAAACAATTATCTTTATTTCCAAATTTATTTTTAAAGCAATGATTAAAACTAAATAAAAAATTGACTAAATTCTGATGTGTAACCATTACACCTTTTGGGTTTCCTGTTGAACCTGATGTATAAATAACATAAGCTAAACTATCACTTGTAATAGGAACTTCTAAATTATTTTTATTATATTTTGAATAATTGATATTGTTAAAATTAAGTGTTTTTGTAAAATCAATATGATAATTTGTGTCTGTTATAAATACACTTGATTTACTATTTTCCACAATATAATTAATTCTATTAAAAGGATAACTTGGGTTAATCGGTAAATAGGCAGCGCCACATTTTAAAGTTGCTAAAATTGAAATAATAAAGGAAATATTTTTATTCATACAAACACTTACTATATCATGGCTTTTCACACCATTTTCTTTTAAGTAGTACGCCAACTGATTTGCCTTTTCGTTTAATTCTTGGTAAGTTAAACTTTTATCTTCAAAAACAAGCGCAACATTATTAGGAGTAAGTTTTACTTGCTCCTCAAATAATTGCGCAATTGTTTTGTCTTTTGGATAATCCATTTTTGTTTGGTTAAATCCATGAATTAGTTTCTCTTTTTCTTCTAATGTTACAATTTCAATTTCAGAAAGTGCAATATCTTCCTTATTTAATACTTGTGAAATAATGTTTAAAATACGTTCATGTATTTGCTTCATTTCTTGCGAAGTATATTTTTCTGTTTTATAATCATAAGCTATGTTAAGTTCGTTCGTATCATTTAAATCAAAAATGTGAATGTCTATATCATCTGCTGTAATGCCATTGAAAATCCATTTTGTTTCGTGTGGTATTTCTTCTTGTTCTTCGTTTATTTTTGTAATTTGGTATGAAATCATAATTTGATATAATGCTGGCAAATTACTTTGTTTTTTTCTTAATTCTTCTATTATATTTTGGTAAGAGTATTTTTGGTGTCTTAATAATGCCATAGAGTTTGCCATAACTGAGTTTAAAAACTCTGAAAATGACATGGAAGTATCCATTTTTACTCGAATTGGCAAGGTATTGATAAACATTCCTGTTGTGTTTTTTTCTTTAAAATTGGCACGGTTTAAAATAGGTGTTCCAATGCAAATATCTTCTAAATTGGACACTCTACTAATATATATGGAAAAAATAGCAGTTAGAAAGTTATATACTGAAACTTTTTGGCTAGAGCAATACTCTTTTATGCGGTTTAATAAATTAGAAGGTATAGATAATTGCTCTCTTGATGCTTCGCTAAAATTATTTGTTGTAGCATTTGTTTGAATGCTTGGAATAGTAGCACTTTCTGGAATTGTTGAAAATACTTCGTCCCAATATGCTTTATCTTTTTGGTATTTATCACTTTTTTTATATTCTTGTTCTGCTGTAATATAATTTGTATAAGAGTATAAAGTAGTATCTTTTTCTTGATGTTCTTCTCCTTTTAAATATGAAGAATAAATTTCCATGATTTCATTAATTGCTATTCCCATTGACCACGAATCTGCAATTAAATGGTGCATATTTATAATAAATCCACCATGATTATCTGGAAAACGGTATAATACAAATTTAAATAAATAACTATTATATAGTGGAAATGGCTTTGATGTTACTTTTTTTGCTATTTCTGAAAGTTCATTTTCTGAAGCAACATCTATTATTTCAATTTGGAAATCTTGGTAAGGTGCTATCCATTGTTTTACTTCTTGTTCTTCATTTGAAAGCATAATTCTACAACCATCATTTTGCTTTATTAGTTGTTTTATTGCTTCCTTAAGTTTTTCAAATTGTACTGGTTGATTGATTGTGATGGTTCCTGCAATGTTATTAATATTGGTTCCTTTATAATATTCTTCTGTTAAGTATATTGATTTTTGTGGATTTGTTAATGTATATAATTTCTTTTCCATATAGCAAATGCTCCTTTATACGTTTCTATTCAATGTTTACTATGAAGTAGTATATACTAACTGTTTTGAAAAATCAATAAAATTGTTGCAAAAAATTTCCTTTTATTGTAAAATGAATTGGAAAAAGTCAAAATTTATGAAAAGGAGAAAAAAGCATGAAAAAAGAAAAAAGCAGAATTGTTCATCAAGTGGAGAATATTAAGGATTTTAGAGAGTTACTTCAAAAAACTACTGAAAAATATCCAGAAAATGTTGCTTATAAATATAAGAAGAAAATTGGTGACAATGTTGAATATGTTAGTAAAACTTATGGAGAATTTAAAAATGATGTTGAGGCTCTTTCTACTAAATTATTAGAAATGGGGTTAGGCGGTAAAAAAGTTGCTGTTATTGGAAATAACCGCTATGAATGGTGTACTACTTATTTAGCAGTTACAACTGGTGGTATGGTTATTGTTCCACTAGATAAGGCTTTACCTGCAAATGAGTTGAAATCTTTAATTTTAAGAAGTAAAGCAGAGGCTATTGTTTGTGAAGAAAAGTATCTTGATTCTATTTTAGAGTTTACGGATAGTAATTTAAAATATATTATTAGTATGGATAATACTGTTCGCGAAAATGTACTATCTTACAATGATTTATTATTACAAGGCGCAAATTTAAGAAAAGAAGGAAATAAACTTTATGATGAAGTTACTATTGATCCAAATGCTGTTTCTATTTTACTTTTTACTTCTGGAACTACTAATCTTTCAAAGGGCGTTCTTCTTTCTCAGAATAATATTTGTAGTGATATTATGGCCCTTGCTGGTTATTTAAAGTTATACCCTACTGATACTTTACTTTCTTTTTTACCAATTCACCACACTTTTGAGTGTACTATTACTTTCCTTTTTGGTATGTATCATGGTGTAACTGTTGCTTTTTGTGATGGTTTAAAGTATATTCAAAAGAATATGAACGAGTATCATGTAAGCGTTTTTGTTGCTGTTCCTTTGGTTCTTGAAAATGTTCATAAGAAAATTTGGAAAGGTTTAGAAGAACAAGGCAAAAAAGAATTGATGAAAACTATGATATCGGTTACTAATGCTCTTTATAAAGCAAAAATTGATATAAGAAGAAAAGTTTTTAAACCTATTATTGACCAATTTGGTGGAGAGTTAAGAATTGTTTTAGTAGGATCTGCTCCATTAGATAAGGAGATTATTAAAGGTTTTAATAATTTTGGTGTGGATTTGATTCAGGGTTATGGTTTAACAGAGACTTCTCCTGTTGTTTCTGCAGAGTCGGATAAAGAAAAAAGACCTGGTTCGATTGGGCTTCCTCTTCCTGGTTTAGAGGTAAAGATTGTAAATCCTAACGAGGAAGGTATAGGAGAGATTACTGTTAAAGGTCCTAGCGTTATGCTTGGTTATTATGAAAATGAAGAGGAAACTAATAAGTGTTTAAAAGATGGCTGGTTTTCTACAGGTGATTATGGGTATTTAGATAAAGATGGATTCTTATATATTTGCGGTAGAAAGAATGATGTTATTGTTTTAAAGAATGGTAAAAATGTTTACCCTCAAGAGTTAGAGATTCTTCTTAACCAATTACCAATGGTAGAGGAAAGTATGGTGTTTGCTCGTAATAAGGATTCTATGGATACTACTCTTTGCGCTAAGATTGTTTACAATGAGGAGACAATGCATAATTTGTATGGTGACAAAACTGCTGATGAGAAGAAGGATATTATTTGGAAGGCAGTTAAAGAGGTTAACCAGACTTTGCCAGATGTTAAGCATATTAAAGAAATTACGATTACAACAGAGCCTCTTGCTAAGACTACTACGCAAAAGGTTAAACGTTATGAGGAAATGAATAAGGGGAATTAGGATTGATCAATTTAAAAAATCTCTCAATTTTATTGGGAGATTTTTTCTAATACGTATATAAAATTATTTTATTTGTTCTAAATTTATTAATTTTTCTTTTCTAAATGTTAATTTTAATAAGCATGGAGAAGTTATTTTTAATTCTTCTCCTTTATATTCTAAATTCAAAGTTTTATTTACTTTACAATAACTAAGCAAATAAAACTTTATTGCTCCACCATGGCTTACAATAACTATTTTTTTTCCATTGTAATTTTGTAGCGTTTCTGTTATAAATTCATTCATTCTTTTATTGGTATCATTTGCGCTTTCACCATCTCGAGTTTTAAAATTTGGAAACGCTAATTGCTCACGAGAAGGATCTCTTGTTGATTTATCATTCATAAATTTTGCTAAGTCTTCAATATTTCCAAGCTTTCTCTCACATAATCTTTTATCTATATTGTATTGCATTTTATTTTTATTTGCTATGTATTTGGCTGTTTGTTTTGCTCTTGTATAACTACTACTCCAAATTGTATCAATATTTTGAAGTTCTTCATTTTCACTTAATTTTTTTGCCTCTTCTTCTCCTTCAACTGATAATATTTCTTTTTCATTGATTTCTTGCATTGTTTCGTCTGTTTTTCTTATTCCTTTTTCATCAATTGTTTCTGCATGTCTAATTAAATAAATTATGGTGTCTTGCATTTTTTAATTCATCCTTTCTTACTTTTTTTCGAAGATAAACTATCATTGTTAGTATTATATATTATTTCTTTACTCGTAGCAAATTTTTTATTCTACATTTTTTGTCGAAATTTTACGATGAAAAATTCTTGTTTTTTATGTAAAGTTATGATTTAATAATTTTATTAGATTACATAAAATCATTTCACTATTTAACAATATTCATATTTTATGGAATTTAAAATCTACATTTGAAAGGAATTATTTATGGAAGAACAAATCACTTTATTAAAACCAAAGATAGATGTAGTATTTCATTGTTTATTTAAAACAGGAAATGAAAGAATCACAAAAGCTATGATAGAAGCAACTACAAAAGAAAAAATAGAAAGTATTAACTTAGATAATGATAGATATCTTATGAAAGATTATCCAGATGAGAAATTAGGAATTGTAGATTTGAAAGCCACGTTAGATAATGGAACTATTTGTGATATTGAAATTCAACTTGCAGATAATAAAGATACGGCAGAAAGATTTTTGTTTTATTGGAGTAAAATTTACTCAAGTCAATTAGTTCAAGGAGACGATTATGGAAAACTGAATAAAGTAATAGGAATAATAATATTAGATTATGAAATAGAAAAGACAAAAGAGATTGAGATACCAAAAGCAAGGGAGATACTAAAAAAAGAGCCAAATAATAAATTAGCACAATGGGTCATGTTTTTAGATAACCCCAATGAAAGTGAGGTATCCAAAATTATGAATGAGAATGAAGAAATAAAAGAAGCAATGAGTGAATTAGAAAAAATAAGTAAAGATAAAGAATTAAAGAGAGTAGCAGAGTTAAGAGAAAAAGCAATAAGAGATGAAAAAAACGGGCTAAGGCATGCAAGAGAAGATGGCTTAAAGGAAGGGCTAGAACAACGGAATGAAGCAACGGAATTTTCAAAGAGAAAACGGACATTGCAAAGAAATTAAAAAATTCTGGTTTATTAACAGATAAAATAATAGAAATTTTAGAATTAACAGATGAAGAATTAAAGAAAATTTAATAGAGGCAAGTAACTTTTGTTACTTGTTATTTTATAAATCAAAATAATATATTTTCTCCCCATTCACTTTGAGTTAATCTTGCGACTTCTTCTATATACTCTTGTCTATCTTTTAAATTTTGTATTTTTAACACTATTATTTCTCCTTAATATTTTACATTTTTATTGCATTTACAATTTCTAAAATACTTTCTTGTGGAGTAGATGCCCCTGCCATAACTCCTATTCTTTTGTTTTTTTTTATTTCACTTTTTGCTCCTTCTACTGCCCTTTTTACTCCATAGCAAAAACCTGCTGTTTTTCCTACTATAATTTCCATATTATTTTCTACCCTTTCTAGCTTTTTTACTCCCTATCATCATTTATTTTGTGCACTGGAAACACCTTATTTTTTAAGATTTCTTTTATTACTTTTGGCATCAAGGGATATTGCTCTATTTTATCTAGTTCTAACCACTCATATTGTAAAAAATCTTTCCCTTCTATATTTTTAATAGTCTCTTGCAATAATTTATCTTCTTTTTCTGTAAATTCTGCTTTATGCACAAACTCAATTTCATGATATTTTTTACCATTCATTTCAAAAAAGTTTTCTATTGTACTAATATATCCTATTAATTCTACTTGTTTTCCCATTTCTTCTAGTATTTCTCTTTTTATCGTATTTTCTGAATTTTCACCTATTTCTATTCTTCCACCCGGCAAAGCATAGTGGTTTGAGTTTATATTTCTATGTACTAATATTTTTCCATTATGCATAATGACCGCTGCTGCTCTTATGTTTAATATGTAATCTTCTACATTTATTGTAATATCCATATTGTCTCCTTTCCTATCTTTGTTAATGATATCATATTTTTTTACAAAATAGAATATATTTTTAGTTTTTATTTACTTATACTTTATATTTTTTGCTATTTTTCTAGTTTTTTGACAATTTTTGTTGATTTTTGCATTATTTATTTATATAATGTTTGTAGTCTTAGTTTATGCTAAGTATAAAATTATTTTTTATGTTATTTTGATACAAACGTTCTTTGGAAAGGAATGATAGTTTGAAAGAAATAATGAAAAAAATAAAACCAAAATAAGAAAAAAGGGCATAGTTCCCCCTTACCCCCAGAAATTAATTATATAACGGGTGTAGATTCTGATATTTTTGATGCAATAAATTTTTGTAAATCTTCAATTGTTAGGCCTAGTGATAGAAGTTGCTTTGTAGATTGGATAAAATTATTTTTTGTATATTTAATTTTTTCTTTATCAGACGTTTCAACTTTTGACATATCCGAAGGATTAAAAAGTTCACCAGTTGAAAGCATGTGATAAATAGCAACTAATATTTTTCTGGCAATAGCAATATAAGCACGTTTTTTGCCTCTACGTTTAGAAATAACATTGAATTTGTTGGCATAGTAAGGATTTTCTTTATCTTTTACAGCACAATGAGCAACTTCAACAAGTGCAGGTTTAAGATATACGCCAGCTCGAGAAATTTTAACAGATTTCTTTTTACCAGCAGATTCATTGCAACCAGGTGCTAAGCCAGCCCAAGAAGC
>CANQXD010000049.1 GCA_947627755.1 uncultured Clostridia bacterium | reverse complement strand
TTATGATGTCTATTTTTATCTTGAAAAAATTTTTTAATTTTTTTCAAAAAATGCTTGACTTTTTATAGTTGGTCTTTCTTAACTAAAATCTAATTTTCAATCAAATAGTATTCTCTCAATTGTTTTTCATCAATATCTAAACCTTTCTCTTTTAAAGCCTCTATTCTTTTAATATACAAGTTATGCAATGCTGGTTTTCTTTCAACATCCTCACCTAAATGCACTAATCTATGGCAGTGTGGACACAATGTAACATAATTTTCTATAACTTCTATGCTATTTTCAAAATCATTTCCTACAGCTCTAGGAATTAAATGATGAACTTCAACATAATTTTTATGAGACTCTTTACTTGTAAAGTATTGACATCCGTAAAAATCTTCTAATTCACATTTATAATTGCTATTAGCTTTAGCTAATTTTTTTAATACTGTACTTACTTTGTTATATTTCTCAATTGAATTAACATCAGTATCATCAATTTTTTCATTTAAATTTACATCCTGTTCATTTACTTCTTTTTCTTCTCTAAAATTCAACGAATATTGTATAATATTAAATAATTCTTCATATATCAATTTGTATACTGCTTCATGATTTTTTATAAAATTTTTAATTTTTTTAATATCAATATTTTTATATATTTCACTATATTTAAAAAGTGCATAATCTATAAAATCTTCATAATTTTTATATGTATTATTTAATAAAATAAGTGAATAGTATTGTATTTTTGCATTATCAACTAATGTGGACTTCACATATGATCCTGTAGATTTATATTTATATGATATTGTACATGTTTCTTCTTTGGTAATTTCTCTATTTCTAGGTTGATTTTGCACATATTCTTTTAACTCTCTTCTTTCATCATCTCTTGCATTAATAAACATTTGTAAAAAATCAATATTTTCAAAATCTTTATAAAAAGAATCAAAATACAAGTAATCATGCATAAATATTTCCATTGTACCAATGTCACAATTATAAATAAAATCCTTTAAAATATTTATATATTTTTCTCTACTAACGCCTCTTTTTTCCATAATATTTACAATTTCATTATTTCTTACATTTATGTAATTAGGAATATTAGCAAAATACCCATTTAATATTGTTAAGTATATAATTATCCAACGTTCTTCTTTTGAAAAATCACTATCCAACATATCTCCAAAAGCTAAACCTTTTTTATTTCTGTAATATTTATTTGATGCTCTAGAAAATATTTTTGATTTTAACATATTAACTGTATGTTGTTTTTCCTTTTCTTCTCCATGATTTTCATTATGAATCCATTGATCTCTACCTATATTTTCAATTTCTTTGAACACATTATAGCCTGTCTCAAACACCCATAAATTTCTATAATTTGTATTCAAAAAATATAACATTTTTCCATTTGAATTTTCTCCTGTAGAGCAATATGCATCATACCATCTATTATTTTTGCACAAATCTTTATATAAATCTACTAAATTCATCTTTTTTCTCCCTCCGATAATATTTTAACATATATTATTAAAAAATTAAATAAAAGAGGAAATCTTTTATTTCCCCTTTATAATTAAATTTTTATTTATTAATCTTCAATGTTATAGTAATCTTTCAATTTAGCAAGTGATATATTAATTCCTTTTTCTTTCAATTGTTCTTTTCTTTTTGAGAATAGATACTCAATATCTCCTATTTTATCTTCATCTTTTGCGTGATGTAATTTTCTGTGGCAATTAGGACACAATGCAATTAAGTTAGCAATAACATCTAAACTATTTTCAAAATCATTACTAAATTCCATTTGTACAAGGTGATGTGCTTCTAAAAAATTTTTATTTGATGTTTTTGATATAAAATATTGGCATTGATTTCTATCTCCTAATTCACAAAAATACCCAGATTTCCTTTTAGCTTTTTCTTTTTTTAAGGAACTACTTTTATAATTTTTATTTTTACCAACTTCATTTTCTCCTATATCTG
Organism: uncultured Clostridia bacterium; assembly: GCA_947627755.1. GTDB lineage: Bacteria > Bacillota > Clostridia > TANB77 > CAG-508 > UMGS1663. Next base: position 6,949 of record CANQXD010000049.1, on the reverse strand, counting down.
TTCTAGGCTCTGGTCCTTCAATTTCAGAAAACGAATTAATTTCATTTTCACTAATTACTTCATCTATATTATTTTCTTTATTAATATTTAACACATTATAATATATATCTTGAAAAACATCTCTATTACTATATATAATACTTTTTACCAAAGGTCTATTATAATTTTCTATACTCTCATAACTATCTAATATAATATCTATAAAATGATTAAAGGATACATCTCCAATATTTATTAAATTTTTAGATAAATACAACGTTTTAGCATCATCTATCAACATATTTTTATCATAATTTCCTTTGTTTGGATACTTTTGAAATTTTTTCGCAATTATACATTTATTATCTTTTTCTCCATTTTTTAAATTATATTTTATATAAGAATATAATTCTAATTTTTCTTCTTCTGAAGCCTTTATATATTCTGATATAAAATTTATATTGTACCCATTTTTTTCATAGGATGTAAAAAAAGATTCATAATATAAAAAATCATATTTTAATAATTCCTCGATACTTTTATCTTGATTTTCAATTATTTCTTTTGCAGATTCTATAATTTTTTCTTCAGTTAATCCTTGTTTTACTAATAAGTCTATAATTTCCAAACTTCTATTTATAATATAATTTACTTTTACATTAAAATATGCATCTAATAAGAAAATATAAGACAATATCCAAATATCTTTTTCTTCTAAATCATTATTATTTAATAATTTTTCAATAAATATTCCCTTTGGATTTGGGAAATATAATTCTTCTCCGTCAACAGTAGTTTGTCGAAATATTTTTGCTTGTCTCATTCTAACTGTATATATTTTGTGTTGTTCTTGATTATATTTTGAATTTTTTGGCCATTGACTTCTTTTAACCCCAGCATTAGATTTAAATTTTCTATAATCTTCAACAAAAGTCATATTATACCTAAAATTAGTATTTCTAAACCAATATACATTACCAAGTGGCTTATGACCTAATTCACGAATTTTTCTTTCTGTTCCACAACGTGAATATAAATCATATATCTTTTTATCTTCGGACATCTTCTTATAATATTTTAATAAACTCATAATTTAAACCTCTACTTCACACACAAATAATCTTTCTTTATGTTTATCTAAATTTGTTTTTCCTGAATTAAAAAATTTATAATCTGTTTCATATACTCTTACGTTTCCCTTTTTTTCTAATATTTGCATCATATCTTGATATGTTATTGAGTTTACAGACGATGAACTTTTTGCTTCATATGTATTATTATAAGATACAATAATATATTTTGCATTAATGTTTTCTATTAAATCGGCAAATACTGCTTTTGCATTTGCTTTACAATACTCGCTCATTATATTTTTTCTTTCCATTTTTTTTGCTTTATTAAAAACTGGTGGTTTTTCCCAATGAGCGACATTTTCTAGCAAATGATAAAAATTAGCATATTGTCTAGCATTATATGGTGGATCTATATACATTACATCAACATTTATTTTTCTTACCAACCTATTTGCATCTTCATTAAATATATATGATTTTCCATTATATTTTTTTAGGTTTATAAAACTTATTTGAAGATTTTTATATTCTGGTTCTTTATTTAAAAAACTTTCATAGTGCCCTACTGTATTCGAAATTCTATCCATTGAATATAGTAAACACGATATTAAAATATAATATTCCCTTTTATTAATTTCTTTCTTATTGTATTTGATTTCTATATCTTCTCTAACAAATCCTATCTTTTTAGCATCATTATAATGATAATAGTTACCACTAAAATTATCTGAAAAATAGTTGTCTTTTAAATCAGCAGATATTACTTTATTATACTCATTTATTATTGATTTTATTTTTTCTTCGTCATAATTTTCATTGCTTAATATCGCTTTATATATCACATAATTTGAGTATAGTATATCATTTACATATATATTTTTGCCTTTATTTAAAAAATACTCTGCTACCACTCCTGTTCCAGAAAAAACATCTCCGAAAGTATTAAACTCTATTTTTTCCTGATTTATTGTATCATTTATAAATTTCAATAGTTTACTTTTATTTCCTATATATCTTCTATTTTCTATATTTAGTTTCAATCTTATTCCTCCACTTTATAATTTGTTATTAATACTTCTTCTTCTAATCCGTCTCTATTTTTTTTATTATAGCTAGCAGATCTATAATTATAATCAATTTTATTAATAAAATATTTTTCTTTATTCTTTTCTAACCAATTATACAATATTTCATTTTTTACATTGAGATTCTTTTTTTGCAAAACATTAGATAATGCGAATTTTATTCCATTATTATTTAATTTATCTAACATACTTAATAAAGCTATTTCTTCTTGTTTTCCCCAGCCATCATTTTCGTTATACACTGCATCTGTAATAAGATACGGTGGATCAGCATATATAAATTCTATATCATTAAAGTCTTTTATATTAATTTTTCTAAAGTCTTTACAAATAAATTCAATTTTTTTATCATTACAAATATCGATATATCTTTTTAACTTGTTTCTATTATTTTTATTCATATCGGTCTTACCTACTGGCAAATTAAATTCTCCTTTAGAATTAAATCTAATATCATTGTTAAATGCATAAATCATAAGCAAATATAAATACAAATTTGCTTTATCTGTATTTTTATTCTTTAAAGCATTATAATCTTTCTTTAATTTGTTAAATCCTTCTATATTATATTTTTTTAGGCCATTGTTTCCTTCTACATATTTTTTATAATATGTGTACCCATTTTTATAAGAATTAGATAGCCCATATAGTTCTATTGTATTATCTATTTTATTCATTAGTTTATCATAATCTTGTTTTTTTAAAAATTTAAGCAAATTTATTACCCTAGGATTATTGTCTACTGCTATAATTTCGTTTGCTATAAAATTTATTGCCACAGTTGCTCCCCCTGTAAATAAATCCATACATTTATTTACATTTTTAGGAAAGTATTTTATAAATTGTGGTAATATTCTATATTTATTTCCTGTATAGTTAATTGGTGATTTACATAGTTGTGCTAAACACATATTATTTTTTCTCCTTCTTTTTATTTTCATATTGCATTACATCTTGTATATTACAATTTAAATATTTGCATATTTTATCTATTATACCTAATGATACTATTTTGTCTGAATTCAATTTTGCCATTGTTGCAGAAGATATCTTCAACATATCTTTTAATTCTCCACAAGACAAATCCTTATCAATTAATAACTTTCGTAATGGTTTATAAGATATCATTTTACCCCCTATTTATATTTAATATATTAAATATTTTATTTATTTTTTTTCATTTTATATTTTAATACTAAATTATTTTTTTGTAAAGAATTATTTTTATTTAATATAATAAATATTTATACTTTTTCTCTTTTAAAAGAGATTGGGATTTTATCCCATTGAATAGAATTTGAGACCTGTAAGATTTTCGTGTGAACAAATTCATTGCTTGCTAGCTAGGACAAAAAAATTATTTTTTATTCTATTTAAAGTACAACTATTGGTACTAAAATCATTACCATAAAATAAAAAAGCGAGCCTAAGATTTTCTAGCAAATAGAAATTTTAAGAAAATCTAAGGTTCGCCATATTTATCTAGTACGGAAAGTCCTCCTTCAAGGAGAACTTTCCTACTATATAAAAAATTGCTACAACTTAGTTAGTTGTAGTAATATAAAATTGGTTGCGGGGGTAAGACTCGAACTTACGACCTTCGGGTTATGAGAATTCAATTAGCTATTTTTGAAGTTTATTGACATATTTAGTTTTTATTGAAATATAAGTGTTTATAGCACTGTTCTTTTACTGAACTCTTGTGCAATTTTCGGACATTTTTGAGGGCTTTTGTCCCCTTTCTGTCCCCAAGATTTTGAAAGTCTTGTCGCACAAGATGTTCAAATATACATTTACAAATTGGGGACATTTTGAATTTTATATAATTTGGAGGTTTATTTATGAATAATTTTAGAGAAGTTAATGATGATATTATAAAGGAATGGTTAGAATTTAGGGAGGAAACTGCATTTTGTGAAGCATCTCCTCAAGATAAAAAATATTGCATATGTTTTGATGAAATATCTGAAAAGATATTGAAAAATGTTCCTAATCAAAATAAGAAATTTGTTCAGAAACAATTAGATGAGCTTGATAAAAATTTTATGGACTACCTTTGCTATTGGAATGAAAAATATTATAGAAATGGTTTTGTAGATGGTTGTCAGCTTGTTATGGGGTGTTTAAATTGATACTTAAAACAAGTGTGAATAGCATTTATTCACACTTGTTTTTTATATTATATCGTTTATTATGTTCAGTATATTTACTACTTTTTCATCATCAAATTCATTATCTTTAATTAAATTTTTAAAATTATAGTTATTACTTATAATAAATTTGATAAATTCACTACATATATTATTATCATCAAATATGTTTAACCAATTCTTATAATCGTTATGAGCTTCTCCGTTAAGGTAAAATGCGCTTTTCATTTCATTATTTATTATTTTATATGAAGAGAATCTTACTAATAATTTATGCATATTATATTCTTCGCCATTATTATATTTTATATTGCAATACTTTTCATAAGCTGTGTATCTTCCTTGCTTTTTTAATCCATCTTTATCGTAATAAAAAAAGGTAATATTTTCATAAATTTTTTCTTTATCAGTTCTTATTATATATTTATATTCATCACTATAATATATATTAAGGATTATTATATATAATATTAATAAAACATTTCTATTATCGTCTATATCAATTCCTTTATCTTTTAAATACTCTTTCATAAAATAGTACTTTCTCAGTATTTTTTTTATTTGCCTAGCATTTGTAAAATGTAATGTTTCGAAAAAACTTAAAATTAATTCTGAATTTTTCTCTTCTAAACCTGTAATTTCTGAAATATATTTTAAGAAGTTCTGAGTTTGTATATTATTTATTAACTCAAATGTAATAGAAAAAATTTTTTCTAAATATTCATCAGCTTTGTTATAATCGTTATTATATTTGTTTTTTAAAGCAAGTGTAACTGCTGTTTTATCAACACCAATTATGAATATAATATTTTTATTAATTGATAAAAGCAATTTTATTGCAGAAATTAACGTTATAATATTATCTGATTCACATCTATCCAAATCGTCTAAAAATACAACTAATCTCTTATCATTATTTAATTTAACACTTTTAAAAATACTTTCGAATTCTTCAATTTTCTCCCATAGACATTTTTGATTGTTAATATCATTTTTAATTTTTTCGTCTTGTTTCTCAGCTTCATCCATTGCTTCTCCAGGTTTAATATTAAAGATTCCTAGGTTTAGTTCTACTCCTTTTGCTAAGCTCTTAAATATTCCATATGCATTATTTAAAACATTACTACCGTTCTCTTTTATTTTATCAAAAAAATTATCTTTTCCTATGTATTTGAATAAAGAAAAAGCTAAATTGTCATCTTTTTCATATTTCCATGTATCAAACCACATAACATCAAATTTTTCTGAATTCAAATTATTATATATAGTCTTCATTAAGCAGCTTTTTCCACTTCCCCATGAACCATATATTGCTATCAAATTATTTTTTTCTAAAATTTCTTTATTACTATCTAGTTCCAAAAAATCACATATTGATTTTGCTTTATTATAAGTTCCAAATATGTCATTTTCTTGATTTATTTCTTTTATCTCTTCAACTAAATTATCCATAACAAACTCCTTCTTTTATTTATATCATATAAAATTTAAAAATTTTGTCGAATCCTGTAATTATTTATCACCTTTTGAAAACATTCTTTGTCTAATTCAAAATTAGTTAAATAAAATCTATTAATTATATCATCTTTATCAAAAATCTCTCCACATTGTTTACAAACTAGATTTCCTCTATATTCTTGTCTTATCTTCAAATTTGCGATATTTATGTTTCCATTTAATATTCTATTTTCTCCGTATTTTGTTATATAATATTGTAATGGATCTATAATTTTATATTTTTCTAATTCAATCAAATAATTTTTTATAGCATCATATTTTGAATCCCAAATTTCATCTTTACTATAATCAAATTCCTTAAAATATTTTAATCCAGAATATTTTTCAACCCATGAGTCTATTTTAGTTAATTGAATACTTTTCCCTTCTCTATTTAGAATAAACATATCATATATAGCCTTTTGCCATATTTCTCTTGAGCAATTAAATACATATTCCCCTCTAACTGATAAATTATATACCGTAGTAATATTGTCTTTATATTTTTTACTATACTCTTCTATTACACTTAAGAATTTTTTTATTCTATTTTTTCTATACTCATCTTTATGCTCTATAGCATATTTTCTCTTTTCTTCTTTTTGACGTTCATGAAGAAGTCTCAATTTTTCTTCATATTCTTTTTTTCTTTCTCTAATTATTCCTTGTTCATATAAATCTTTTTTGGTATATTTTTCATTTAAAATATAATTTTTAGTATTATATATTAAATCGTATAACTTTTTTTCTTCGCTTTCAACTTTGGTTTTATTAATCCACCATCTCGTTGCATTATAAAGTATATATTGATTTAAATCAAAGCTTTCTTTTGACATCTCTTCTTTAATATCTTCTAAGCAAATTTCAATCATATCAATTTTTGACTTTTTTACTTTTTCTTCTTTTTTTTATCTACTTCATGTGTAACATATATCTCTACTGCTAACTTTTTACCACCAATTTCGACAATACAATCTGGTATAAAATCATCAATTCTTTTTTCATTTTCTATCCATTTATAAGAATATATATTTTTATCTATAAAAATATTATAAGATACTCTTTCTTGATTTTCATTTTCCCATTTATGTGAATCTATGTCAAGTTTTTGGACACAAAATCGTATAAATTTTATGCTGACATTTTTTCTATTTCATAAGGTATT
>CANQXD010000048.1 GCA_947627755.1 uncultured Clostridia bacterium | reverse complement strand
GTTATATTTTTTATTTAAAACATTATATCAAAGGTTTTCTTTTTTTGCATTCCGAAACTATTTTACACTATCAAAATCACTCCAAATTTGCCTTTTATGGATTTTTGTAGTATAATAATAGTATATAGGCAAAAGTCTATGCATAAGGAGGAAAAAGTTTTGACAAGCAATTTAAGTAACTACAACGTTCGGAATTTGATGGTAAATAAGGAAAAGAATTCTGAGTTTCTTGATGAATTTCATCAAAATGAGAAGCTTAAAAATTGTAAAATTCTTAGAGTCCTTGAGTCTGGGAATTACTACATCTATACCTTTGAAATTTCAAATGACGAACAAAGAGAAGAACTGAAAAGAATTCAGGATGACTGGATTTAACATTTTCTTCTTAAGAGGTTTCTTTCAATAGAAGCCTCTTTTTATATTATAAAATAAAGACGTACAGAATAATTTGGATAAAACCTTCATATATATAATAGCAGGAGGTTATATTTTATGTTTCAAAAATATATTTTAGAAAATAGACGAAATATAGTTAGTAGTGTTTGTGATTTAATCACTTTCCCTAGTATTTCAGAAGAAACAAATAATTCGCATTTTCCATTCGGGAAAGCGTGTTCTGATAGTTTAAAATATTTTTTAAGTTTAGCAAGCTCATTAGGCTTTCGTACTAAAAATGTAGATGGTTATTGTGGCTTTGCAGAATTTGGTGAAGGAGAAGAACTTATTGGCATTATTGGTCATTTAGATGTGGTGCCTGCTAAAGAAGAAGATTGGAGTTACTCCCCTTTTGTCCCTACCATTAATAATAATTGTATTTACGGTAGAGGCGCTATGGATGATAAAGGTCCTGTTATTGCCTCTCTTTATGCTATGAAGGCTGTTATGGAATATTTAAAAGAGAATAATATTCCTATCAAAAAAAGAGTAAGGTTGATTGTTGGTTTAAATGAAGAAAAAGATTGGAAATGTATTGATTACTATAAAGAACATGAGGAAATTCCTACATTAGGCTTTAGCCCAGATAGTGATTTTCCTTGCATTTATGCAGAAAAATCAGTTATTTCACTTCAGTTATGTGAAAAGTTGTCAGCAATTCAATATACGCTTCGTAATCGATTTTCCATGCAAGAAAGTCAATTAAGTATTGAAGAATTTGACTGTAATCAAAACGCTATTAATGTTGTGCCTAAATTTTGTAGTGTTACTTTATTTCTAGAAGATAGTAAATATATGACTGAACTTATTTCTACTTGCAGGCAAACTATAGAAGAGTGTGATTACGATATTGATTTATACAAAATTGATGAGCATCATTTAAAGCTTTCTTCTTACGGAATAGCCTCTCACAGTGCTCATCCAGAATTAGGAAAGAATGCAATTTCAAAATTGATTATTGTAATTTCTCATATTTTTTCTAAATGGCACATTTCTTTTCCTTTATTTGAAGATTTTTGTAAATTGATTGGCGATGATTATACAGGAAAGAATATGGAACTAAATATAGAAGATGAATCCGGCGCTCTTACTTTAAATCCTTCTCAATTATTTATAAAGGACAATAAAGTATGCATTAGCATAAATTTAAGAGTTCCCGTCCATACAAAACCAGAAGAAGTAATTGATAAATTTAAAGAAAAGTTTGGATGTGAAGTTTCTGTTATTAGGGTTCAGCCTGCTTTATATATAGAAAAAGATAATTTTCTAGTACAAAAATTGTGCTCTATTTTTAACGAAACTTGTAATTCTCATTTTGAACCAATAGCTATTGGCGGTGCTACTTATGCAAGGGCATTTCCTAATTGCATTTCTTTTGGAATGAATTTTCCAAAAGATAAAGATATGTGTCACCAAGCAGATGAATTCGTTGAAATTAATAAACTTATATTAGCATGCAATATTTATGCAAAAGCAATTTATGAATTACTACAGCCTTTTGATTATTCGTCAAATACTACAATTTCAGAAAATGTTTAACATATAAGGTCTGTCACAAATGGCAATAAATTGCCAAAAAAGGGCGTCCCAAATGGCAATCATAGAAAAAACCTTCCTAAATAATAATAGGAAGGTTTCTGATTTTTTATATTATTCTGCTGATTCTGATGTTTCTTCAGTTTCTGGAGCTTCATAAGCTTCTAATATAGCTTTTTGAATTTTCTCTCTTGTCTCAGCATTGATTGGATGAGCTATATCCTTGAATTCTCCGTTTGGAGTTTTTCTGCTTGGCATAGCAATAAATAATCCATTTTGGCTTTCGATAACTTTAATGTCATGTACTGCGAATTCGTTATCGAATGTTACAGAAGCAACAGCTTTCATTCTGTTTTCTGAATTTACTTTTCTTAAACGTACATCTGTAATTTGCATTTTAAGCACCTCTTTCTACTGTTTTTAATATTTGTACATTTCTTATGTACAATAATATTATTCGTCAAAAATATATTTTTTCCTTCTGTTTTTTACAAATTTTAAAAAAATATTTTTTCTATTTTTTATTATGCACACTTTTTTCTAAAAAATGCATACTATACACTAGAACTTTTACAAAACTATTGAAAACTAAATTAAAAAATTATATAATAGCTATAATAACTAGAAAAGGAGGCACTTCTATTGACAAACTTAGAAGAATTAAAACAATATAAATCTATTTATATGATTGGTATTGGCGGCGTTAGCATGAGTGGCATTGCAGAAATTTTAAAGCATTGGGGCTTTACTGTAATTGGATCTGATTGCACAGAATCTGCCACAACAAGAAAACTCAATTTAGATGGTATTCATGTTATTATTGGTCATGATGTCAATATGGTTGCTAAATCCGACCTTGTTGTTTATACTGCTGCTATTAAAGAAGATGATCCAGAGCTTATAAAAGCTAAAGAACTTGGCATAAAAACAATGGAAAGAGCTGATTTTTTAGGGCTTATTACAAAGGCTTTTGATGATACTATTTGTATTTCTGGTACACATGGAAAAACAACTACTACTTCTATGGTTTCTATGTGCTTCTTAGAAGCAGGTATGGATCCTTCTATTCAAATTGGTGGAACTTTAAAGGCTATTGATGGGAATTATCGTATTGGAAATAGCAAGCATTTTATTATTGAAGCGTGTGAATATGTAGAAAGCTTTTTAAAGTTTTATCCTAGAGCAGAAATTATTCTAAATATTGATAATGACCATTTAGATTATTTTAAAAATATTGAAAATATTAACCAAGCTTTTATTAAGTATGTAAAACTTTTGCCAGAAAATGGCTTATTAGTAGTAAACTTAGATAATGACTATTGTTCTCAATTGCATGAATATACAAATGCAAAAGTAGTCACTTATGGTGTTCAAAATGAAAAAGCAAACTTTTTAGCAAGAAATATTACCTTTGATAAAAATGGTTTTCCTCGTTTTGATGTTTATTATAATGACCGCTTTTATAGTTCTTTTGAATTATCTGTTCCTGGTGCTCACAATGTATTAAATGCCTTAGCTTGTATCAGTTTATGTGATGCTTATGGCATTTCAAAATCAGATATGAAATCTGCTTTAAAAAAATATACTGGAGCTTGTAGACGTTTTGAATATATTGGTCAGTTTAATGGTGTTTCTATTTATGATGATTATGGTCATCACCCTACAGAAATAAAAGCAATAGCAAACGCTTTAAAGAAGAAAACATATAATCATTCTTGGGTTGTTTTTCAACCACACACTTATAGTAGAACATTAAATTTATTAGATGATTTTGCCGATAGTTTAACTTATTTTGACAATATTATTATTACTGATATTTATGCAGCAAGAGAAATAAATACTTATGGTATTTCTTCTAATGACCTTGTTAATAAAATTAAAGAATTAGGTAGAAAAGCAATTTACATACCAGAGTTTCAAGATATTGTTTCATATTTAAAAGAACATACAGAAAAAGATGATATTATTTTAACATTAGGCGCTGGAAGTGTTACAAACATTGGTCCAATGCTATTAAAATAGAAAAGGAAGGAATTTTTTCCTTCCTTTTCTTTATTCTAAACATTGTTCTTCTTGTGTAAATTCTCCTATTTTATTTAAATTTATTTCTTCCCAAAATTTCAATTCCTTTTCATAATAACTAAATACTATTCGCATATTAAAAGTATTTATTTTTTTTATGCTAGCTTTTTCCAAGTCTTTGAATTCATTATTGATATTTTCATTATTTATAACTACTTGATTACCTTCTATTAAATCTTCTAGTTTTTTACTATTTATTAGCTGATACCAATATTCATTTAATCCTCTAAGTAATTTTTTGGAACCATCTTCATTATAAAATTCATAAGATTGTGTTTCATTATTCTCTTTTATTAACAATCTATTTTCTTCCTTCGTTTCTTTTAATATAGAACATCTTCTTGCCATCACTTGTAGAGGATATTCTCCTGTTTCTAATCCTATTTTAAAAATATTTTGCATACTTTCTTTTGCTATGTTATCTTCTATAAAAAAACATGTAATTGATGTCTTGCTTGTTTGTTTTTTTACCCTATTCATTCTTTTTCTTAAATCTTGCAATTCTATTGTATTTTTCTCTTGATAAGCTTTTGTTAAATAACTTCCTAATTGTAATTTTAATTCGTATATTCTACTTCTGTATTCTCTTATTTTTTGCATAAAATCCATAAGAAGTTTTTCTTCGTCTATATGTATTGTAATTTGATCTATTAACATATCAATTGTTTCTTCATTTTGCTTTTCTAAATTATATTGTTTTTTTATTTGTTCTTCTTGTGCCATTTTATTTTTTTCCTCCTTTTAATGATATCCTTAATTGAGAATAACAAATATGAAGAGTGAGCTTGATATCTCTCCAAACATTTAATTCATTATTTACAATAAGATAGATTTTTGTAATATCTTTATTTCTTAAATATTGTTCTATTTTTGCCATATCTGTTACTTTTTTTATTTTGTAAGCAAAGCATAATAATTTCATTTCTTTTAATTGCTTTTGTATTTGGGAAATTTCTTCTAAATCTTCTTTAATCCAATTTATAATTTGCTTTTTTTCCATCATTTTTTTATTTTGTTCTAAAATAGATATTAATGAAAAAATAGTTTGTGTATTTTGTATGTTTGTTTGCATTTTATCCAATTTGTTTTTCCTCCTATTATTTTTCTAATTCTTCCTCTTTTTTAGTTCCTATTTTTGGTATTGATAGTGTTGGTACTTTTTCTATCATTGCTGTTTTTTTACCATTTGTTAATTCGCAGTGCTTAATAAATGCTTTTTTCTCTATTTGTTCTAATTCATTTGTTGTTAGTTCTTTTACACTGCAGTTAATTCCTTTTGAACTAATTAAAAATTTTGCAATCGTTAAAGGTACTGTTTCTGACTTATTTTCATATTTTATATGATATATATTTTCATCTATTTTTTCATAAATACATTCAGGTGTATTATGATGTTCTTTGTTACTACATAATAGGCAATTTAATTGCATTGGTATTGGCTTACTATGTGTTACATCTATAATTTCAATTCCACAAGCATTTAAATTTGCTACTAAATTTACTATCATTTGGAATGCTTGTATTGGAGTTACCATTAAATTTGAATAAAATACATAGCTATTTTTGAATTCTCCATTTTCCTCTCTTATGACTCGAACTGCAACTACTTTGTTGTTCATTCCTTGGTATAATACAATTCCGTCGTCACAAACCATTGGATTTTGTTTTTTAAATTTTTCTTTTGTTAAAATTTCTCCTAATTTTTGTGATGCTTCGTTTGTAAACTTTAATTGTTCTTTTTCGTCGTTTGTTTCTAGTTCTATCTCTCCTATTTGTATCCAATTATTTTCGCTAGATATATCAAAAACACTATTTGAGGTTCCTATTTTTTGTATTTCTCCTTGTATTTCATCTTCTACTAAATAGTTATTATTTTGGTCTATTTGTATTGTAGTTGTTTGTTCTGTTTCTTGAAAATCACTTTTTGTTACTTCTCTTCCTAATAATTTTTCTAATAGTTGCTTTTGCTTTTGAATATTAGCCTCACTTTCTTGTAATAATTGTTCTGCCTCTTCTTTTGCAGATTTTATATATGTATAATCTGTTAATCTCTCTTCTAATGTTCTATTATTTTGCTCTATTTGTTCATTTGCTGTTGCAATTTGCTCTGCTACTCTATTTTCTAGTTCTTTTGCTTTTTTCTCAAATTCTTGTTGTACTTTTCCTCGTTCTTCGTCTATTTTTTCTTCTGCTTTTTGCAATGCATCTTGCTCTGCAGTTTCTCTAAGTTTTCTGACTTTTTCTTCTCTCTGCTGTAAATTCTTATTTTTTTGTTCATATTCTTGCTTTAACTTTTCCAATTCTGTTTCTATATGTTGTTGCGCACTTTGTAATGCATCTTGCTTAGCATTTTTTCTAAGCTTTTTTGTTTCTTCTTCTCTTTGTTGTAAGTCCTGCTCTTTTTTCTCTAACCTTTGTTGTTCTTGTGTAATTTTTTTTAGATTTTGTTCATGTTCTTTGGTAGTTTGCTCTAATTGCTTAGTTTTTATATCTAATTCTCTCTTTTTCTCTTCTAATTCTTTTGTTACAATTTTTAATTGTTCGGGATAAAAGCTTCTTGCCATTTCTGCTTTTACTTCTTCTAATTCATCTTCACTATTTCTTCCTACTACTTCTACTAAATATTCATACCATTTAATGAATTCATTATTTTTTGAGTTTTTTAATAAAGACTTAAATGTTTCTATATCATTTTCAGTTTTAAATAAATTTGCAACAATAGCAGTGGTAACAATATCTTCTTTGTCTGCTCCCATTTCAATTAGCATTTCTGCATCTTTAATAGCTTGCATACATTCTGAACAAGATGGTACTCTTTCAAATACATAAACTCCATTAGTATGTTCATTATAAATAGTAGTGTATAACATAATTACTGAGTCTTTAATTGGTTGATTACTATTTGATAATTGCTTGTTAATCGTTTTTGCAAGTAAACTTGGCTTCATATAATCTAATTTTAAAGCTTTTAATCTTCTTGATAAAGGTCCTGATAATTCTCTCTCATTATTTTTACATATAATGACTTGTAAATTTCTTAAATATTCCTCTTTTATTTTTATTTTTCCTTGTTGAGTTGTATCTATTTCCCCATCTTGTAAAAAATTTAATAAAAAAGGATCTGTTTCTGTTCTTGATTTATCATACTCATCAATAAATAAAATAACTTTTTTTCCGTTCATTGGCAATTTCCATTGCCTCTGCTAATTTTCCTGCTAATATTACATGTTTTGCATCTGATGTGATAGCTGCTGAAATATTGATTTCTTCATATAAATCTGATTTGCCAGTTGTATTATTACATTGATACGATACCATTTCTATCTTTTCATTTAATGCTTGCTCTAATAGTTTTTTATAAGTTTTTGCATAAAAACTTTTACCTGCACCTGGTGGTCCATCTAAACAAATGGCATGTATTCCTTGTCCTACTTGTCCACCTTTTTGAATTTTTTTAAGATTCAAAGCCGTTTGTAAAGTGATTGGTCTGGTTGGGTAGTATCCGTAGATTTTCTAACTTTTCTTTTACCTGTTCAATTTCTATTTCATTTTCTGTTCGTTTTTTCATTTTTTTCTCTTCCTTTTATAATAATTTTAAAATAATTTTACTACGATATTTCATTAGTTCTAAAATATTATTATTTTTACATTCAATTCCATAAAGTGGTGTAATGCTAGTTAATATTTCTAAATTAGAATAATTACCACAATCTAGCCAAATATCTGCTATTTCTTCTTTTTCTTTTTTTACGACAATTTTAGCTCCTTCTTGATAAATTTCTACATTCTTTACTTGCACAGGCAAAAATTGTTCTATGATTTCTTTTTTGGTATATCCTTTTATATTATTTGTGCAAATGGTAAGTAATTCTCTTATTTTTTTATCTACTATTTTTTTATTATCGTTCATCTTCCCAATCCTCTTCTATACTATTTTCATAATAATCTGTATTGTTACCATACATATTTATTCTATTGCCATTTAGTTGTGCTTCTCTAGTATTATAAAAATATTCCATACTACCAAACTCTCCTATTTTTCTTTGTTCTAGTTCATAAGCTGTTCTATTGATATTTTTTAAATGCATTGCCATATCTTTCATATTGGTAGTTCTATAAAATTTTCCACTATATTTTTTTAATGCATCTTTGCTCCAATTTTCTGCAAAACAAAACCAAAATGTTTTACATTTTGTAGATAAATTTTCTATATTATGTTTTGGATCAAAATCACTAAATATTGCCACACTTTCTGCTTTTTTTTCTATTAAGTATTGATCTATTTCTATTCCATTAAGAAATATAACTTCTATACCATTTTCTAATTTTATTTTTTTTAATTTGTCATTTATTTTTCTCTGTATTTCATTACTATTAATCATTACTGACACATGATTAAACATTACAGTGATTTGTTCCTCCAACTTTTCATCTATATGACTCATAAAATCTTCAAATTTATCTATGGTATAATTATTAGGTATTTTATTTATTTGTATATGTGCATTTTGATTATAACCAATAATGATTTTTACACCTTTTTTTAACATTCGAAATGCCATAATTGAAAGGACTCTTACAAATTTAGTCATACTACCTGATATGTCAAAATAGAACGATAATGGTATTTCTTCTCCTTTTCCGCTTTCTTTTCTAAATCCATATTTATCTGTTTTTATTTTGTTTAAGTCTTTTGTTACTTTATGTTTGATAATATCAGTTATGTTCCATTTTAAATCTCCAATGTCTTCTTGAAAGCTATCTTGCTTGTTGTTTAGGTCTGTTTTTGATGCAAAAGCTTGATTAAAAAATTTATCTATTAGTACGTTAATTACACTTTCTGGTACTTCTGTTTCTTCTAATTCTTTTATTTGATTATCTATATTGTTAAAATAATTTGGATTTGATTTTTTGGCTATATCATTAAACATATTTTGTGCTTCTTGTTGCTTTTCTTTTAATGCTTTATTTTCTTGTTCTGCTTCTTGACTTTCTTCTTGATTTGCTTCCTGCTCTGCCTCTTGTTCGGCTTCTTGATTTGCCTCTTGCTCGGCTTCTTGAGATGCTTCTTGGCTTGCTTCCTGCTCTGCTTCTTGATTCGCTTCTTGCTCTGCTCCTTGCTCTGCTTCTTGTTCGGCTTCTTGAGGTGCCTCTTGACTTGCTTCTTGTTTGG
>CANQXD010000047.1 GCA_947627755.1 uncultured Clostridia bacterium | reverse complement strand
TTGTATCATAAGTTTAATTATGTGTCTTTTTATTTTTATAAAAACGGTAATTTAATTTTACCATTTATAATTTTTTTGAAGAATTTTACTTCATATATGAATTTTATAATGCAAAAAAGAAGGGGTGTCCCCACCGTTCCAAAATGGAACGAAAAGGGGCGTCCCTCCTGTTCTATTCAAATATTTTTTCAAATTCTTTTTCGCTAATGGTTTCTTGTTTTAATAATGTTTGAGCTACTTCGTGAAGTTTATTTATATGCTCTAATATTAGTTTTTGTGCTTTTTGGTAGCTATTATCTAACAAAATTTTTACTTCTGCACCAATGGCATCTGCATATTTTTCTCCTAATAGTTGTAATTCGTAAGGATCTTTTTCTGTATTGATAGAAATTGTTCCTACTACATCACTCATTCCATATACTGTTACCATGTCTTTAGCAATTTTGGTTGCAACTTCAATGTCGTTGCTTGCTCCTGTAGATATATCGTTTAAGGCGATTTTTTCAGCTGCTCTACCACCAAGAAGTGCAATAAGTCTTTCTTCCATTTCTGTTTTTGAAATGTAGTTTTTGTCTTCGTTGGTTTTATACATTGTATAACCACCTGCCATACCTCTTGGAATGATTGAAATTTCTTTTACTGGCTCTTGTGTTTCTAGGTACTGACTTACGATAGCGTGTCCTGCTTCATGATATGCGGTAAGTTTTTTGTCTTTTTCTGAAATGACTCTACTTGTTTTTTGAAGTCCTACCGTTACTTTTTTATGTGCTTCTTCAATGTCTTCTTGCTCAATTACTTCATGCTCATTTATTGTAGCTAGTATTGCTGCTTCATTTAAAATGTTGGCAAGTTCTGCTCCTGTATAGCCTGCTGTATCTTCTGCAATTGATTTTAATGTAACATCTTCCGCAAATTTCTTACCTTTACTATGAATTTTTAAGATTTCTTCTCTTCCCTTTAAGTCTGGTACATTGATGGTAATTTGTCTATCAAATCTGCCCGGTCTTAATAAGGCTTTATCTAGCATTTCTGGACGGTTCGTAGCAGCAAGAACAATAACTGTTTCATTGGAATCAAATCCATCCATTTCCACTAATAATTGATTTAGCGTTTGGTTGTTGTCTG
The DNA here is from genome assembly GCA_947627755.1 of uncultured Clostridia bacterium. Taxonomy (GTDB): domain Bacteria; phylum Bacillota; class Clostridia; order TANB77; family CAG-508; genus UMGS1663. Next base: position 8,888 of record CANQXD010000047.1, on the reverse strand, counting down.
CCTCTACTCCTGTTCCTCCATTTGTTCTATTTGAACCAATTGCATCTATTTCATCTATAAATACAATACAAGGTGCTAATTTTCTTGCTTTTTCAAATAGTTTACGAACACGAGTTGTTCCAAGTCCTGCAAAGATACCAGAAAATTCGGAACCACTCATTGGAATAAATGGCACGCCTGCTTCTCCTGCAATAGCCTTGGCAATTAAGGTTTTTCCTGTTCCTGGTTTTCCATATAGTAAAACTCCTTTTGGAATTTTTGCACCCATTTCATTGAATTTCTTTGGCTCTTTCAAGAATTGTACAATTTCAATCATTTCTTGTTTTTCTTCATCTAATCCTGCTACGTCGTCAAATTTTATTTCTTGTTCTACCATATCAGGATCATAAGTTTTTCCGTTATCTCCTAAGCCTTGCATTTTGATGACTAAAATGAATAATGCTACTATCATTAAAGTTGGAAGTAATGAAAATAAAGTGTCTGATATGGTTACAAAGATGTTTTGTGGTTTTTGATTTAGTTCAAATTCTATCCCATCTTCTACTTTTTGTTGTATTAATTCAATAAATGCTTGTGTACTTGGCACAATTGCTGTTTTTTCTTCCTCGACATCTTTTTGTTTTACTTTTACAGTAGTGCTTCCTACTGTCATTTCTATTTTTTCAATTTGGCCATCATTTAATTGTTTAATTAAGTCTGTATAAGCAAGTTTATTTTCTTCTTCATCTTTGTCATCTTGAAAGAAGAAAAAGTAGCCTCCTACTCCTACTGCAACTAATAATACAATGGCTAATATTCCAATTAAAATTTGTTTTGTCTTTTCGTTGTCTTTTTTAGCATCTTTTTTTCTGTTTTCTTTATTTCTTTTTTCTTCTAAATTACTGTTATTTTCTGTGCTATTTTTCATGTTATTTTCTTTGTTATTTTCTTCAAGATTGTTATTTTCCATGCTTTTTTGATTTCCTTTCTTTATGCATTTCATTTATGCATTTTTATGCATTTTCGCCTTGTGGTTCTTGTCCCACGTCTTTATTTCCTTCTTTTTTCTCTTTTTCTTCTTTCTTTTCCTTCTTCCTTTGTTCTTCTCTTTCTTTGTCTTGTTTTTGTTTTTCCTTTTCTTCTTCCTCTTTTTCTTTTTGTCTTTCTAATTCTTCTCTTACCTTTGCTTGTTCTTCCAATATTCTTGCTAACTCTTGTCCATTTTTAATGACATCTGCTTTTATCATAAGAATAGCTGTAATAACATAAATGTATGCAATTCCTACATACATTGCTTGGAAATATTGTATACGGATAGTTGTAAAAGTTTCTAACAATATAACAACAGCATTTAATATGATTGGTAAGGTTAAACTATGAATAGCAATTTTGCACATAGCAGAATAACGAAGGCGAAGCCTCATAAATAGTGCCGTGAAGAAGCCAAAGCTTGCAAGTAGTATAATGTCTAGCCAAATGCTAATGAAGTATAATATGAATAAGTATATCCATGTAATAATAAATATTCCAACATATAATAGAATAAGATTTCTTCCTGAAAAATAGTTTAGAAGTTCTTGTTTATTTAAGCTTTGTAAGCTCATATTTTGTGAAAGTGTTGTATATGGATATTCTATTATTTGACCTGCTCTTTGTGCTTTTATTAACATTTTGTCTTCTAAAAAGATAATTCCATTTTCTGATTTTTCTAGTTTTTCTTTGTAAGTGTCTTCTTTACTTTTTGTTATTTCATTATTATTTGTCTCATCATTACTTTCTCGTGCTATTTCTTCGCCATTTTGTTCTGTAATTTCTTCTGTTTTTTCAGTAGTATCAAAAATAATAACTTGAAATAAATTTTCACTACTTTCATATATTATTGGCTCTGTTTGCTCTATTTTTAATTTATTATCCGAAAAATTGAAGTCTGGCAAATCTTCTCTAACATATTTTAAACCATTTTCTATCTGTTTTGCAATTTCATAAACAGAAGTAAAAGAAACAATAATTGTGAATATTGCAAGTAGTTTTACTAAATATGAAAGGACTATTCCCCAATTTTTACTTGCTAATTGTGGATATTTTTCAAAATCTTTTATACTAATAATCACTTTTTTCCAAAAAGAATTTTCTTTTTCTTCGTTCATCTTTTTTGTTTCTCTCCTTCTTTTAGCTTCTAAATGCTCTAACTAATTTATCTTTTATTATTGTGCAACATTATTGTTATAATATTAGTTCATTTTTATTGTTTAAACTTTTTCTACGCTCATACCTTCTTTAGTATCTTTTACAGCATAACCTTTTTCTTTTAACACATCACGAATACGGTCAGATTCTGCCCAGTCTTTGCTTTCTCTTGCTTTTTTTCTTTGTTCTAATAAATTCAAAATTTCTTCTGGTAAATCTATTTTTTCTTGTGCTTCAATGTATTGTTTTGAATGTTCTAAATCTAGTCCTAATATTTTATCAAATTCTAATAATAAATCTGCAAATTGTTTTGATTTTATTTCATTACGCACTACTTCCCATACAATTCCCATAGCAAGTGGCATATTTAAATCGTCGTTTACTGCTTCCATAAATCTTCTTCTATATTCTGCAATTGTACTTTCACTAACTTCTGCACTTCCTTGTTCTTTATGTAATAAATAACCTTCTCTTAAGCGATTCAAAGCTTTTTGTGAAGATATTGCACTATCAAAAGTGAAGTTTAATTTTGTTCTATAATGTGCTGTATAGCAGAATAATTTATAGCTTAGTGGCTCAATTCCTCTTTTTTGCAATTCATCTAAAGTATAGGTATTTCCTAAACTTTTTGACATTTTTCCGCCATCAACTTGTAAAAACTCTACGTGCATCCAACGTTTAGCAGGAATATGACCTGTGCAACCTTTGCTTTGTGCAATTTCGTTTTCATGGTGAGTTGGAATATGGTCTACTCCGCCTGTATGAATGTCGAATTCATCTCCTAAATATTTTCTACTCATTGTAGAACATTCCAAATGCCAACCTGGGTAAGATAGTCCCCATGGACTTTCCCATTTCATTATATGGTTCTCTGGTGCTTTAATCCACACTGCAAAATCATAAGGATTTCTTTTTTCCTCGTCAACATCAACTCTAGCACCTGCAATTTGGTCATCTATGTTTCTATTAGATAGTACTGGATAATGATCTAGTTTTGAAATGTCAAAATAAAGTCCTTTTGATGTTTCATAAGCATAGCCATTCTCTACTAATTTTTTAACAAATTCTATCATATCTGCAATATGGTCTGTTGCTTTTGCAATAATTTCTGGTCTTTCTATATTAAGTCTTCCCATATCTCTAAAAAATATATCTGTATAGAAAGCAGCAATTTCATAAGGATCTTTATTTTCTTTTTTTGCTGCTTTTTCCATTTTATCCTCGCCTTCATCGGCATCGGATTCTAAATGACCTACATCAGTAATGTTCATAACGTGTTTTAGAGTATAGCCATTTGCTTTTAAAACTCGTCTTAATGTGTCCATAAAAATATATGCTCTAAAATTGCCAATATGGGCATAACTGTAAACAGTTGGCCCACATGTATATATTCTTACTTCTTTTCCCTCTAATGGAGTAAATTCTTCCTTTTTTCTTGTTAAAGTATTATATAATGTTAAACTCATTTTTGCTCATCATTCCTTTCCAAGACATAAAATTGATTGATAATTTATTATTCTACCACATTCGTTCCAGTTGTAGTATTTGTAGTATTTGTGGTTGTATTGTTGTTTACTTCATTTGTAACAGTGTTTTGGTTATTGCCACCAGTACCTTCACCGCTACCTTCTTGTGGTTTTTGTATTTTATTAATTGTTAATGTGATTGTTGTTTCTTTTACCACTTTTTCTTTAGCTTTTATACTTTGTTCTAGAACTGTTCCATCTTGTTTATTTTTATTTTCTTTATATTTAATATTTACTTTTAGTCCTAGTTTTTCTAAAGCTTCCTTTGCTTCTTCAAGTGTTTTTCCTACTACATCCAACACTTCTACTTTTTCTGGTTCTTTATGAACATCACAAACTTCTGTTGGAATATTATATTTGTCTCCTTCATTCGTAGTCCATAATTTTGTATTTTCTTTATCTGGTTTTACTAAAAATGTCTTTTCTTCAGTATCTGTGCAAAATTCATTTGCAATTTTTCCAGTTTCTTTACAAATAATTAATTTTTGATGTCCTTCACATTGTTTTGGTACAGTACCTGCTGCAAAATATTCACTTTCTGTTCTTGTGCAAGAATCTGTAGCCATTTTTCCAGAGTCTAAGCATATTTTTGCACTTACTACTCCAGATGGTTTTTCGAAACGTTTACTTGGTAAATTAGTATGAACAGCTCTCATAATTTCTCCCCAAAGAGTTGCTGCTGCATTTCCGCTTACTCCCTGTGGCTCTTCTGCTTGATCGAAACCAAACCAACAAGAACCTGCATAGTATGGTGTAATTCCACATAACCATCTATCTTTCCAATCGTTAGTAGAACCTGTTTTTGCTCCTACTTCCATTCCTTTTATCCAACATGTTCTTGCTGTTCCACCATCTCCTGTTACTGGCTCTGTTAATATTTCTTTTAATATGTATGCATTTTGTTCTGACATCATTCGTTTGCTTTCTTGTTTTGCTTCTAGAATAACATTTCCATTCATATCTTCTACTTTGGTATAGAAGGTTGGTTCGATATAAACACCATTATTATCTATCATGGCATAAGCTGCAGCCATTTGTAAAGGAGTTACGCTAGTTGCTCCTAATGCTAATGGTAAGTTAATATCTGTTTCATCATCTATTTTGTCAAAGTTCATTTCTTTTAAGAAATTTGCTGCATTAGTTGGTCCAAGCTCTGCCATTATTTTAACATGGACAATATTAGAAGAATGTTCTACTGCATGTCTTACAGTTAATAACCCATAGTATGAGCCTGAATTATGAGGATCGTATCTTCCACTAAACATAGTATAAGAATCGTCATAAACTGTAGAAGCTGTAATAATTCCTTTTTCTAAAGCAGGTGCTACAACACCTATTGGTTTAATAGAAGAACCTGGTTGCTTTGTACCTTTTACTGCTCTGTTATATCCTGTTGGATTTGAGTCTGCTCCTAATCCACCCATAACACCTACTACATAGCCATTAGTTGGGTCAATAATAACCATAGCTGCTTGTGTATGACCTTCGTTTAATAAGCTTCCATCTTTTTTCTTTTCTCTTCCATTTACCAAATATCTATCTTTTACAAATTCTGCTTGCATAATTTGTTGAATAGAGCTATTTTGTGTAGAATAAATGGTGTAACCATTATTTTCAATTCTCATTTCTGCTTCTTTTAAAGTTAAACCTTGTTCCTCTGCTAATTGCTGAATTGCTTGGTCAATGGCTGCTGCAGTATGATAAGAATAAGAATTTTCTGTCGTAATAACATTTCCTTGTTGGAAAGCAAGACCATTTTCTACTTCTGCTACTGCTGTATTATAAGCTTCTTCTGTTAATTCATATTCTAAATTTGCTGCCTCTTTTTTAAATTTTGCTAAAACGACTTTTACTTTATTTTTAATATAATCAATTTCATCTTGATCTGTGCTAAATGGTTCATAAGAATTTGGTGAAGTATTAATAGCTACTAAATATGCAGCTTGTGCTAAACTTAAATCTTTTACATTCTTATTAAAATAGTATTCTGCTGCTGTTCCAACACCATAATAAGTTCCACCCATAAAGATTTTATTTAAATATAATTCTAATATCTCGTCTTTTGAAAGAACCTGCTCTGTATTATAAGCACGTGCCATTTCCCTGATTTTTCTTTCAATACCCGCTAAACCAGAATCGTCTTTATCGTCAAAGGTATTTTTGATTAATTGTTGCGTGATGGTGCTTCCTCCATAAGAAGAACTTCCTCTGTTAAAAATAAATTGTACCGTTGCTCCTAACGTTCTTTTCATATCTATACCACTGTGGGAATAAAATCTTTCATCTTCTAATGCTACGAATAACTTTGGTAGATATTCTGGCATATCTTCTATTTTAACCCATTTTCTATTTTCATTTCCGTTAATGGTAGCAATAACATTTCCTTCTGAATCTAACACTTTTGTATTGAAGTTCTTAATTTCTAGTTCTTCTCTTGAAACTTTGTATTTATCACTAAAGAAAATTCCTGCTACAATTCCTGCGCCAATTAGGCATAATAAAACAATCAAAATAATAGTTATTAAAATTACTCTTTTTAAAATTTTATGATTTTTCTTTGCTTTTTTTTCTTTTTGTTTTGGCTTTATTTCGTATTTTTTCATTCTTTCTTTTGCTTCGCTATTTATTTTATTTGTGTTTCTTTTTTTGCCATTTGAATTACTCATTTTTATCATTCCTTTCCAAGAAATATAGCTTTTAATTTTTATTTTTTTAAAATTTTGAGCTCATATTCTTTTTAAGAGAGAGTAAGTTTTACACTTATTTTCTCTTTGGCATAAAATTGATAGATACATTATATTATAGATTCCTTAAAATGAAAAGGTTTTTTAAGAAATTTTTAAGAAAAAACTTAGGATATTATCTAAAAAATAAACAAAAAAAAGAATGTACTAGAACTTTCATTCTAGGTACACTCTCTTTTTGTTATTTGGCATAATCGACTACTCTTGTTTCTCTCACTACGTTGACTTTAATTTGTCCTGGATATTCCATTTCATCTTCTACTTTCTTTGCAATATCTCTTGCCATTAGCGTCATTTGGCTGTCTGATATTTTTTCTGGTTTTACAATAATTCTAATTTCACGACCTGCTTGAATTGCAAAAGATTTGTCAACACCATCAAAAGAATCTGCAATTTCTTCTAATTGCTGTAATCTCTTTATGTAGGCTTCTAAGGTTTCTCTTCTTGCTCCTGGTCTTGAAGCAGAAATGGCGTCTGCTGCTTGTACTAATACTGCTTCAATAGTTTGTGGTTCTACATCTCCATGGTGAGCTTGTACTGCATTAATAACTAATTCATTTTCTTTATATTTTCTTAATACATCTACACCAATTTCTACGTGAGTTCCTTCCATATCATGGTCTAGTGCTTTTCCAATATCATGTAGTAAACCTGCTCTTCTTGCTAGTTTTGGATCTAAGCCTAATTCTTCTGCCATAATTCTAGCTAAGTTAGAAACTTCTATAGAATGGTTTAAAACATTTTGTCCATAGCTGGTTCTGTATTTTAGTTTTCCAAGTAGTTTTATAATGTCTGGATGAAGTCCAATAACTCCTGCTTCCATAGCAGCCCTTTCGCCTTCTTCTTTGATAGTAGCTTCTAATTCTTCTTTTGCCTTTTCTACCATTTCCTCAATTTTTGATGGGTGAATTCTTCCATCTTCAATTAGTTTTTCTAATGCCATTTTTGCTACTTCTCTACGTAATGGATCAAATCCAGAAATAACAACTGCTTCTGGTGTATCATCAATGATTAAATCAATTCCTGTTAAGGTTTCTAATGTTTTAATGTTTCTTCCTTCTCTACCAATAATTCTTCCTTTCATATCATCATTTGGAAGTGATACGATAGATACGGTTGTTTCTTGTGAGTGGTCTGCTGCACATTTTTGAATAGCATAACTGATAATGTTTTTTGCTGTTTTATCAGCAGTTTCCTTTGTTTTTTGTTCTAAATCTTTGATTAAAGCTGCTTTTTCAACTGTAATTTGTTTTTCTACTTCGCTTAGCAATTGTTTTTTTGCTTCCTCTGTAGATAACCCAGCGATACGTTGTAATTCTTGCATTTCTTTGCTATATAAGTCTTCTAATTCTAGTTTTTTCTTGTCATTTTCTTCTGCTTTACTTAATAGTTCTTTTTCCTTTTTTTCTAATTGGTTCATTTTGTTTTCTAAATTTTCTTCTTTTTGAATTAAACGTTTTTCTTGTAGTTGTACTTCGCCTCTTCTTTCTCTAATCTCCTGATCTAATTCTTTTCTACTAGCCATAATTTCTTCTTTTGCTTTAAAAATTTCTTCTTTTTTTCTGTTTTCTGCTTCTTTATTTGCTAACTCTACAATTCTTTTTGCTTCATTTTCCGCACTTTTCATTTTAGATTCTGCTATTTTCTTTCTGATGGCAATTCCAACAAATGTGAAAATAACTGCTGAGATTAGAAAAACGGCGATATTAATTATGATATCCATAATTTTACACCTCTTTCTATTTTATTTTCAATGTACGCAATATATATAACTCTAATTTAAATCTTAGAAAATATATTTTTGTCTCCTTATTTATTTTATCTTTATTATTGTCAACTGTCAAGACATTTTAAAGAATTGGTAAAAGTTTTCTGTTTTTATTTTGTTTTGTTTTACTTTTTTATCATTTTCTTTATTATTTTTCTACAATAAAAATCTCTAATATTGAAGTGAACCCTCCTTACTAAACTTTTTTTGTCTAATAATTTGGGTTCACTTCATTTTTAGAGACGTTTATTGTTTTTTTACATAATATAAAGTGCTGGGCGGAAACCGTAAGATCCATGAGCATAAGTAGCATCCTCTCCATCACGGAAACATACATATTTATTACCTCCGAAGCCACCACCTCGAACCATATAACTTTCTACTTTATTGTTAGGATAAGCGGCTTCTTGTGTCCATTCCCATAAGTTTCCTGCTACATCGTATAAATTCTTTTTCTTTATATCTTCTGTACTTGCTGTTGTTCGTATTCCAAAGTAATATTGGTTGTCTGCTACAGTAAAGGCTTCATTATCACCATTATTTTGATTTACTTTAGCATATCTTCCCTTTCCTGCTGAATAATGCACATGTTCATTATTTGCATAATTGTAATTTCCCCAATAACTGTCTGTTGTTACTATTTTTGTTTCACTTCCTGCTATAAAATTCATCATAGCATCCCAC
>CANQXD010000046.1 GCA_947627755.1 uncultured Clostridia bacterium | reverse complement strand
ATAAGAAAAAAGCAAAATTAAAGAGCCTAAATTTAATCAGGCTCTTTAAGGGCGGAATTTATTCCGCTTTTTTATATTACTCTGCCGAATTCAGAGTACTTTTTAATGTAAGTATATAGTAACACAAAAAAATCATTTGTCAAATAAAATTCCAAAATTTTACACTGGATTAACATGAATAATCGTATTATACACTTTATCCAAAGAAGTAATATCGTTTTCTAAACTATCGGCCAATTTATGGCTTTCAAAGGTAGTCATATTGCCATCTACATAAATAGTTAAAACAATTACATATTGGTAGCCAACTGGTGTAGAAGAAAAATGGTCAATTTTTTGAATATTTGGGTAATTATTCACATATCTCATAATTAAATCTTTAGTATCTTCATCAATTGACTCATCCATTAAAATATTATAACTTTCAATAAAAATTTTAATTCCTGTAAATGCAATCCAAAGCGAAATTCCAATACCTACAATTCCATCAACAAAAGAAATACCAAAAAGAGAAAGAATAACAGAAAGTAAAGTAAATGCTGTTACAATACAATCGTTTCTATGGTCTTTGCTATTAGCTTGTAATAAAATATTATCATATTTTTTACATAGTTTATTGGTATAAATATATAAGGCTAGCTTTGTTACAATGGTAATAATACATACTATAACTAAAAGTAAAGAAAATTGCATTTGACTACCATAAATAACAGAAACAGTAGCATCATATAACAGTTTAGCAGAAACGACAATCATAGAAAGACTAATAAATAAAGAAAAAATATATTCTGCTTTTCCGTGACCAAAATTATGGCTTTCGTCTTGTGGCTCACTTGCAATTTTATTTCCAATCCAAGTCATAAGAGAAGCAAAAATATCGCCAGCGCTATTGGCACTATCAGCTATCATTGCTTGAGAATGAAAAGCAAAACCAACACTTGCTTTAATGACTAATAAAAATATATTTCCTAAAATGCCCCATAGACCTGCTTTCTTTGTTACTTGGTATCTATCCATTATTACTATTATTCCTCCTTAGAGTATAAATTCAGTTAAAGAATTATTCATAATTAGTTTATAATTCAATTTTACAATATATACTTAAAATAAAACAGTTTTAATTTATTAAATGAGTAGTAAGCATAAGTATAACATATTAAAAAAGAAAAGTAAAATGCTAATATTACTTTTCTTTTTAATACTATTAAATTTTAGGATATTTGTATTCAGGCATATCTTCTACATCAAAACATACAGGATCAGTTCTATAAGTAATATCATTGATAGTACAAATAAAAAAGTAAGCCATAAAATCTGATGCTTGCTCAAAACAATAGGAAGCAGTAAATTTACTAAATGTTTTTTCATCAATTGTTTCTTTTCCACAATACTGTGCAGGTATTTTTTGAAACTCTCCTTCCTCATACTGAGACTGTATTTTGTCAGTAAGAATAAGAAAAACATCGCCAATCCAACCAGTTTCTAAAATAGAAACAAAAAACGAAGTCTCTTCGCCAGTTAAAGTAGTACAATATAAGTCATCCATTTTATTATCCTCCTCATAATTATAAAAAGGTTTTCTAACATCAATGTTTTATATTATATGCTTATTCTTTACGAAATGCAATAAAATTTTAAAAATTCGAATTAACTTGGAAACATTTGGGACGCGTCGAAATCTTTCCAAGTTGGAAAAGTTTCCAACACAAACTATTGAAAAAAAAATCACTTTGTGATATAAGTTAAATATACGGAAATAAGGAAAAAAGAAGATTTATGAAAAAAATAAAAGATTTTACATTAGAAGAACTAAAAAAAGAGCTGGAATCCTTAGGGGAAAAGCCATTTAGAGCAGAGCAAATTTTTCAATGGCTGTATGTGGAAAAAGTAAAAAGTTTTGATGAAATGACGAATTTGTCTATTTCCCTAAGAGAAAAATTAACACAAGAATATACATTAAGTAATTTTAATATAATTAAGAAACAAGAATCTCAAGATGGCACAAAAAAATATTTATTTGATGTACTAGACGGAAATGCTATAGAAACTGTATTAATGGAGTATCATCACGGAAAAACTATATGTGTTTCATCACAAATTGGCTGTAAAATGGGTTGTAAATTTTGTGCATCTACAGGAATTGCATTTGTACGCAGTCTAACAGCAGGAGAAATTGTAGAGCAAATTATAGCTGTAGAGCAAGACATTCAAGACAAAATTTCAAATATTGTATTTATGGGAATTGGGGAGCCATTAGATAATTATGAAAATGTAATTAAAGCCATTCGTATTTTGAATCATCCAAAAGGTTTAAACATAGGTGCAAGGCATATTAGTGTTTCCACAAGTGGTTTAGTGCCAAAGATATACGACTTAGCAAAGGAAAATATTCCATGCACACTTTCTATTTCCTTACATGCAACAAATAATGAAAAAAGAAGTAGTATGATGCCGGTAAATAACGTATATCCTATTGAAGAGCTAATTCAGGCTTGCAAAGATTATATTGCAGCAACGAATCGTAGAATTTCATTTGAATATGCCTTAGCCAAGGACAATAACGACAACCTAGAAGATGCTAAAGCATTAGTAAAACTATTAAAAGGAATGTTATGCCATGTCAATTTAATACCTATCAACAAAATTGAAAATGGCAGTTTTACAAAAAGCACTAACGAAAACATTATAAAATTTAGAGATTACTTAAACGACCATGGCATAGTAGCCACAATTCGAAGAGAATTAGGCTCAGATATTGATGCAGCATGTGGTCAATTAAGAAGAAAAAACTTATAACAAAAATAAATTGAAAAATTAGATACAATATGAAAACTCTTTAAAGAAACCAAAAGAAAAGGAGAAAAACATGGGAGCTTTTGCAAAATCAGATGTTGGAAAAGCAAGGGAAATAAACGAAGATTATTATTATATATCACCCAAAGATGTAGAGCCACAAGTATATATTTTAGCTGACGGTATGGGAGGTTATAATGGAGGAGAAGTTGCAAGTAAGCTAGCAGTAACAACAGCTTTAAGCTATATTCAAACAAACTTTGAATCTATTCCAAAAGAAAAGGAAGATATATTAAACTTGGTTAAAAGTGCAATGGAATATGCCAATATGGTGGTCTATGAAAAAGCAAGTGAAAATAAAGAACTAGAAGGAATGGGAACCACTTTAGATGTTTGTTTAGTATATCATAACAAAGCATATATAGGTCACGTAGGAGATAGTAGAGTATATCGCATTCGAAAAGAATTAATCCGAAAATTAACTCATGACCATAGTTATGTACAAAAATTAGTCAAAGATGGAACCATTACAGAAGAAGAAGCAACACATCATCCAAAAAAGAATATGCTAATGAAAGCACTTCGGGTGCAAAGCATTTGTAGAGCCAGATGTAACAATTAAAGGTTTTATCAAAGATGATATCTTTCTAATGTGCAGTGATGGATTAACCAATATGTTAAAGGATGAAGAAATTTGCAAAATTGTTAAGCAAGAAGGAACTTTAGCAGCAGAAAAATTAGTAGAAAGAGCAAATGAAAATGGTGGCTATGATAACATAACAGCAATTGTAATAAGATAAACAAGGAGAGAAAAAAATGGATTTAATGGGAAAATATATCGCTGGTCGATATGAAATATTAGAAAAAATAGGAAATGGTGGCATGGCAACTGTATATAAAGCAAAATGTCATGTATTAAACCGATATGTAGCAGTAAAAGTACTAAAAGAAGAATTTACCACAGACCAAGAATTTATTCGTCGTTTTCATGCAGAAGCACAATCAGCAGCAGGGCTTACTCATCCAAATATTGTTTCTGTATATGATGTAGGGGAAGAAAATGGTATATATTATATTGTAATGGAACTAATTCAAGGAAAAACATTAAAACAAATCATCAATGAAGATGGGGCACTTCCTTGGAAATGGTCTATAAATATTGCTATTCAAATAGCTTCTGCTTTAGAGGCAGCACATAAAAATAATATTATCCATCGTGATATAAAACCACATAACATTATAATAACAGAGGATGGTGTAGCAAAAGTAACAGACTTTGGAATTGCAAAAGCTGTATCAAACTCCACAATTACTGCTTTTGGAACCACCATTGGTTCTGTGCACTATTTTTCACCAGAGCATGCAAGAGGTGGCTTTACAGATGCAAAATCAGACCTTTATTCATTAGGCGTTGTATTATATGAAATGCTAACTGGACGTGTTCCATTTGACGCAGATACTCCAGTATCAATTGCCTTAAAACACATGCAAGAAAAACCAATAGAGCCAATAAAATTAAATCCAAGCATTCCATTTGCAGTTAATCAAATAATTGTAAAAGCAATGCAAAAAGAGCCAAATCTTCGTTATCAATCTGCAACAGAAATGCTAAAAGATTTGACTTTAGCATTAAAAAATCCAGAAGGAAAATTTGTAGAAGATACAAGAGAAATCAACTTTACACAAAAAATGGAAACAATTACAGATGATATGATAAATGAAAAGAAAGAAGCAAAAACTAATAAAAAAGAAAAAGGAAAACTAGCAAAATATTTAAAAAAACATCCAAAGGCAAAAATTATTGTATTAACAATTAGCTTTATAATTATATTTATAGCAACTATTTTCATTACTAAATTTGCAATGGATGCAGGAACCATTAAAGACGTTCAAATTCCAGAATTAGTAGGAAAAACAGAAGCAGAAATACAAGAATTATTAAGTGGTACAAAGTTCACTTATGAAATTACAGCAGAAGATTATAGCAGTGAATATGAAGTAGGGCAAATAATAAGCCAAGATCCAGCATATCGCAATAATTATAAAATAAAAGAAAATACTAAAATATCAATAGTTGTTAGTAAAGGAATTGAAATGACAGTAGTTCCTAAAATAGCAGGAATGACTTACGAAGAAGCAGAAAAAGCACTAACAGAGGCAAAATTAAAAATAGAAAAAGTTGAAGAAAAAAGTGATAAAATAGAAGAGGGAATTGTTATTAAACAAGAACCAGTTGAAAATACAGAAATCAATGCAGGAGAAACTATAAAAGTATATGTAAGCATTGGAACAGGACTAGAGAAAGTTCCTGTATTAGCGGTAGTAGGAAAAGCAGAAGCAGATGCAAGAAAAGCTTTAGAAGATGCAAAACTAAAGGTAGAAGTAGTTTATGAAGAGGATACAAGTAAAAGTGATGGAGTTGTTCTAAGACAAAGCATTAGCGTAGGAGAAGTAGTAGAAGAAGGAACAACAGTAATACTTACTGTAAATAAAATTGAACAATTAAAAACAGGAACAATTAATGTTAACTTAAAATCTTTATTAGGTTACTCAAAGCCAAATAGTAATACAAACGAAGAAGTACAAGTACCACAAGTTCAAGTAAAAATTGTAGTAGGAGATGACACAATTTATAATGAAAAACATGCAAAAGATACAACAAAAATAACAAGACAAATACAAGGTAAAGGTACTGTAACAGTAAAGGTATATGTAGATGATGTACTACAAAAAACACAAACACTAGATTTAAACAGTTCAAATCCTGTACTAAATTTTGAATAATTGCCATTTGGGACGCCCTATTTTGGCAATAAGTTGCCATTTGGGACAGACCTCTTAACATAAGGGGTGTCCCTTTTGGAAATTTATTACAAAAAGGCCCGTCCCTAAAATTTAAAAAAGTGAGGAAACATGTTAAAAGGACAGATTATCAGTAATATTTCAAATTTATACCAAGTCCAAATAGAAAACAAAACAAAAAATGAAATAATCGAATGTATGCCAAGAGGAAAAATGAAGCAAGATGAAATTTCTCCTGTCGTTGGAGATTATGTAGAAATAGAAAAGTTAGAAAAAGAAGAAAATAAAGGTGTTATATGCAATATTTTGCCAAGAAGTATGTATAGCAAAAGACCAAAACTTGCTAATTTAACACAAATGGTTTTAGTTATTTCTTTAAAATCACCAAAGCCAGATTTCATGCTTTTAGATAAACAGCTAGCATACACAGAATACTTAAAAGTAAAACCGATTATTTGTATCAATAAAGTAGATTTAGGAACTAAGGAACAGATACAAAAAATTCGCGAAATATATGAAGCAATTGGTTATACTGTTATACAAACAAATGCAAAAGAAAAAAAGGGAATAGAAGCATTAAAAAAATTATTATTAGGGCAGATAACAGCCTTCTCTGGAAATTCTGGAGCGCGGAAAATCTAGCCTAATAAATTGCTTATTTAAAGAAGAAAAAACGCAAGAAGGAGAAATAAGCAGTAAAATACAAAGAGGAAAGAATACAACAACAAGCACGACCTTATATCCATTAGAAAAAGGATATATTGCAGATACACCGGGATTTTCGACATTTTCTATAGAAGAAATAGAAAGTAAAGATTTAGCAAATTATTTTATAGAATTTCGTCCTTTTATAAAAAAATGTGAATATGTTGATTGTGAACATGAAAAGGAAGAAAATTGTGGCATCAAAAAGGCAGTAGAAGAAGGAAAAATAAGCCTTGAGCGCTATGAAAGATACATGAAGATAAAACAAGAATTAAAAGAAAAGGAGAAACACAAATGGTAGAAGTTGCGACCTCTCTATTATCCATAAAAGAACAAGATTGCGTTCAAACTATTTATAATTTAGAAGTAGCAGGTGCAAATTACTTTCATATAGATGTAATGGATGGAAAATTTGTAAAAAACGATACAACTGAAATAATGAGAAAATACACAGAAACTATCAAACAAATTACTTCTACTCCTATTGAAGTACATTTAATGGTAGAAGATGTGGAAGCATATAGTAAAGCTTATATTGATATGCAAGTAAAAACTATTATTTTTCATATTGAAAGTATCAAAAGTGAAAAAGAAATTATGAAACTTCTTTCTTATATCAAAGAAAATAATGTTCAAGTGGGACTTAGTATAAATCCAAATACAGAAATAGAAAAACTATACCCTTATTTACCTTATTTGCATCGTATATTAGTTATGAGTGTAGAGCCAGGGAAAGGTGGACAAAAGTTTATTGAAACTTCTACAGAAAAGATTAAAAGATTAAGCAGATTTATTTATGAAAATGGATACGATATAGATATTGAAGTAGACGGTGGAATAAATGACAAAACTGCCAAAGAAGTGGTAGATGCAGGAGCAAATATTTTGGTAGTAGGAAGTTATATGATAAATTCTTCTAATTATAAGGAAGCTATGCAAAAATTAAAATAAAACAGCCAACTTAAAACAAAGTTAGCTGTTTTTTATATGTTAATTTATATTACTATTTTTCAACTACAACTTCACTTTTCTCTTTTTTTGAAAAAATATTTCCAAGAGTTGTTCCAATACCAAATAGAGAAATAATGATAGAGCAGAAGCCACCAATAACAGGAATTTGACCAATAGCCCATAAAACAATGCTAGATGCTAAAGTAAGTAAAACAAATTTTAGCATGCCTTCCATTTTAAATAATTTTGTAAATAATTTACCAAAGTAAATGCTTGTAATTGAAGAACTAATGTAGAATAATACAATGGCTACAAAAATTCCTAAAATAGCTACAGATGAACCAATGGATGTAAGTGCTAATAAGATAGTAGCAACTATAAAGATAATTGGTGATACAACTCCAATACCTAAATAAATGAAAGATTTTGAAACAGTACTATTACTAATTCTATCTACAAATTTAGGAGTTAACCATACAAGTAGCATTGTAACAACAAAAGTAAGGAATAGTGTCTGAAGTAAATTTGTTGCATAATATAAAATAATATCAGAAACATTAGAATTTTCTTCAGTATTTGCTTTGGTATAGTGAATTTCACCAGAAATAGCACTATCGCGTATACTTATTTCACTTGGAGCAGAATAATGTAAATCACCATAGATATTAGCTTCAACATCTTCTGCAAAAGAAAGTGTTTTAGTAGAAATATAAGCATTTCTACCTATTCGCCCAGCAATACTAACATTAGAAGCTGCAACTTTTAAATCACGATAAATAATTGCGCCATTTTCTAAATGAAAATTATTACATACCGCATAAATATCATTTACATATACACCATTAATAATAATTTCATTTGCACAAGCAAAAAGACCATTATACACATATCCACCATCTATTACTAATTTATTAGCAATAACGAAAAGATTTCCATTAATTTCTCCTGAAACAGTTACTTCATTACCTACAGCAAATGCATTGCCATCTATTAATTTAGAAATATTAACGATATCTTCTGCAATGTAAAAATCATTTGTAACTAAATCAGATAAATCATATTGATTTTCTGTAACATTCTCAGTATTTTCTCCTGCTCCTTCTGTTTGAGGTTCTTCTGTAGCTAAACAGCAAGAAGAAACAAGAAGTAAAATGAATAATGCAATAAGTAAAATTTTAGATTTTGTTTTTAACATTTTTATATTCTCCTTTCAATTTTATGCACTAAATATATCCTTTTTTTAAGCATTTGTCAAGAAAAAACAGCAACAACTATTTTTCTGTTGTTACTGTTTTATTTTGGGATAAGTAATAAGCACAATTGCTATTTGGTGTAACTTTCTGTTTTGAAATATTTTCAAGACAACATTTTCCTTCTTTTTGGTAGATACAATTAGAAGAACAATTTATATTTGTCACACTTATCACCTCTATTAAAGTAGTATGATTTTGAATAGTAAAAAATATACTATTTTTTATTTTTATATAAAAAATTTCATTTTAAATAGCATAGAACTAATATAAAAACAAATAAAATTAAAATTTTTTATTTTTAAATTCTTTACAATACATAGAAATAGAGCAATCTTCACATTTTGGATTTCTAGCAGTACAAATTTTTCGACCATGCCAAATTAAAATATGATTTAAATCGTAATAGTATTTTTTAGGAAATTGTTTTAAAATATCTTGCTCAATTTTTTCTGGTTCTTTTTGATTAGAAAGACCAATACGATTAGCAATTCGTTTGCAATGAGTATCTACAGCAACACCTTGAGGAGAATTAAAAGCCTCAAGCATTACAACATTAGCGGTTTTTCTACCAACGCCGGGAAGAGACATAAGCTCCTCCATAGTATTTGGAACTTGTGAATGATATTTCTCTACTAAAATTTGAGAAGTAGCCTTAATATTTTTTGCTTTATTTTTATAAAAACCGCAAGAATGAATTAAACTTTCCAACAAAGCTAAATCCATATTTGCAAAATCTTCTGGAGTATTGTATTTTGCAAAAATAGCAGGAGTAGTCTTATTTACTCTTTCATCAGTGCATTGAGCAGATAAAATAACAGCAATTAACATTTCAAAAGGTGTAGTAAAATCTAAACTACATTTTGCATCTGGATACATTTTCTTTAAAGTTTCAACTAATGCTATATTATCTTTTTCATTCATTTTGACAATCATTCCTTTTAAATTATTTCTCTTTATATTAAAGCATAAAAAGAGTAGATTTTCAAGAAAAGGTAACAAAATCAAAAAGAAAAAATATAATATAATAAAAGGAGGTAAGAGATTATGTTTGGTGCACTAAAAAGGACAATTGGAGTTTGCTTAATTGGCATTGGCCTTGGTGTACTGCTAGTACTATTACTTCCTATAACAGGTTGGTTATTTTTAATAGGAGCAGCAGTACTAATTATAGGATTTATGTGGCTGTTTTGTTAAAGAAAAATAAAGGAGAGTGGGGAATATGACAATTGTAGTAAAAAAAGTTCCAAAATTTCTAAGAGGATTTGTTAAATTGATATTTGGAATTAAAGAAAAATAAACTACATAAGAAAAAACAAAAAATTACGTGGAGTTATTAAAATTAACTTTCCACGTAATTTTTTTACTATTTCTTAAGAAACATTAGTATTTTTAAAGCAGTATGCATCCTGCTTTATCTATTTTCTTATGCTCTATTTACTTTTCCAGAACGTAAACATTTTGAACATACAGAGATTCTTTTTACTTGTCCATCTACGATAGCTTTTACAGATCTAACATTTGGTTTAAATGTTCTAGTTGCTCTTCTACTAACGTGTGAACGTGCAATACTAATTTTATTTCCATGAGATAGTGTCTTTTCGCAAATTTCACATTTTGCCATTTTTAGCACCTCCTATAAGTTTTTGTAAAATTGACTATTTACAATATTAACACAAATAAACAAAAAATTCAATACTTTAAGAGAAACTTTTTTGAAAACTCCATTATTCATTAGAAAATAGTCTTATTTTTTTAATTATAATAAAGACATTCTTTACAGCAATTTCATAAGAAGATTGATAAAAATAATTAGAAAAATACCTTATAAAAATCAAAAAAATAAGAAAAATTGAACAAACAAAAGGAAAAACACTAAAATAGACCAAAATAAGCTTTGCAAAATCTTCCAAATATGGTATAATATACTACGATGGTGCATTATTCTAGTGCATACACCTATTGCGAGGGTGGGGCTAAAAATCCACTAAAGGGCACATCGTTGAAGTTTCTTATCCTTGCGCGAAATGCCAGTTTTGTGTGAGGTTAGGGAGTAAAGAAAGTAGGGTAATATATAATGGCATATATAAGCTCCCTATTTTCGTGGAGGCTTTTAAAGATATGTCTAATATAACTTTTAGCACATACTTTAAAGTATAACCTATGTTGCGTGCCAAGACACAAAACACATAGAGTAGCCTGTTTTGAGTGAGAATACTGGGATTAACTTTACCGAAAATAAAATTTGGCCAAATTTTATTTTTGACAATTAGTTATGAAACTATTCTTGCAAAAGAGACTAACAATAGAAAAATGATATGTTCAAGGAAAACTTCTAGAATGTTTGCTTTAAATAAAAGCAAGAAAGTTTAAGGATTAAGGTACGGATTTAAGTGGTGATCTAGTTTCTAACTATTACTTCTTTTACATAGTAATAGTAGATATTTCCTTTAAACGGAAACGGCTAAACAGTAATGTTTGGTAGGAAATAGAGAAATTCTTCTAGACCTAAACCGTAAAATTTACTTAAACTTTTACCATCTATAATATTTTTTTGAGAGAGTGAAATAAGCTCTATTATAAATAATAAAATTAAAAAAAATAAATCATAAAAAATGATATGAAATAATACAAATAAAAGGAGTACATAAATAAAAATGTCAAAAAACGAAAAAAATAAAAAAGATAACGCAGACCTGAAATGGTTTATCACAGTATTTATAACAACTTTTTTGTTATCTATTACTTTTTCTTATATATCTACTAATGCAATTTCTTCTTTAGAACTATTCCCAGCTACGGTTATTTTAATAATTACTATTTTCATAGGTATATTATTTGATATTATAGGAGTAGCAGTAACGGTAGCAAAAGAAGAAGAACTACACGCTAAAGCAAGCAAAAAAATACAAGGAGCAAAAACTTCTATAAAATTAGTTCGAAATTCTGCAAAAGTAGCTAATATTTGTGCTGATGTTATAGGAGATATATGTGGGGTATTAAGTGGTTCAATTGCAGCACTAATAACTATTAAAGTGACAGAAAAATTCGGGCTTACATTCAACTTACAATTTATAATAAGTGCTATTGTAGCATCATTAACAGTAGGAGGAAAGGCGTTAGGAAAAGGTGTAGCACAAAAAAATTCTACAAAAATTGTTCATATTGTAGGAAGTATTCTAGGAAAAATAACATTTGAAAAACAATAATAATTAAAAATTAGTAGAATATATGATAAAATAAGTCTATAAAAATGAAAAGGAGACTAACTATTAAAAGTCAAGACCTTTTGTAAAAAAAATAAAAAATTGGAAAAAATCCCATGCCAAAGAG
>CANQXD010000045.1 GCA_947627755.1 uncultured Clostridia bacterium | reverse complement strand
TAATTATAAAAGTACCAACGAAATCTTAAGTGAATTATGTGCATAATAAACCGGAAATTTATTATTGCCATTTATAAAATTTAAAAAAATTGCAAAAGAACTTGATTTTTTTACAATTTTTTTGTACAATATAAAATACGTTACTTGTAAAATACTCATTTTTCATTATGAAAGGAGACAGCTTATGGTAGAAGTTACAATTGTAGCAAATGAGTCAGAATTTCCAAAAGGAGAAGAAATGCGGCTACAGTATTTAGCAGACACATGGAGAATTAAAGACAAGTGTACCATTCGTGAAGTTATTCATCGTTTCGGAGCAAGAGAAAATTTAAGTGTCAGTATGTACGGAGACAGTGAGGATGGCATTATCTTAAAATGTCACAAGCCTAAAATAGCTCCAAAAGTTGCAACTGCGTAAAAATAATATGAAGTTGCAAATTTATTAAAGACAATTAGAAAAAATTGCAACAATATAGAAACAAAAATTAGAAACGAAATAAACAGGGGACTATAATTAGTCCTCTGCTTTTCTATGAAACAAGAAGGGGTGTCCCCAACGTTCCATTTTGGAACGAAAAGGGGCGTCCCTCCTGTTCTATTTATAAAATAACTGCTGTAGGAATATAATTTTCATCTGGTGGATACACATATTCATCATTTGGCTTTTCTATTTCTTTTATTTTAGTTACCTCTAAAATTGGCATATCGCTTCCATGATAAGTGTCTTTTGTAATTTTTCCTTCTAATTCTACCCATATACTATCACGAAAAGAAATTGCATCTTTATAATGACAAAGGAAGCCCACTACTACAGTTTGAAAGTCAGAACTAATTATCATATTACGTCCTAATACAAATTGTTCTTGGTCTAAATCATAAACACGATAGACAAATCCTGAAAATTTAATTTTTTGTCCAATGTAAGAATCTATATTATCATGAACTTCTTGTAAAATAGTAGCATAATTTTGTGGAGTTAATTCTGTAACACCATTATAATTCATTCCATCTCCTATATCATTGGTACTTGCCTTATACAGTCTAACACCAATAACTGCGCACAAACAAATCACAATAAAAACAATAATAGCAAGTAATATTTTAAACAGAAAAGAACTATTTAACTTAAAATTATAAACAAACATTAAAAAACCTTCTTTCTTAAAAACAAATAATAGGTTAGTACAATATATGTTTTAAAAGAAGAAATATACTTGAAAAATCAAAGATATTATGATAAAATACAAATAGTTTTTTATTAAAAAATCCTTTTTTATCTAGGATAATTCCTAAACAAAAGCAACTTGTTAACCACATTTCATAAGAAAGAAGGAGTAAAGTATGGAAAAGAAAAAAGAGCATATCGACAAAGCAATTCATGTTGCATTTCTTATTATTATGGCGTTGTTATTCTGCGATATAACTATATTTTTTCAAAAATGTTACTGGCATCATGATAACTCTATAGTATTAGAAACAGCATCTATTAGTATTATAATGGGAATTATAGAAGGCATCATTCTATTTGACCTATTAGAACATCATAAATCAACAATCCTATCTACTTTTGATATGGTAACTGTCAGCATGATTCTATTATTTACATTATTCCATGTTACTACTTATCCAGAAAGTGTATCTGATATCTGGATATTGATTGCACTCATTCTTTTTTTTGCTCTAATAATTCATAGGGTACTAATACCTATTCTACCTTCTTTCAAAAACAGGCATTAATTGCCTGTTTTTTCTTGCTTTTTTTATTCATTCGTGATATAGTAAAATACATGAAAATATGTAAAAACAGAAAGGAAGAAAAACATGGGACTATTTAAAACTTATAGTGAAAAAGAAGTAAAAAGAGTAATGCCATTGGTTGAGAAAATCAACAGTTTAGAAGATGAAATTTCAAAATTAACAGATTCAGAATTAAGAAATAAAACAGATGAATTTAAAAATAGATTACAGAATGGAGAAACTTTAGATGACCTTTTACCAGAAGCATTTGCTGTGGTAAGAGAGGCTTCTAAAAGAGTGCTTGGCATGCGTCATTTTGACGTGCAATTAATTGGTGGAATTATATTACACCAAGGTAGAATTGCCGAAATGAAAACAGGTGAAGGAAAAACTTTAGTTGCAACATTACCAGTTTATTTAAATGCTCTTACAGGAGAAGGCGTGCATGTTATTACCGTAAACGATTACTTAGCCAAAAGAGATAGTGAATGGATGGGAAAAGTATATCGCTTTTTAGGCTTAAGTGTTGGACTTGTTATTGCTGGTATGAATCCAAGCCAAAAACAAGAAGCATATCATTGTGACATCACTTATGGAACCAACAATGAATTTGGTTTTGACTATTTAAGAGATAATATGGTTATTTATAAAAATCAATTAGTACAAAGAAAATTAAAATATGCGATTGTCGATGAAATTGACAGTATTTTAATTGATGAAGCTCGTACACCTCTTATTATTTCAGGTAGAGCCAATAAATCTTCTGACCTTTATAAAAAAGCAGATAATTTTGTAAGACGCTTAAAAGCAAAAGTAATTGTTGAAGAAGATGTAAAAGACTTCGAACAAGCAGAAGATAACGAAAACTACGATTACATTGTAGACTTAAAAGCAAAATCTGCATCTTTAACACAAAAAGGTATTAAAAAGGCAGAAGAAGAATTCCATATTGAAAACTTTAATGATATTGAAAATTCAGAATTAGTACATAATGTAAATCAAGCTTTACGTGCACATGGAATTATGAAAAAAGATATAGATTACATTGTAAAAGATGGGGAAGTTCTAATTGTAGACGAATTTACAGGTCGTATTATGTATGGAAGAAGATATAACAATGGACTTCATCAAGCAATAGAAGCAAAAGAAAATGTAAAAATTGCAGATGAATCTAAAACTTTAGCAACCATCACCTTCCAAAACTACTTTAGAATGTACGAAAAATTAGCTGGTATGACTGGTACTGCCATGACAGAAGCAGACGAATTTGAAGAAATTTATCATTTGGATGTTATTGAAATTCCTACTAACAAACCAATGGTAAGAGACGACCATCAAGACATCATTTATAAAAATGAACCTGCTAAATTTAGAGCAGTTATACAAGACATTAAAACAAGTCACGAAAAAGGTCAACCAGTATTAGTTGGTACTGTTTCTATTGAAAAGTCAGAAAAATTAAGTAGTCTTCTTAAAAAAGAAGGAATTAAACATGAAGTATTAAATGCAAAATTCCATGAAAAAGAAGCAGAAATTATAGCACAAGCAGGAAAATTTGGTGCAGTTACTATTGCTACTAACATGGCAGGTCGTGGTACCGATATTATGCTTGGTGGAAATAGTGAATATTTAGCAAAACAAGAAATGAGAAAATTAGGTTATACAGAAGACTTAATTGAGCAAGCAACTGCTTTTAATGAAACAGATGACCAAGAAATTCTATCAGCAAGAAAGAAATTTAAAGAATTAGAAGAAAAATATGATAAAACTATTCAAGAGGAAAAAGAAAAAGTATTACAAGCTGGCGGTTTAAAAATTATTGGTACAGAACGCCACGAATCAAGAAGAATTGATAACCAGCTTCGTGGACGTAGTGGACGTCAAGGAGACCCAGGAGAATCTCGTTTCTATATTGGTCTTGATGATGATTTAATGAAAATCTTTGGTGGAGATAAAGTAACTGCAGTTTATAACTTACTTGGTGCAGATGAAAATATGCCAATTGAAGCAAAAATGATTTCAAAATCTGTAGAAACAGCACAAAAGAGAGTAGAAGGTAGAAACTTCAGTATTCGTAAAAACGTTCTTTCTTATGACGACGTTATGAATGCACAAAGAGAAATTATTTATGCACAAAGAAGACAAGTGCTTGATGGCGAAGATTTGAAAGAAAAAATACTACGAATGATGGATTCTGTTGCAGAAGACGTTGTAAATATGTATTTATCTGAAGAACCAGTTAATCGTGATGCCTTCATACAGGATATTCAAACTACATTTGCTATTGAAAAATTACATTCTCTAAAAGAAAAGAATTTAAATGCTTCTGATATTATTCAAGAATTAAAAGATAGAATTCATGAAATTTATGAGCAAAAAGAAGCAGATTTTGGCTCTGAAAATTTAAGAGAATTAGAGCGTGTTGTTATGCTTAAAATTGTTGACCAAAGATGGATGGACCACATCGACAATATGGACGAACTTAAAAATGGTATTGGTCTTCAAGGTTATGGACAAAAAGATCCAGTTGTTCAATATAGATTAGTTGGTGGTGAAATGTTTGATGAAATGAACGCAAACATTAAAGTAGATGTTGTAAAATTCCTTCTAAACGCTAGAAAAAAAGAGGGCGGAATTGCTACAAGACAAGAGTCTGCTCAAATTACAAATGCAAGTTTAGAAGATACTGCTATTAAATCTTTAGACGGAGTAACTCCACAAAAAAACAATACACCTGTTGTAAATAATACGCCAAAAGTAGGTAGAAACGACCCATGTCCATGTGGTTCGGGCAAAAAGTATAAGAACTGTTGCGGAAAGAATGCTTAAATAGTTTATTACAAGAAGGAGTGTATCCAAAAGAAATTGGATTACACTTCTTTTTTATATTCCTCAAGTCAAAATATGACCAATGTTATTGCAAAGAAATAATGCATTAAATATAATGTTAAAAAAGGAGGGAAAATATGAAAACATATCTATTAATTGTAAAAGTCTATGATTATGAAACAGAAACAGATATAGATGAAGATGAATATACAGAAATTTTTAGTAATTTCGAAAAGGCAAAAGAATATGGCTTAAACTTTATAAACCAAAAATTAAATCTTTATTGTAAAGATAAAAATAAGTCAATAAATCAATGTATAAAAGATAAACTTGTAGATTATGATTTTAAAATTATAGAAGAAGATATAGAATATGCAGAAAAATTTGACAAAACGTTAGAAATATTTGAAGAAATAGAAGAATTATTAATATATGAACCAACACATAAAGAATATATATTAAACCACCTAGGAAAAATAACAAACATTTGTATAAGATATTTACCTAATCAAAAAGAATCATTAGGACAAAACACATTATATTTAAAACCTAATGATTTATTAGAAAGCGCAGGAACAAAATTTAAGATAGGTGACTTAGTAAAAATTATAGAACCCAATAAAAAGCTGAAAGATTTATCTTATTATGATTATCATGGAAATAACAATATTTGTGTTGTAAGATATTTACCACGAAGAATAGAAGGTCAAAAATATTTACGAAATACGTATGCATTATCTGAAATAGATGATGAAAATTATGCGCATGGAATATATACTTGGGAATTTCATGAAGAACAGATAGCTTTATATGATGGACCAATTGAAGATAATTCCCCAATAGACATATTAAGAAAAATATTGAAAAAAGAAATAAAAATTAATACAGAAACTTGGAACCAATTAAAATATGGACAAATTTCTCTAAGAGAACAAGATAAAAATCAAAGTAACTATTATAAAAAAGTATTGAAATATGAATAATATTAATAAATCACTATACAAAATAATCAAAAAATGATACACTATAAATGCAAAATAAAAAGTTGGAAAGGAATGTTAGTAAAAATGGAACTATATGAAAAAAATGGAAATATATTATATATTTTAAATGTATTAAAAAAATATAGTGATGAAGACCATAAGTTACCAATATCAGAATTAAAAAATAAAATAAAAGAAGAATATAATGAAGACATTGATCCACGAACTATTAGAAGAAATATTAATTTATTAAAAGAAAAATTTGGCTATGATATTAGCACATATAACGATAATAATATTGGCTATTACATTATGAATGATCCAGAAACTGATTTTGAGCCAGGTGAAATTAGAGCAATTATTGACACCTTTAGCTATTCTGCCTTTATTGAAAAGTCTTTAGCAGATGGAATTATAAAAAAATGCAGAAATTTGCAAAATATTTATGAAAATGAAAAAATAAAAAACTATAAAGTATATTCACCAAAAGGAAAAACAAGCAATATAGAAGTTATTAAAAACATTGAAGACATTACAAATAGCATTATGAATCAAAAGAAAATTCAATTTGAATATTGGAAATATTGTATTGAAGGAGATAGAGTCGAGAAGAAAATAGTAAGTAATCCTGTTGTTTCTCCATTTGCCATTATTTATGATAAACAGCAATTTTACATGCTAGCTATTAAAGATGGAGAAAAAGAATTTTTCCATTATCGTTTAGATAGAATTAAAAATTTAACAGAAACAACTCAAAAAATAAAAATCAAGAAATCAGAAAAAGAAATTGAAAAATATACAGACACCTCTGTAGAAGTATTTAGTGGAAATGAAGTTGAAATAGAGGCAGAATGTGATGAATATCTACTAGGAGAAGTAATTGAAAAATTCGGAAAAAATGTTCAAATAAAGCCAATAAATAAAAATACATTTAAAATGAAGCTTTCTGCAAATCCACTAGGCTTCAAACTATGGGCTATGCGAAACTTAGATATGGTAACAATTTTAAAACCACAAAGTTTAATAGAAGAAGTAAAATTTGTTATTGATGAAGCAAGCAAAAAATATAATAGATAATCTTCTTATAAAGAGTTGAGGTAGAGATTAGGTATAAGAACAGAAGAAGAAAAAGTTATTTAAAAAATGGGGCTTTCAAACTATGCAATGCAATACGTGACCATACTACTTTTTTTATTACTAACATTTCTATATAATAGTAACAGAATAAAAAATGAAAATATTGTATTTTTGAAAGGAATGTTTAGTAGAAATGAAAATGGTAGAAGAATTATTAGACGAAAAAAATGAAGCAATCTTAAACAAATTAGACGAAGTAATTGGACTTAGCAAAAACAAAAGTGTATTAAGAGACATTATTAGATATCATAAAGTAATGCAAGAATGTAAATGTAACATTGAATTTGAAAATTATAATATTGTTATTAGTAATGAATCTAATTATAATTTATATGAAGAATTAATCCCAATAATTGCAGAATTATATTATAAAAATGGTATTATTTCAAATTCCAATATTTTGTATTTTGATAGAGAAAATCTTAGAGATAATAAACCAAAAAGAGGAAAAAGTGAAGAAAAAGCTATAAAAGAAGGTTTAATTGTAATTGATTTAAACGAATTAAGAATGAGTACACAAGAACTAAAAAAAGAAATAGAGAAAATGTTAGAGCAAGATTCTAAAAAAGCATTTATTATTTTAGCAGATGAATATCGTGAAGGAGTAGTAAATGCTGCACTAACCGATTATTTTTCTTGGTCAATGAAAATAGAAACTATTTCAAGTGACGAAAAAGAAAAGTATATTAAAAAATTTCTAGATTCCAACAACTTAACTTATAGCAACGAAATAGTAAAAGAGCTAGCTGATAACCCTTATTATATGATAAAAAATAAGTTAATAAATATACTTGTTGATTGCAAAATTAAAAAAGAAAAGAATGTTGCAAAAGTATTAAATAGAAAAGAGAAAATTAAAAAATCAACAAAAACAGGAATACAGGAATTAGAAGAACTTACTGGTTTAGACGATGTAAAAGAGCAAATAAAAAAAGTAATCAATTTCATAAAATTAAGTAAAGATAGAGAAAATATGCCAATGCTACATATGTGCTTTAATGGAAACCCAGGAACAGGTAAAACAACAGTTGCAAGAATTGTAGGAAAAATTTTCTCAGAAGAAAACATTTTGTCTGACAAAGAAATTTTTGTTGAAGCTCAAAGATGTGATTTAATTGGAAAATATGTAGGACATACAGCTCATATAACTCAAAGTATGATACAAAAATCTTTAGGTGGTGTGTTATTCATTGATGAGGCATATTCCATTGCTTCTTATATTCAAGATGAAGCAGGAAAAGATTTTGGAGCAGAATGTATTGCTACTCTATTAAAAGGAATGGAGGACCATAGAAACGAGCTTTGTGTAATTTTTGCAGGTTACACAA
Source organism: uncultured Clostridia bacterium (assembly GCA_947627755.1). Taxonomy (GTDB): domain Bacteria; phylum Bacillota; class Clostridia; order TANB77; family CAG-508; genus UMGS1663. The sequence goes on along the minus strand of CANQXD010000045.1, from coordinate 4,586 downwards.
AGGAAATGCAACATCTTTTAAGTGTAAACCCAGGCTTTGCAAGTAGAATTCAATTTACTATAAATTTTCCAGACTATTCAGCTGAAGAATTATATAACATTTTTAAGGGACTTTGTAAAAAAGAAAAGTATAAACTATCATCTAATATTAAATCATTGCTTTTAGAGCATTTTGACGTAGCAAAAAAGCAAGAAAATTTTGCAAATGCACGCTACGTTAGAAATATTTTTGAAAAAGTAAAAATGGAGCAAGCTAATAGAGCAATTAATGAAAACGGTAATAAAAACTTAATAAAAAAAGGAGATATTGAAAATGTAATATCTAATTACTCTATAGAAGAACCTACAGAGAAAATAAAAATTGGATTCGCTTGCTAAGAATATAAAAACCTAAAATTTTCTACAATATTAAGCATAGAAAATTTTAGGTTTTTGACTTTAATAACTCTTATTTTTATCTAAGAGTTCTTTTAAGGTAGGCCATTTCTGGTCTTTATCAGAAAAGATTAAATTATCTCTTCCTCCAATCTCTTCAAAAGGCCAGTCAATTGCGATGTCAGGATCGTTCCAAATAAGACCGCCTTCATCATTAGGATGATAAAAATTATCACATTTGTAAGTGAACTCCGTTACATCAGATAATACTAGAAAACCATGAGCAAGACCGCTTGGAATAAAAAATTGCTTTTTATTTTCTGCAGAAAGAACTACGCCATAGTACTTTCCAAAAGTAGGAGATGATTTCCTTAAATCAACAGCTACATCATAAACACAGCCTTTTATGACACGAACTAACTTAGATTGAGGAAAGTCTATTTGAAAATGTAATCCCCGTAATACTCCTTTTTTGGAGCAAGATTGATTATCCTGCACAAACTTAGTAGAGATATCAATTTCCGCAAATTCTCTTTCATTGTAGGTCTCCATAAAGTAACCTCTTTCGTCATAGAATACTGTAGGCGTTACTATGACTAATCCCTCTATACCAGTTTCTACTCTTTTAAATTTTCCCATGATGCTTTTTACCTCCTTAAGCTTTTAGTACTATATTTAATATAATATAGTAAATTTACATTTTACTAAAATATTATAGCACCAAAAGTAGAAAAAGTATAGTATTTTTTCTAAAATTATGATATATTAAAAGTCGCAAAGGAGTGAGAAATACTATGTTAGACTTTGAAGAAAATAAAAGACAATTAAATTTTATGAAAAACAAATTAATAGAATTGGGTGAATCTCTTTGACATTGCAAACTTAAGAGAAAAGCTAAAAGAATTAGAAGTGCAAACTAACAACGAAGCATTTTGGTTAGATTCAACAAATTCTAGCAAAGTTTTAAAAGAAATCAATCAATTAAAAGCTAAAATAGATGGATATCAAAAAATAGAAAATAATCTAAACAGTGTTATAGAAATGAATTTTCTAGTAGAAGAAGAAAAAGAAGAAAGTTTAGAGGAAGAACTTGCAAATTCAATAAAAGAATTACAAAAACAAATAGAAAAATTAGAAATTAACACTTTACTTGCTGGAAAATATGATAGTAATTCTGCAATTTTAACTATTCACCCAGGGGCAGGAGGAACGGAAAGTTGTGATTGGGCACAAATGTTATATCGTATGTATACAAGATGGGCTTTAGACAATGGTTATAACGTAAAAGAATTAGATTATTTAGATGGGGAAGAAGCAGGGTTAAAAAGTGTTACCTTTTTAGTTGAAGGTCAATATGCTTATGGATATTTACAAGGGGAAATGGGAGTGCACAGATTAGTTCGTATTTCTCCATTTGATAGCGGTGGAAGAAGACACACTTCTTTTGCTTCCTTAGAAGTATTACCAGAAATTACAGAAGATATTGAAATAGACATCAATCCAGATGACTTAAGAGTAGATACCTATCGCGCTTCTGGTGCAGGAGGACAACATGTCAATAAAACCTCATCTGCTGTGCGTATTACGCATATTCCAACCAATATAGTAGTTTCTTGCCAGTCTGAACGTTCACAAATTCAAAATAGAGAAACAGCTATGAAAATGTTGAAATCTAAATTATTAGACTTAAAAGAAAAAGAACATAAAGATAAAATAGAAGACTTAAAAGGAAACCAAATGGATATAGCTTGGGGAAGTCAAATTCGTTCTTATGTTTTTTGCCCTTATACCATGGTAAAAGACCATCGAACAAATTATGAAGTAGGAAATATTGCATCTGTTATGGATGGCGACTTAAACGATTTTATGAATGCTTATTTAAAATGGAAACAAAAAGAATAAAAATTAAATATAACATGTTTTCTTTATTTGAATAAAATATAAGTATAGGTTTGTTTATAATTAAATAAATTTATCATATTAAATAAAGAGAAGGTGCCAATAATATGGACTCAAATATTGTTGTATTAAAATTTGGCGGCAGTAGTGTCGCAGATAATTTAAAATTAAATGTAGTTGCAAAGAAAATTATTGATTTTTATAAAGAAAATTTAAGGGTAGTAGTTGTTGTTTCAGCTCAAGGAAAAACGACAGATGGCTTAATTAAAGAGGCAAAAGAATTAGCAAATTTACCAAACGATAGAGAAATGGATGTACTACTTTCTACAGGAGAGCAGGTTTCTATGTCAAAACTTGCAATTTTACTAAATCGATTAGGATATGAGGCAGTTTCATTAACAGGAATGCAAGCAGGTATTAAAACCAACGACTTAAATCAAAATGCAAAAATAGAAAACATTGATACCACTCGTATTGAAGAAGAGTTAGAAAAAGGCAAAATTGTCATTGTAGCAGGATTTCAAGGCTATAATGAAAAAGGAGATATTACCACATTAGGAAGAGGTGGCTCTGATACCACTGCAGTTGCTTTAGCAGCAGTATTAAATGCAAAACATTGTTATATCTTTTCTGATGTAGATGGAGTATATACAACAGATCCAAATAAAATTACTACAGCAAAAAAATTAGAAACTCTATCTTATGAAGAAATGTTAGAAATTGCAAATGAAGGTGCTAAAGTATTGCATAATCGTTGTATTGAAATAGGAGAAAAATATAATGTTCCAATTGTCACAAAATCGACTTTTAATAACAAACCGGGAACTATTTTACAAGATGAAAAAATACAAAATATAGAGCAAAATAAATTACAAAACCAAATAGAAAGCAAGCTATATAATAAACAAGATAATATAGAAAACAAAACATATAACAAACAAGATAAAATAGAAGATGCAAGAGTAAAAAGTATTGTAAAAAATGATGATATAATTTATATTAACATGAAATATGATACGTACTCCCCTGAAATGTTTTATAAAATATATGCTACCTTAGTAAAAAATCAAATAGGGGCAAATCATCTTCAAAATAATAGCACACACCATACCGATATTAGTTTTACTTGTCCTGCATCTGCATTAAATAAGTTTCAAAATTTATTAGAAAAAGACTTCAAAAGTTTTGATACTACTTATACCAATATATCTAGAATTGCCATAATTGGTCATGGCATTAGAAATGATGATACTATTTTAGAAAAAGTATTAAATATTATTGAATTAAATCAATTAGAAATATATCACTTAGAAGTAAACGAATCAAAAATAGCAATGCTATTCACAACAAAAGTTTCAAATACCATATTAGAACAATTGCATAAAGAATTAGTAGAAGAATGAACAGGAGGGACGCCCCTTTTCGTTCCATTTTGGAACGCTGGGGACACCCCTTCTATAAATTTGACAATTTATGTTAAATAATATATAATACGTATTGCAACTTATTGTTTTTATTTCGAATCTTACAATTGTAAGTAGAAAGACTAACTATTAATTGTCAATAGAAATATTAAAAAATTTTTAATATTTTTAAATAGATAAAAATTTGCATGATTAATAACAGTTTCAAAATCTAATTTTTAAAACTGTTAAATAATGTAAATATGTACTTTGAAAATTTCATTGTTAGCTTAAATTAAAAGGTGTATTATCAGTTAAAATCTTGAAGATGACTCTAACTAATTTGTTACAAACATGACCTAATGCTACTCTATGGTTCTTACCTTGTGAACGTTTTGCAAGATAGTAGTTGTGAAAAGTTTCATTATTGTATATAATAATGAAAGCAACTCTATAGATTGCATAGCGTAGGTAAGTGGAACCACGTTTAGAAATTTTCATTGATGAGGATTGAAAATTCCCAGATTGTTTAACAACTGGATCTAAACCAGCAAATGCTAGCAATTTAGAAGGGTTGCTAAATTTTTTAATATCACCAATTTCGCTAATAATCATAGCACCTGTGGTATAACCAACACCAGGAATAGTAAGAATAGGTGAATTTAGTAATTCCATTAGTGTCATAATGCTTAAATCAATATCTTTAATTTGTTTTTGATACAACTTTAATTGTTTGATTAAGCATTGTATTTGTAGTTCAATAGCAGGGTTATCTAAAGCAATACTTTCTTTAGCTAAAGTTTTTAATTGTAAAGCTTTATCGTAGTTATACTTTCCTTTAGAATTGTTGTATAGTAAATTAGTTAAGCCATCAATTCTAGCTAAGCTAATAGCTTTAGCAGAAGGATAT
>CANQXD010000044.1 GCA_947627755.1 uncultured Clostridia bacterium | reverse complement strand
GCAAATTTTTATCTAACAAATTATTAAACAAATTTTTTAGAAAAACTATTGACAATTAATAGTTAGTCTTTCTTTTTATACTTTTTCTCGTTTTTTCGAGAATTACAAATTATTTTTTTGCTAATTATATATTTAAGCCTAAAACTATTTTTATACTACTTATACCTATTTAAGTTTAAAACTATTTTTTATGGTATTATATTAATTTAATTTTAAAACTATTTTTCTTTGCTTTCTACTAAACTTTCAAACTTTTTACTAAACTCTGGTGCATGTTTCTTTAAATTGATTGGCTTTAAATCTCTATTTGTAAAACAATGCTTCGTTTCTGCTTCAATAACTGTTTTTCCTGTCTTCTTATCTGTTACACTATAGGAAACTGTCATTCTTACTCCTGTGTATTCTGTTACAAACACTTTAATAAGCAAAGTATCTGCAAAAGTTACATGGTTTTTATAAGTACAATGAACTCCTAATACAGGAATGGTAATTCCTTTTTCTTCTAAAACTTCAAATGGCATATCTAGTTTTTCTAGCCAATCGCATCTTGCTTCCTCTAGGTAACGAATATAATTGGAATGGTGTACTACGCCCATTCTGTCTGTTTCGTAATAATTGATTTTTCTTTCAAAAATAATATCCATTTTTATTTTCTTCCTTTCTCTATTATTTTTTCGCCTGTTTGTTTTTATGCCTTGTTAAATTTTTTAAATAAACTAATTAGTTCATCTATTACTTCTAAATTGCCTTTTTCTAAATTATTGCTTACACAACTGTATAAATGATTTTCTAAAATATGATTTGACAGACTTTTAATTGAATTTTCAATAGCAGATAATTGAAGTAAAATATCATGGCAGTATTTGTCTTCTTCTACCATCTTTTTAATTCCTTTTACCTGTCCTTCAATTCGACTTAATCGATTGGTAATTAAGCGTTTTTCTTCATCTGCTCTATATGTTTTTTTATCTTTTTCCATTTACATCACCAAAATTATTATATACCCCTTTGGGTATTTTGTAAATATAGGGGTATATACTTTTTTTGCTTGCTATTTCAGGCATTAAAAAATGTGATAAAAAAAGAACTGACATTTTGGCCACATTTTTATCACATTTTTTATCCCAATTTATCTCCATTTTCTACTTTTCTATCTGGTGAAATTAGAACTACACCATCTTTACTATATGTTCCCAATATCAATACTTCTGACATAAAGTTTGCTATCTGCCTTGGTGCAAAATTAACTACTGCTAGAATTTGCTTTCCTATTAAATCTTCTTTTTTATAGATTTGTGTAATTTGCGCAGAAGATTTTTTTATTCCAATTTCTTCTCCAAAATCAATTTCTAATTGATAGGCAGGTTTTTTTGCTTTTTCAAAATCTTCTACTTTTATAATTGTTCCCACACGAATATCTAATTTTATGAAATCTTCTATATTTGCCATGTTTAGTTTGTATGATACATTTTAGCAAAAATATATCATACTCTCCTTTCCTTATTTTTTACTACTTTCGTATTTTTCCATTGCTTCTTTAATAAATATATTACTTCTTGCACAATTTGGTTGATTTAAAGGACATTTGCAATAGCAACCTCTGCAATTAAATTTTTTCAAATATTCTTCTATTTCTTTATTTTGCATTTTTTCATTTCCTTTCTTGATTTTCTTACAATGTGCTTATAGGAGTATATTATCACAAAGAAAATAAATTATCAACTATAGAATAGTTTTATCACGCCTTTTTGGAATCTTAATTTCTAGTTTATTTATCGTGTTTTTATCATATAAAGAGGAAACGAGCACAAATGTGCCCGTTTCCTTGATAAAATTTAGTTATTTGATAATTGTTCCAAAAGCTTTGCTTTTTCTTCTTCTGTTAAACTATCCCATGTTTCTTCGTTCAGCTCAGGATTTACATCCGTCACATTCGTAGATTCCTGTTCCAATACAGAAGTTCCTTCATCTAGTTCATTTCTTTTTTCTTGTTCTTCGGAGATAGGAATTGAAAAAGCAATATTGTCAAATCCAACGATATCTACGGTACCATTCTTATCATCTACATAAGTAATTTTAACCGTATCGCCATCTCTTGTAATAGAAAGCTTTTCTGAAACCATATAGGAAGCAACAAAGATTTTATCTTCTTCTCCCTCTACTACTATGTAGTAATAGGTCGAACCTTCCTCTACCACGCTTGAAATTCGCTTTACCTTACCTTCGTAAGTGTATCCGTATGCTTCGTCAGAACTAACCACATAAGTAGTGCTGTTTCTTGCCACTGCTTGCACGTATGCTCTACTTGCTTCTGCAAGACTATTTCCCTTTGCCGATATGTTGTAATCGTTCAAATTTACCATAGCATAGGACTTAATCAGTCCTTCTTTATCTTTTAATGCTACAACATAAGTAGGAATTCCATTTACATTTAACGGCAAAGGCTCTGTAGATGTGTATCCAAAGTCTGATACAAGACCTTCTGCTGAGCTCATAGCTGCATCTTCTGTTGCACCACTCATGTGGCACATTTGCGCTTTTTTCGTACGTGTATTGACCATAATGAAACCAACACATGCTTGATCATTTCCAACGCTAGTCATTCCTGTAAAGTAATAGCAATCTCCATCTACATAAACGGTTAAAGTACGATTGGTCTTTTGAATTTTATCCTGATTAGAGAAGTTAAATACTCCATGTACCAGTTTACCCCAATTATCAATCTGATTTTCTACAAAGGACTTAGGCTGAATAATATCTACCCAATCAGGTGTATCGCCTATAGTATACCATTTTGTTTCTCCTGTTTGTGCATCTACTACTACCACACCAGTCGCTTCAGATGAACCCCATAGAGTACGATTCTGGTATGTTGTTACTACCCAATATGGCCGTCCAGTATCATCAATTTCGAAAGTATATTCAGTTAAACCTACATTAGTAAAACCTTGCTTTCGAATATGACGCTTTAAGTCATAACTGAAGTAAGCAGAGTCTTGATAAAGAATGTTAATCTTTTCTCCGTTTAGTTCAGTTACAAAATTAACTTTGTTGGGATTAGACGCAGAAACAGTGATATACCCAGGTGTAGAACGATTCGTGTTCCATTTGAAGAAACCAGTGTGTTCCAAAGGTATTACATACATAATTTCTCCATTTACTTCCTGAATTGCGCCATTTCCTAAGCTTACTCTGGAACCCAATGCAATGTCTTCTCCAATTTTTTTATCTGCTTTCTTATTCGCTAAATCTTCATCTACAATTGGTATTTGAGAGTTGTCAATTTGCTTTATCATATCGCTATATTCAATTGTTTCTACTTCTCCAAGTTGCTGTTGCATAAATGTAGCATGGAATAGTGGCGTGCTTCCAATCATTCCAATAAGTAATACAATAATAAAAAGTGCCACTGCAATTCCTATTGGAGCAATTGTATAGTCTTCCATATTGGTATCGTAGAACCACATACTTAAGTTTGCAGCTACGATGATGACACAAATTCCAATAAAGAAAAAACCTCCAAAATAACCAAGGGAAAGCGTTGGTTGTGTCAACCAATACAAAAGCCACATTGCAAATACAGAAATTGCGCTTATAACCAATTTTGCTCCTTTTGACATTATTTTTTCCTCCTTTTGCTAAATCAATTGGTTAATTTGTAAAATTACTAAATTTTATCCTCCTTTTCATTGTTTTATTTAAAACATTGTTAAAAAATGTTACTGCTTATTATTATACTACAATTATGGAAACTTGTAAATAAAATCTAATTTTTTTTTACATATTTTCTAAATTTTGGTACATACTACTTAAAAAGATTTTATAGGAGGTTTTTAAACATGGATAACCAAAATTTAAATATTTTAGATGAAGTGAATAAAGGAGCTACTATGGGAATGGACGCAATTTCTTATGTTTCGCAAAAGGTAAAAGATGATGATTTTAAGAAAGTTCTTGATGTAGAGTATAACAAATATGAAGATATTTCTAGGAGAGTAAATAACATTTATCAAAATTACAGCAGTGAAGAACCACACGAGACAAATACTATGAATAAAATGATGACATGGTATGGAATTCAAATGAAAACAATGATGGACGACACTACTTCAAAATTATCTGAACTTTTAATGCAAGGAACCAATATGGGAATTATTGAAGGAAGAAGACTTCTTAACCAAAACCCTAACGCTGCTCAAGATGTAAAATCAGTTTTAAATGATTTCGTTGTAATGCAAGAAGATAGCGTAGAAACTTTAAAAAAATATTTATAATTATTAAACTTTTCTTATTTTTACGCAATATGAATTTTCTTTTTGCTCTTTTTTACTTGCACTTTTTTTCATTTTTGCTTATAATGAAATAGCAAGAATGAATAAAGGGGTTTTAAAATGGAGCATTGGAGTGTAGAAGATTATAAAAATTATGCAGATAGTTCAAAAAGAAAAAGTAAATATAGAGCAAATAAAGTATCTGTAGATGGTCATACTTTCGATAGTCAAAAAGAAGCTGATTATTACTGCGAACTAAAACTAAAATTGCAAGCAAAAGAAATTGATGGTTTCTGTTTGCAACCTACTTTTATGCTAGCACCCGGCTTGAAATATAAAGCAGATTTTATTGTTTTTCACAAAAATAAAGAAGCAGAAGTTATTGATGTTAAAGGTTTTAAAACAAAAGAATATATTGCAAAAAAGAAAGTATTTGAAGATAAGTTTAATTTGAAAATTACAGAGATTGAATAAAAAGCGAGCTTTAGATTTTCTATTTAAGAAAATTTTAAAACTCGCTTTTTTATATTTTGGGAAAGTTATCTAATATGTTTATATATCCACTATTTACAACTGATAAATCAATATAATAATGTGACTTACCATCATAAAAAATTCTCCTTAAATTGTTAAAATAACCTTTACTTTAGGTTCTTTATATCCTTCTTCTATTTTCGTTTTACATATCATATTAGTATCTGTTTTTCCGCCTACGTAAAAGTTAGCATCTTTTACTACTGTTGAAATTTTATCAATATCAATTTCTTCAGCAGAAACAAATAAAAATATAATTCCTTTTATTGTTGGAATAATAAATTTATGATCAAATTTCGAAGCTTCTCTTAATTTTCGTATTTCATCTAATTTTAATTCTCCTCCATATAATATTTTGGAATTTGTGAAGAAATTATAAATTTCACTCTTGTCTGTACTAATTTCTAATAATTCACTCACTATTTCTGTAGACTTTTTATAAATTTCATCTCCTTCTTTTGCCGAGAAAAATTTTAGTTGCATATCATCAATATTGTCTTTGATAGCAAGTTTCGTTAATAATTCAAAAATTGAATTTGTTCTATTGAATAAGAACATTACAACACAATTGATTATTTCAATGCTATTATTTTTTACAAAATAATTGATTTTTCTAATTGTAAAGTCGGTATCTAGACTATATTGAAGAATTTTATTTTCATTTAAAATATTATCTAGATTTTCGCTATCTTTTATATTTTCCTTTTGTAAGACTTTTTGAATTTTTTCAATTATTTCCTTTTCTTCTATAGAATTATTCGTGCTGTCTAAAAATACTTTTTTTACATACTGGTATTGTGTTACTTGGTCTCCTATTTTCTCATTCCATTGTGCTATACTACAAAATTTTTCATACATTTTCTCCATATTTTTTACCTTCCTTCTTTTTTCTTTATTATACAGAGGAAATTTTTCTATATCAATGGTGATGTGCAAATTATGACCAGGTATCTTTTTTGTGATATTTTATAGCATATCTTTTCTTATTTTTGCTACAAAGAAGCCTTCATATAGCTCTGTTGGAATAATGCAAATCGTTCCTTTAAGTGTAGTTGAAAGTAATGGCAAATTCTCTTTTCCTGTTAATTCTATAGGAACGATGCTTGCTTTTTCTGTTTTTAGCACTTTTTGCACGACTTCTTCATTTTCACAAGATAAAATGGAACAAGTAGAATATACCATTTCTTGCCCTGTTTTTAAGATGTGAAGTGCTTTTTTAAGCAAACTAAATTGTGTTTGCGTTGACTTTTCTATTAATTTTTTTGTAAATTTTTCTTCTAAATGTTTATCTTCTAAATTTAAAGTTCCACTTCCGAGAGCAAGGTGCATCTAGCAAAATTTTATCAAATGAGAAAAAGTCGCTTAAATTTCTACTATCTTCTTGCATGATATAGACTGAACTTGCTCCTTGCTTTTCTATATTGTATTTTAGTCTTTCTAATCGAATTTTATTTTTTTCACAAGCGGTAATATGCGCATTATTATTGGTTAAGGCTGCCATTTGCGTCGTTTTTCCACCGGGTGCTGCTGCCATATCTAAAATATCTGTATTTTCTTGTGGATTTAAAATAATAGGTGGCAACATAGAAGATAAACTTTGCAAATAAATTTGTCCTTTTTCATATAAACTTAAACTTTGTATTTTATCTTCTCTTGCTTCTTTTATAATAAGTGCTTCTTTGCTAAAAGGTACTTCTTCCCATTCAATTTGATTTTCCGTTAATTGCTTTTTTACCTCTTCTACACTTGTTTTTAATGTGTTAACTCTAAATGTTACTTTTCTTTGTTTGCTATAGCCTTCTATTATTTTTTCTGTTAATTCTTCTCCATATTGTTTTTGCAACATAGCAATTAAAAATTCCGGTAAGTTCATTGGTTTCTCCTATTCTTTTTATTCTCCACAGAATTTTATATTTTTTGCTCCGTCCCTATAATATAAATTTTAGTCCCGTCCCTAAAATTTAATCTTCTACTTCTTCAAATTGGCTATTATATAGGTCTGCGTAGAAGCCTTTTTTCTTTAATAATTCTTCATGAGTTCCTTGTTCTACAATGTCTCCGTGGTTCATTACTAAAATTAGGTCTGCATTTTTAATTGTAGATAGTCTATGAGCTATAATAAAGCTGGTCCTTCCTTTCATTAAATTATCCATAGCAGATTGAATTTGTAATTCTGTTCTTGTGTCTATCGAGCTTGTTGCTTCATCTAGAATTAGAATTTTTGGATTTGCTAAAATGACTCTGGCAATAGTTAACAGTTGTTTTTGTCCACTGGAAATATTGCTTGATTCTTCATTTAAAATCATATCATAACTATTTGGCAGAGTTTTGATAAAGTGGTGAACATGAGCTGCTTTGGCTGCCTCTATTACTTCGTTATCTTCTGCCTCTGGTGCACCATAACGAATGTTGTCTTTAATGCTTCCTCCAAATAACCAAGTATCTTGTAATACCATGCCAAACATTTTTCTTAATTCTTCTCGTTTGAAGTCTTGAATGTTAATACCATCAATTAAAATAGCCCCACTATTGACATCATAAAATCTCATAAGCAATTTTACCATAGTGGTCTTTCCTGCTCCTGTTGGCCCTACAATGGCTACTTTTTGACCATCTTTAATTTTAGCACTAAAGTCATGTATAATGGTTTTATTTTCATCATATCCAAATTTTACATGGTCAAAGGTAACATTTCCTTTTAGACCTTCTGCTACTTTTGGCTCTAATGTGTCTGGTTCTTCTTCTTTTTCTTCTAAAAATTCAAATACTCTTTCTGCAGCTGCTACCATGGCTTGTAACATACTAGATACTTGTGCAATTTGGTTAATTGGTTGAGTAAATTGCTTATTATATTGAATGAAGGATTGAATATTTCCTACTGTAATTTTTCCATCAATTGCTAAATATCCTCCTAAAATAGCAATGGCAACATAACCAATGTTTGCTATAAAGTTCATAATAGGATGCATTAAACCAGATAAGAATTGAGATTTCCATGCAGAATGGTATAATTCTTGGTTGGCTTTATTAAATTCTTCTAATGCTTTTTCTTCTCCATTAAAGGCTTTTACAATAGTGTGACCGCCATATACTTCTTCTACTTGACCATTTACATGTCCTAAATAATCTTGTTGTCTTTTAAAGTATTTTTGTGATTTTCCTACAATAATTCTTACAAAAATAACGGTAACTGGTAAAATAAGTAAAGAAATCATGGTCATTTCAACACTAATGGAAAGCATCATGATTAAAATTCCAAAAAAAGTGCAAATAGCCGTAATAATTTGTGTAATACTTTGGTTTAAGTTTTGTGATAAAGTATCTATATCATTTGTAATAATAGATAGTACTTCTCCATTGGTTTTCTTGTCAAAATAATGCATTGGCAATTTGTTAATTTTAATTACTAAATCATTTCTTAGTTTATAGGTTAATTTTTGTGATACTGATGTCATAGTAAAGCCTTGAATTAAGGAAAATAGTGCACTTACTAGATAAAGAACAAGAAGTGTTAATAAAATTTGTGCTATTTTTCCAAAATCAATACCAGTTCCTCCTGATAATTTACTTACTAATCCATTAAAAATTTCTGTTGTTGCATTTCCCAGTATTTTAGGTCCCACAATAGAAAAAATGGTGCTTCCTATAGCAAAGCTAATCACAATTAGTAGTGCTACTTTATAACTTGCTAAATAATTTTTAATTAACTTTTTAGTGGTGCCTTTAAAATCTTTTGCTTTTTCAACTGGTCTTGCAGGTCCTCTTCCCGGTCTTCCCATTGGTCCGTGGCATAGTTTATTTTCTCCTTTCTGTTCCATTGGGGACGTTTCCTTTTGGTATATCTGTCCCTTTTGGTACGTTTTTTTCATAATTAGTAACATTATTTCTAGGCTCAATCACTTTCAATTCGCTTTTTTTCAAATTTAATATAATAATTTTATACAATATATAGTTACCATTAGGGACAGATATACCAAAAGGAAACGTCCCCAATGGAACCTAGTTATTTAATTCTTCTTCTGATAATTGTGATAGAGCAATTTGCTTATAAGTTTCACAATTTTTCATTAGTTCTTCGTGTGTACCTTTGCCTACCATTTTTCCTTCTTCTAGGACAATGATTTGCTCGGCATTCATTATGGTACTAATTCTTTGTGCTACAATAATAATTGTTTTGCCTTTAGTTTCTTTGGCAAGTGCTTCTCTTAATTTTTGATCTGTTTTTAGGTCTAAGGCTGAAAAGCTATCGTCAAATACTAAAATTTCTGGATTTATGGCAATGGCTCTTGCAATGGATAAACGTTGTTTTTGTCCTCCGGATACGTTGTTTCCTCCTTGTGCAATTGGTGCGTCATATTCTTCTTGCTTTGTTTTTATAAATTCTTCTGCTTGTGCAATTTTTGCTGCTTTTATCATTTGCTCGTCTGACATTTCTGGATTACCATATTTTATATTTGAACGTATTGTTCCAGAGAATAACATTCCTTTTTGTGGTACAAATCCTACTTTTTTTCTTAATTCCTTTTGTGGTACTTCTTTTATATTAACTCCATCTATTAATAGTTCCCCTCTTGTTACATCATAAAAACGAGGAATTAAGTTTACTATAGTTGATTTTCCGCTTCCTGTACTTCCAATGATTGCTGTTGTTTCTCCCGGTTTTGCTATGAAATTGATGTCTTCTAAAATTTCACTATCTGCATCTGGATAACGGAAACATACATTTCTAAATTCTACCCAGCCTTTTTTGTCTTCTTTAAATTCTTTTGGTTGTTCTTTATCATCTATGCTTGGCTTTGTTTCTAATACTTCATTTATACGTTTTGCTGATACTGTAGCACGTGGAAGCATAATAGATATCATTGAAATTACTAAGAAGCTCATTACAATGTGCATTGTGTATTGAATAAATGCCATCATATCTCCTACTTGTATGATTCCTTCATCTACGCTATGGCCTCCTACCCATATAATAAGAAGCATAATCGAATTCATAACAAGCATTAAAGCTGGCATCATGATGCTCATAGCACGGTTTACAAAGATATTTGTTTTCATTAAGACTTGGTTTGCGGTGTCAAAACGTGCTTCTTCTCTTTTTTGTGTATTGAATGCACGAATGACAGGAAGTCCTGTTAATATTTCTCTTGCTACTAAGTTTAATTTATCTACTAACTCTTGTAATTTTTTGAATTTTGGCATTGCTACAATAAATAGAATGATTACAATTCCCATGATGCAAAGAACAGCTAAACCAATAATCCATGCCATTGAAGTATTATTGTTAGCAAGTACACGTATTACTCCACCTATTCCCATGATAGGTGCATATACAACAACTCTAAATAGCATGGCAATAAGTCCTTGAATTTGTTGAATATCGTTGGTGCTTCTTGTAATTAAAGAAGCTGTTGAAAATTCACGAAATTCTTTTGTTGAAAAATGAATGACTTTTTGAAATACTTTATCTCTTAATGTTCTGCCTAGATGTGCTGCTACTCTAGAAGATAATAACATGATGATAACGGCTGATGTCATACTAATAAAAGCAACGCCTAACATTCTAAGTCCTGACATTAAAATATAGCGATTTTGCATATCATCTGTATTGATTCCAATTGCTTGGTATTCTGCTTTTACTTGGTTGATAGCTGCCTGCTCTATGATTGACTCACTCATTGTGTCCAATTTTTCATTTACACTATTTAACATGGCTTCTAATTGGTCTTCTGGCAAGCTTTTTAGTAATTCTTCTAATGACATTTGATTCATAATTTCAGATCGTATAATTTCACTGTTATTTTGAATATTTTCTGTATTTTTTAATTCCTCTGGCATCGTTTCTTCGTCATATTCTCTCATACTTTCCATAGTAGCAATCATTTGGCTTTTTATGGCTTGCTGCATTTCTTCGTTATTTAACATAGAAAGTATCATTAATGGTTTTGCCAAAGCCGTGCTTAATTCTTCTTGTTTCTCACTATTTATTTCTTTTCTAATGTATAATGCTTCTTCTGCTAGTTTTGGATATTCTTTTTCATATTCTTCATACCCTTTTTCAATAAGAGTATAGTTATCTAAGATTGTGTTATCTTCTTTCGTAAATAGTAAAATAAGTTCCATTTGTGATTTTCGAATAGCCTCTACTGCTACATTTTCAATTCCACCTTGTTGAATGCCTATGTTTACTATTTTAGAAGTGTAGTCTGGCAAACTTAAATCTGCCCATGCTTGCACACATAATAAAATGATAATGAAAATGACAGATATCATTGTTTTTCTTAAATTCATTAATATTTTGAACATGTTTTTCTCCTCTTTTTGTTTTCTCTCTTAAATTTTAATTATATGCAATTTATAGCCTGTTTGTCAACCCTTTGCTTTGTGAATTTTATGTGAAATTTGAAATAAATTACTTAAAAAAATTTTATAAGATTATAAAATATATTATCCTAATATTTATCGTCTGCTGAAATTCCTCCTTCAAGTAGAACTTTCATTCTATATGAAAAAGACAGGTACATTATGTGCCTGTCTTTTTTTACATATAAAATTAACCTTATGACATTAAAAAATCATGCAAAACTTCTGCCATTGTCTTTGCTTTTTTTTGCTCTTCGCTTTTCTGTTTTTCGTGAGCCTCTATCCAATCTCTGCGAATCATTTCACTTATATCATTGCCATCCATCTTGGTATTTTGGGGCTTTTTGTTACTGTTTGTTTCTTCCTCAGTTGTGCTCTCTTTTGCTATTCTTTTGTCTTCTTCGTCGTATTCCTTTTCAATTTCTTTATCTATAAAATTGTTTTCTTCATTGTCGAAGAAGCCATCATCGTCCTCTTCATCAGAGAAGCTGTCATAGTCATCATATTCGCCTTCGTAGTCACTACGGTCTCGATCACTTTTGTATAGTATTGCTAAAAAAATTGCATATCCGGCTGTGCAAAGTAAAGCAGTTCCTCCTACTACGCCTAAGGTTATTTTGGTCCGTTTTTTCATATTTTTCTCCTATCTGTCCAATTGGGACTATTAGAATATTTACTTGTTACGTTTTTTAGTATATCATAATTTTCACATTATTTCAATAGAAAGATACTTTATTTTGAATTCCATCACTTTCAATTAAGATATTCCCTTTTTCGTCTGTTCGATAGATAAGTGTTCCTAATTTTGATAATTTATTTAATGTTGTTTGGTTTGGATGGTTATATGAATTGTCTTTTCCTACAGAAATAATGGCAATTTGTGGTAATACTTGATTTAAAAATGTAGTAGAAGTGCTAGTGTCTGAGCCATGATGTCCCACCTTTAAGACATTGGTTTGCTCCCATGTACGTGTAACTTCATTTTGTTCTTCTGCATCTGCCATGAATAAATAACTTTGTTCTTTGTAAGTTGCTCTTATTACGATAGAAGATAAATTTAGGTTTTCTTCTACTTCTTTTGTTTGCTCTCCTACTAGCATTATTTCACATTCTACTTTTCCTACTATAAATTTATCGTTTTGTTTTGGTGTAGTAACTTGTAGATTTTTGTTACTAATGGCATCTATCACATCTTCAAAGGTTTTGGTATTTGTTTGTACTTTTGGCATATAAATAGTTCCTATTTTAAAATTAGAAATGACATCATCTAGACCGCCAATATGGTCTTCATGTGGATGAGTTCCTACAACATAATCTAGTTTTGTAATGCCTAAATCCTTGATATTACTAACAATTAAGTCTCCATCTTCATTATTTCCAGCATCTATTAACATGGTTTTTCCATCGCTAATTAGTAAAATGCTATCTGCTTGACCTACATCAAAAAAGTGAATTTGAAGTATGTCTTCTCCTTCTAGTACAACATTTTGACTTTCTTCTGCTGTAATTGGATTCACTACTTTTTTACTTTTTAAAAAATAGTTTTGTATTTCTCCACTTTGAAATGCTCCTAATGTTAGAATAGCTAAAACAATAATTCCAATAATTGCTTCTATTTGTTTTACCTTTTTCTTTTTCCTTGCCACTTGTTTTTCGCCCCCCCTATTACAAGTTTTTAATCTTTCCATAGTTTATTCATTTTGTCTTTGATTCTACTCTCTACTTCTTCTTGCTCTTTTTTTGCTGTTACATATTTTCCGTTTTCTTCTTTAATAAGAGTTCCTGCTTTTATTCCTTCTGGTAATTCTTCTTTTAGAATTTCTTTTTTCTTTCCTGTTTTTCTTTCTTCGCAAACAGCAATATTACCTTCAAAGCGGTCAATCACATATTCTTCTTCCATTTTTCTTAACCTTTCTACTAGTTCTTCTATAAAACTACTTACGTCTATTTTTTGTATTTCTTTCCCTATGTTTTTGAATAAATCAAGTTGCATTTTTTCTTCCTCCTTATTATAACAATGTTCTTTTTATTTTGCTATTGTTTTTCAATTATTTCTAATTTTTCTTTCATATTTTTATCCTTGTATAATATATTTAGGTTTTTAAAAGGTTACCCATAAACCTTTATATAACAATTATTTCATGATATAATTG
>CANQXD010000043.1 GCA_947627755.1 uncultured Clostridia bacterium | reverse complement strand
GTAGCTTCTTTTTTATACAAAAAATGAGTGAAAATTTTTCACTCATTTTTTGATGGGACTTTTTTTACAGCCCCTTTGTTTTTATAAATTCTTTTTATTATATTAATACATATTGTTTTAATTATGACAATTGATATTAGAATATTTATTTTCTATTGTAATGGCATTACTTCTATTACATAAGCACTAAATTCTAAGTTATTTTTTAACTCTGATAGACGTTCTACCCATAAATTTAATGTATATATTTGACCAGGGTCATTTGTTTGAATTCTATATAATTGACTGTTCCCATTACCATTTTTCATAATCAAGTAAGCTTCACCATCATCACTTTCAAAACTAACACTTTCGCAAGTAACACCATCATTTCCTATTATAAACAAATAAAAATCTTTTAAATTACTGCTATTAGTAAATGATACTTCATATTCTTTTGGTTGATTTACTACAAAGGAACTTAATGATATTTCTTCTTGACATACTAAATTCGTCATACTTACTTTTCCTAAACCATTATGATAACCTTGTGGTATTGTATATATTTCTCCTGGATTTAAAGTTTTGTTTTGTGCTCCTCTATCCACCATTGTACCTGTTACGTTTACATTAGTTGAATTTGAAAATGTTTTTCCTTTTAATACATTTTCAGCTGTTGCATTTCCACTTGCTTGTTTTGCTTTTGCCTCTTCTAATTGTGTTTGTAATGAGCTTACATCTCCATTTAATTTTGCTACTTGTGCTTCTAATGAAGATTGTGTTGTCTCCAATTCTTTTATTTTTTTCTCTTTATTTGTTAATTCTGTATCCTTTGACGTTAACTGTTCATTTAAATCACTAATTTGTTTTTCTTTTTCTTGTATGGTTGTTTCTTTTGTTGCTACTTGTTGTGTTAATGTACTTACTTGTTCTTCTAAATTAGTAATTGCTTCTTGTTTCTTTTGTATATCTGTTTCATTTTGTGCTATTTGTTGTTTCAATTCATCTATTTCATTCTGTTTGCTTTGTATTTGCGTATTTCCTTGATTAACTTCACCCTGTAGATTGCTTACTTGTCCTTTTAATTCATCTATTTTTTCTTGTAATTGCTGTTTTTGTTGTTTTTCAGTTTCTAATTGTTCTTTTAAGTCTTCTATCGTTTTTGATAATTCTTCAATTGTACCTTCTATTTCACCTATTGCAGGATTTTCAGTAAAACCTTCTTTTTCTAATTGGTCATATAATTCATTCATTCTTGTTTCTTCTTCTATTTGCGCAATTTCAATATTCTCTTTGGCTTTTTTCGCCATAGTAAATACACCATTATTTCCTAAAGTTAAATTTATGGTAATGCCCGTTAAAATAATTAATACAATAATTGTGACAACTAAACTTACTATGGTAATACCTTTATTTTCATTAAAAATTCTACTTTTCATTCTTCATCTCCTCCTTTGTTATATTGGCTTTATTATATTTTATCATATTTGCAATTGTTTTGCAATTATTTTTAGGTGCATATTTAATCCTATTTTTATTATAAAATACTTTCAAAAGAAGTTGCAAATTTTCTTTATTAAATATAGTGTTAAAATAAACACAGAAAGGAATAAAATGCTTATGAATAAATTAAAAATACCAGAAAACCATAGTGGTATTAGTAAAACACTTAGGCTACCTGAAAATGTAATAGATGATATTCAAAATCTCGCTAATTTAAAAAATCTATCTTTTAATCGCATTGCCATTTCTTTACTTGAGTTTGGATTAGATAATTTAGATGAACAAGATAAATCAAAATTAGAACGCAAAAAAAGAATATAAGATAATGTCTATCTTTTATTGTTTTCATTATAGAATGTTGTAATTTCAAAATAATCCTAATTAGATTTTTTATAATATATCAAAAAAGAGCTGTCCCAAATGGCAATTTATTGCCAAAAAAGGGCGTCCCAAATGGCAATAAGTTGCGATTTGGGACAGTCCTTTTTATTTTTTAATTATATTGATTTTCTTCTTTTTTGCCTAGAAACTTTGGTTTGTATAATTCTAAAATGTTATCTAACTCTTTTGAAAATTCTTCTAACATAACAATTTTTATTGTTGGCTCTTTTCCGTCGATATAATCATCCATAACTTGTTTTAATTTTCTAATATTATTTATTTCTGGCTCTATTTCTGAAGTATATTTTTTGGCTCTGGAAGCTAACATTTCTTTAATAGTTACAATGTCTTCGTTGCTTGCACAAGAAATTCTTTGGAACATTTGGAATACATCATAATATTTAAAAATTGGCACATCCATACATTCTTTAGCAAATTTATCATAAAATAGTTCCATTTTCATTGGAATATATTTGAATACTTCTTCTGCCTTTTCCATATACATTTTGTCTTTTAATTTTTCGTTGACTTCATTAAAGTATTTTACTACTTCTTCCATATCTGGTCCTACTTCGTTTACAGATATTCTATCTAATTCATCTTCTACATTATCGCAATAAGTAGCAGTAAGTGAGGCTATATTAATTCCATTTAAGAATACACTTTTTATAGATTTAATATCATAATTTATTAAATTTCTTTTTATGAAGTAGCTAAAATATGCAAACATCTTTACTATTTCAATTGGGGTGATTCTTCCGTTTTTTACATCGTCTAATATTTCTTCAATAACACCTCCAAATTGGTCGTCTGTAATTTTCCAATATTCTTCTGTTAGTAAACGTTTATAAGCTGGTAACTTATCTGTATCAATGGTGTTGATAATTACTTCCATATTTTCTTTGAACACTCTCATATCGAAAATACGAGTACGAATGTAAATTTCTATAAATTTAAAGAAACGATATTCTGCTTTGAAGTTGTAGTAATAGTTGTTATCGAATTCTTTAATGTAGAATTGTCTATTATCCATGAATACTCTTGAAGATACTAAAATTGCCTTATATTCTTCGTTGCTATTAATGTTCACAAATTTATCTTTTGTAACTTTTCCGGCTTTAATTTCAAATGAAACAGCAATTGTAAAGATAAGCATTGTTTGCATTACTCTATGGTTTGTATTTGGATATGATTTGTTTACCATGTCAAAAATCTTTTTAAAGTCATTTAAGGCATGCTTTAAAATTCTTAGGTTTCTTGTTCCACTTTTATTGAAGGTTGAAATAATAAGGTTTGTATTTTCTCGCAAGAACCTAATTAAGTCTGGATATTTTTCATAACGCATTAAAATACCATTGATAATATAATTGAATTCTGGTGCATATTCAAAGGTTTCACCTATTAATTTTTCTTTGATTCTTTCATAATCATTTGCTTTATCGAAAACGTACTCAATGGTATCTTGGATTCTTTCTACCATTGGTTTATCTGTTTTCTTTACTAAGTCTCCTTCTTTGTCTAAAAGATATGTTGCAATAAAGGTTTTCATTTCCAAATTACTACTTTTTAATTTTGTAGATAATTCTTTTTCATTACAAATGATAATGGTTTTTATATGGTCGTGTTCTACAAAGTTATTGATGTAACCTAGAATATCGATAACATCTACGTTAGCTCTCTCTAAGTCGTCAAAGCATAGAACTTTGTCGTCTGTTGAGAAGAATTCAGAATAATCTAATTTGTCTCCATTTTGAGTAACACCAAAAAAGTTTGCCATGTCTAGACCTGTTTTTGCATACTCTGGAATGGTGGTTTGGTCTTTGCTATCCATGAATTTCTTTAGGTTTTTGTCCATTAGTTGTGTGGTTTCTATAAAGATTTTTTTACTAATTTCTTCTAGGTTAGATATACCATACAAAGACATATAAATTGTACGATACCTTTTTCCATTTAATTGCATGGATTCTATTTTATTACGTACTTTATGATTCCAAAAGTAAGTTTTTCCGCTTCCCCATTCACCATTTATCATAATGGCATAGTCGGTATAGTCTGCTCTAATATAATCTAAGATACTTTCTACTAAATCTTCCATGTATTATTTTTCCTTTCACTTTTAATCTTTTGCAATTGTTAGCACTATAATTTCTTTTGCTCCGTTTTCTTTTAATATTTTTGCACAAGCATTTGCCGTACTTCCTGTAGTATAAATGTCATCAAATAAAATGATTTTTTTATTTCTTATTTTTTCTTGATTTTCCAATTTATATACATTTTGCACATTTTGTTTTCTTTGCTCTTTACTTAGAGAACTTTGTGGTACTGTGTGCTTTTCTTTTTTCAAAATTTTATTTTCATATTTTAAATTTTGCTCACTTTTTGCTATTTCCCTAGCAATTAACTCACTTTGGTTATAGCCTCTTTGCTTTTTTCTTCTTGTATGAATTGGAACTGGGATTATTATATCATATTTTTTTAAAATTCCACATATTTTTTTATTTTTTGTTACAATTTCTGAAAATATTTTATATAGATATGATTTATCCTTGAATTTATAGTCTAAAATAAGATTTCGTATTTTTCCTTCATATTGAAATAGGTATATATGTTTTTCAAAATAGTAGTTAGCATTTTTTTCTTCTATTTGAAAAATTGCTTTTTCATATATTTCTTTTTTGCACTCTTTGCATAAAATATTGATGTTCCATTTTCCACAAATTAGACAACATGGTGGGAAGATAATATTGTTTATTATTTCATATAAATCATAACATTTATTGCATAAAAAAATAAGGGCTTTTGGTATTGGTTTCATTTTTCTTTCCTTTCCTAAGCCCCTATTTATTTTTTATTTCTATTTTCATTTTTTTCTTACGTACAAATCTGGTTAGAATTGTATTTTTAACCTTTCTCTTTTGTTTTAGCCTTTAGCCCCCACTAAAGTTTTGTGGAACATACATCTGTCCTTTGCTTGTTCATTTATTTTTCTATCTATTTCTCCGAGTTTATTTACGATTATTTTTACGATATCTCTTGTGTCTACTTGTTCTCTTAATATTTCGTCTATTTGTTTTTGCATTGTTTTTTGTCCATCTTCTAATGTTGTAACTCGTTCATTTATTTGGTTCATTTCTTGTTTCATTTCTTGTTTGAATTCTTTTAATTCTTGTTTTACATCTAATACTACATTTAATATTTCTTTTAAAGTTGCTTCTTCCATAATGGTTTCCTCCTTTCCTTAAAAATTTGTTATAATCATAATAGTATAATTAAACTAATAAATCAATATATTTTTATAAATTTTTCAATTTTTCTTCTAACCCTGTATTTCTTTTCTTTGTATCTGCATTTGAAATCATAAAATCAATGACATTGCTATTTGATATGATAATTAACATTTTCTTTGCTCTTGTCATTCCTGTATATAATAAATTTCTCGTTAGTAGCATTGGAGAAGATGGTGGAATGCACATAATGACCACGTCAAACTCACTTCCGTTGTGCTTTATGAACGGTAATAGAATAAGCATGCTCTATTTGGTCTAAATCAGAAAAGGCATACCATGCTACTTTATCACCATCAAAGCGAATTTTCATTAGCTTTTCTTCATCATCTATTTTTTCAATGGTGCCTAATTCTCCGTTGAATACGCCAGTTCCTGTTTCATAAGCAGGTTCTTCTTTTTCCCAAAACATATCATAATTGTTTTTAATTTGCATTACCCTATCTTGCTCGCGGAAAATAGTGTCGCCTATTTGTTTTTCTAGTACACTTTCACTTTCAGGGTTTAAATATTTTTGCAAGGTTTTATTTAATTCTTTGGTTCCAAGCATTCCTTTTTTTGTTGGTGTAATGACTTGAATGTTTTTAAAGAAATCATAATCTCCATAGTTTTTTAACCTTCCGTTACACAAAGAAATAACTTGCATTAACATTTTTTCTTGGCTTGTTTCTTGAATAAAGAAGAAGTCTTCTTGTAGTTCTTGTTCTTCTATATCTTCTTTTGTTAAAAATTTCTCTCCTTGGTTTACTCTATGAGAATTCAAAATAATTTTACTTTGGGCAGCTTGTCTAAAAATTTTATTTAAGATAATGGTTTCTATTGTTTCAGAATGAATGAAATCTTTTAATATACTGCCAGGGCCTACGGATGGAAGCTGGTCTACATCCCCTACTAATACTAATTTTGTTCCTTGGTATAATGCTTTTACTAAATGATTCATTAAAAATACATCTACCATAGACATTTCATCTACAATAACTACATCAGCGTCAAGTGGTGTAATTTCTTGATTTATACTATCTAATTTATTATCTTCTTCAATTTTTCCAATTTCTAATAGACGGTGCAAAGTTTTTGCTTCTTTACCTGTGGTTTCTGTCATACGTTTTGCTGCTCTACCTGTTGGTGCACAAAGAACTACCTTTTTTCCATGTAATTCATATAAATCAATAATGGTTTTTATAATGGTGGTTTTTCCTGTACCTGGTCCACCCGTAATAATGCACACATTGTTTTCATTGATGGCAAAAATTGCTTCTAATTGCTTTTCTGATAATTCAATAGAAGAATTCTTTTCCATTTTCTTTAATTCTTTTTCAATATTTTCTATATATTTTACATTAGAAGATTCTTGCAAAATATGAATTTTCTCTGCAATATTTTTTTCTGCTTGGTAAAATGGCGTTAAATATACCCAATCGTTTTCTTCTACAATTTCATTATTTAGTTTTAAATCTACCATGTTTTCTTCTAATTCTTCTTGTGATACGCCAAGTAGTTCTTTGCAGAAGGTAAATAAGTTATCTTTTTGTACTTTGCAATGACCATTGATGGTAGTATTGATCATGGCATATTTGATGCCACTTTTTATTCTTTTTTCATAGTTATAGGCAATTCCTATTTCCATTGCCATTTTATCGATTTTTCTAAAATCCACATTGTTTGCCACATCTACTAAAAGATAGGGATTTGCTTCTATTTCTTCAATAGCATTTGTGCCTAATTTTTTATAAACATTTTTCGCATTTTGCACGCCAATTCCAAACTTTTCTAAGTAGCCAACAATTTGCCATAGCTCCCAGTTTTCAATAAAAGTTTCTGAAATGATGGTTGCTTTTTCTTTGGTAATTCCTTTTATTTGCATTAAGCGCTCAGGCTCTAGTTTTAAAACATGAATTGTTTCTTCGC
Organism: uncultured Clostridia bacterium; assembly: GCA_947627755.1. Classification (GTDB taxonomy): domain Bacteria; phylum Bacillota; class Clostridia; order TANB77; family CAG-508; genus UMGS1663. Next base: position 6,621 of record CANQXD010000043.1, on the reverse strand, counting down.
CAAAGGTTGAAATAATTTTTTTAGCTGTGGCTGGTCCTACGCCTTTAATGGTGCCATTTGCAAGATAGCGTTCCAAAGAGTCTAAACTTTTTGGCATCATTTTTTCAAAAGTTTCTACTTTAAATTGCTCTCCATAATCTTGGTGAGTTACGATTTTTCCGGTTAGTTTTAAGGTATCTCCACTACTAATAAAAGGAAGATAACCAACAATTGTGATTTCTCCTTCTTCGGTTTCAAATTCTGCTACTGTGTAACTATTTATTTCATTTTGATAAATAATGTCTTTTACTTCGCCTGTAATTTCCAATGAAAAAATCCTCTTTTCTCTTTTTGTTTGTTTTATTCTATCAAAAAAGAAAGGTTATTTCAACCTTTCTTTTTCAATTTTAGAGTAACCTTTTTGTTATTCTTTTATTTCTCTTACTACTGCTTGGGAAAAACAATATCTGTCCAAAGAAGTATCATACATTGTAGATACTCCTCCTTGTAATTCCCATCCAGATGACAAAAAATCATTTACACTTTCTGCTAGTTCTTCTTTTGCATTAGATATAATGTCACCTCTACCCGTTATCACTTTGTATTCCTTCTTCATGTCATGTCCTCCTTTTATTATAATGATAATAAAACGTTGCTACTAAAAAACTATTTTCATTTTAATATATTTTTACTATTATGTCAAGCATTTTTTATGTTTTCAATCACTTCTTTACATTCTCTCCAATTTGTTACTTTCAAATTTTCATATTCTTTTTGTAAATTATTTAAAATAGAAATGGTTTTATCACTAGAATCTAGGTCTGTGACAATAATATTTTTAATGCTTTCTTCTTTTCCGTAAATAATACGGAAAAGAAACGAACGTAAAAAGCCTTCTATTTTATTTTCTTGATTTTTTACTGCAACAATGACATAAATGCCATCGGATTGTAAATTTGTATATGTAAAAATGTTGATAATTGTTTTGATTATTTCAAATAAGCCATATAAGGCGAGCGTCCAAAGTATTGTATTTGCTATAAAATCTCCCATAATTACAATTCCTTTCCTTAAGGCACAAATCAGTTTGGAAAAGAATTATGATTCACAATTATTTTTCAAACTTGCCTCTTATAACATATTTTATGAGAAATTGCTCTATATGGTTACTACTGAAAATCAAAGTAATAGCGCCATGTTAATTATAACACACGGCGCTATTTTTAGACTACTTTTTACTATTTGCAAATTCTAACATTGAATATTGTTACGAATTACCATTTGGAATAGTCAGGATTTACAGCTTTTAATACCTTTTCAAGATATTCATAAGCCTTATTGTCACCCCAAGCATGAATGCCTCGTTTTCCGCCCCTTTTCCATTTGGTAACATCTTCTGTTCCGAAAAGCTCGTCCATATTAAAAGGCTTATAGTTTTCCTGCCATTCAATTGATATGACACGCTTTCTCCAGCCCATTATGATATCGCCATCAATGGTATGAAACAAAAACCACGGAATGTGTGAATAGCAATCCTGATTACAGTAACCATTTGGTAGTAACTCAAATTGATAGTCAGTACTTTTGTAGACAAAATCCATCATTTGGCGAGTGAATTTGTCAACTTCCGTAAGCTTTCTGTAGTTACGCCAGCAACTGTCATGATAGAACTCTCCGTTAACATATACACACGGATTATTCTTAATATCATCAATTGTAAACGTTTTGCCACAACAAGGGCAAACTGAACCTAAAGTGGGAATATCATATCCACCAGATGTTAAAGTAAAACCTTCGCTATTATTTCTTCTAAAGGTTCTGTAATCTTCAACATCGCTATTCGTCTTCAGCTTACCTTTTGCCGTTTTCTCAACAGACATAATTTGACCAAACTGGTCAAGCCAAAAGCAACCAAAAAGCATAAATTCATTCAGTGGCTCACTTTCATGAGCCTTGTGGAATATTCTCCTGTTTTGTAACATTTCGTTCAAGTCAGAAAGACTGAGCAGAGATTTCTCAATGCCCTTAACCGTATCGAATGTGCTTCTCGGTACATCAAAAGTTCTTTCTTCATAAATGATTTCTGCCTCCAATGGATTATACTTACCACCATTCTGCCTTTTGAGTTCTTCATTCTTAAACATATAGAGCATTTCCTGCTCTTCTGTAAAATTAGGATGACCATAACAGTCAAAAGACTTAGGAATAATCGGTTCTCCAAGCAAAGTTACCTTTACTGTTTCAGGAATGGCTAATTTGTCCAACGTGATGTGTCCTATAGAACCTTTTTCAGTGCTCCAACCTTCAATCCGTTTCTTTTCAATGTTCATGATAAAACCTCCTTATAAAATATAATCTTGTTTTTTATTTGAGGCTAATGCCTCCGAAGTTTCGGACGGCATTAAAAGCTTACCATCTTTTTCTATTATAACATAATTTTACATAAAGCGCAATTATTTATTCTAGATTTTTTATCATATTATTTTTTGTAGGCTTTTTCATGATGATGGCGAAACTTTAGCAAAAAGCACCTAATTTTTAGGTGCTTCCGTATGTTATTTTTATTTTATTTTCTAATTGTCATTCCTTGTTTTTCTAAGTTTGCTATAATTTTTTCTAGAATTTGGTTAATTTCTTCGTCTGTTAGTGTTCTATCATTTGCAGAAAATTCTAATGAATAAGCAATGCTTCTTTGGTTTTCTTCTAATCCTGCTCCTGTGTAAACATCAAATACGGTGCTTGAATTTAGAAGAGAGCCTGCTGCTTTCTTAATATAGCTTGCAATTTCTCCTGCTGTTACATTTTTATCTGCTACTACTGCTAAGTCTTTCTTGACACTTGGATATTTTGAAATTTCTTTATATTTCATTTTTCCTACTTTTTTGCTTAGTAGTTTTTCTAGGTTAATTTCCATGACGTAAACAGCTTGTTTGCATTTTTCAGGATGCACTCTTCCTACGTAACCTACTACATCGTTATTTACTGATATAGCAGCAGATTGACCTGGATGGAAAGCATCTGGAATAGTATCATTTACAACAAAACTATAACGATTTGCATAGCCTAAGTAATCTAATAATTCTTCCACAATTCCTTTTATAATGTAAAAATCAACTGTTTTTTTGTTATCTACACCTAAATAAAATTCTCCTGTCATTAAACAAGCAATTTTCTTTTCTTCGCCATATTCTTCTTTATTTTTATAGAAAGTTTTTGCAATTTCAAAAATAGAAACATCTTTGTTATTACGGGCTTTGTTATATTCATAAACTTTAAATAAAGATGGAATAATAGAATGCCTTAGAGTATTTCTTTCTTCTGTCATAGGATCTAGCAATTTAATAATTTCAGTATCATCTTTAGTAAAGTCTTTTGCTTCCTTATCATTTACTAAAATATAAGATAATGTTTCATTTAAGCCTAAATCGACCATTTTATTTCTAATGTTTCTTGTTTGTTTGTCATAGTTTCCTGCTTTTGCTGGCAACTCTAATAATTTTCCTTCAATGTTGTTAACCCCATAAATACGGCCAACTTCTTCAATTAAGTCTTCTTTAATGGAAATATCAATTCTTCTTTTTGGAACTGATACGGTGATAGTATCTCCATTGACTTCATAAGTAAAGCCTAATCTTTTAAATACATCTAATACCGCTTCTTTTGGAACGATAGTTCCTAATACTAAATTGATTTTTTCAAAGGTAATATCAATTTTAGTGTCTTCTTTTGAAGTAGAATCTTCTTGTACTAAGCCACCTACAATGGTTGCTCCTGCATATTTTTCTAATAAATTGCAAGACCTTTCAATCGCCATGTACGTTCTATTTGGGTCTAAACCTTTTTCAAATCTTGTACTTGCTTCACTTCTTAAAATTGATTTTGAAGTTTTTCTAATCTTAACAGGTTCGAAAATAGCAGCTTCAATGATAATGTTTTTGGTGTTTTCTGTAATTTCAGTTTCTAATCCACCCATAACACCTGCAAGACCAATGGCTTTTTCACCATCTGAAATGACAATATCTTCTGTTGATAAGGTTCTTTCAATATTATCCAAAGTCGTTAATTTTTCATTTTCCTTTGCCATTCTTACTTCTAACATTCCTTTTAAGGTGTCTGCATCGTAGTAATGAAGAGGTTGACCAGTTTCTAGCATAACATAGTTACTAATATCAACGACATTATTAATTGGTCTAATGCCAGAAGCAATAAGTCTATTTTTAATGAAAGTTGGACTTTCGTGAATTTCTACATTCTCTACCTTTTTTGCTAAGAAAATAGAACAATTTTCTGTATTTCTTACCACTTTAAAAGAATTGTTAATATCTTCCTTATTTTCGTTATGGCTTAAATCAATTTCTTTTACCTTTTTGTCGTAAATAGCTGCAATTTCATGTGCCATTCCTAAAATACTTAACAAATCTCCACGATTGGCAGTTAATTCAAAATCGATAACACCATCATCCATTTCCATAAACTTAATTGGATCTTCTCCTACTTTTGCCTCTTGTGGCAATTCATGAATTCCCTCTTTATCTTCTGGCTTTAAAAACTTGCTTTCTAAACCAAGTTCTGCAATAGAGCAAAGCATACCGTTTGACTCTACTCCACGAATGTTTCCTTTCTTAATCGTTATATCACCTGGCAAAGTAGCACCTGGTAATGCTACAATAACTTTTAATCCTTTTCTTACATTTGGTGCACCACAAACAATTTGAAGAACTTCACTTCCTACATTTACTTTGCAAACGTGTAAATGGTCAGAATCTGGGTGCATATCACATTCTAATACTTCCCCTATTACTAAATTAGTAGCATTGATTAACTTTTCTGCAGAATCATATTCATTTCCGACATTTGTCATATCTTCTGCTAAAGTTTTCAAATCTACATCAATATCTACATAGTCTTTAACAAAATTTGTACTTAATTTCATATTATTTTTCCTTTCTTGGTACCATTGGGGACGTTTCCTTTTGGTATATCTGTCCCTTTTGGTAACTTTTATTATTAAATTTTGCTTTTATGTACCTTTAGGAAACGTCCCTAATGGTATAATGTCTCTTTAGGAAACGTCCCCAAAGAGACACTAGTCCATACGGTCGAATTCGTTTAGGAATCTTACGTCATTTTGGTATAATAGACGTATGTCAGTAATACCATATTTGAACATTGCTAGACGGTCTAAACCTGTTCCAAAGGCAAAGCCTGTGTATTTTTCTGGATCATAGCCATTCATTTTTAATACGTTTGGATGAACGATTCCAGAGCCTAGTAGTTCTATCCATCCTGTTTGCTTACATAAGTTACATCCTTTTCCTTGGCATTTAAAACAGGTAACATCTACTTCATAAGATGGCTCTGTAAATGGGAAGTAACTTGGTCTAAATCTTAGTTCTGTGTTTTCTCCCAACATTTTTTTCATAAAGATTTCCAAGGTTCCTTTTAAATCTGCTAATGAAATGTTTTTATCGATAACTAATCCTTCTACTTGTGCGAATTGATGTGAGTGTGTTGCATCGTCATCTCTTCTATATACTTTTCCTGGACATATTACTCGGATTGGTGATTTTTCTTCATTTGCCATCATAACTCTTGCTTGCACAGCAGAGGTTTGAGTTCTTAGTAAATATTCTGGCGTTACATAGAAGCTATCTTGCATATCTCTTGCTGGATGTCCTTGTGGCAAGTTTAATCTTTCAAAACAATATTCGTCTGTTTCTAGTTCTGGTCCATCTACTACATCATAGCCCATGGATACGAATAAGTCTTCTACTTCTTCTATAATTCTATTTAATGGGTGTTTACTTCCTCTTTTTACTTTGGTAGCAGGAAGTGTTATATCGATTTTTTCGGTTTCTAATTTTCTTTTTAATTCTTCTTGTTTGTAGGATTCTTCTTTTTCTGTAATTTTTGTTTCTAGTTCATCTCGAACTTGGTTTACTAAACTTCCTACGATTGGTCTTTCTTCTGCTGATAAAGCCCCCATTCCTCTTAATAGAGCTGTTAATTCTCCTTTTTTTCCTAAGTATTTTACTCTAATGTCGTTTAGCTCTTTTTCGTCTTTTACGTTTTCCATTTCTTTCATGGCATTTTGTCTTATTTGTTCAATTTGTTCTTTCATGTCTTCCTTTCCTTTCCTTTTTATAAATTTGTGTAATTAGAATAAATTCTAATTATATTCATTTTCCTTAACTAAAAAAAATTTAATATTTTTTGACGTTGAATATAAATTTATTTTTGTTTTAAGTCAATTTAGTGTTTTTTACAATATAAAAAGCAATTCTATCCTATTTAATAGGACGAATTGCTCTTGCTTTCGTGGTACCACCTAATTTTACTAATACTTTTTTGTATTAGCCTCATTTCTCTTTAACGCAGAGGATACGCTATTTCCTACTTTTAATTATTTTTATAATTTCAAAAATAGTTCTCAAAAGTGAAATTTCAGTAACGAATATAGGATTGGCTTTCAGCATATTTTACCTTTCTCTCTTTTGCTATATTTTTTCCTTACTTACTTTGCTTTTTCATTGAATTTTTCTTTTTTATTATATTAAGATTATTTTATTTGGTGACCCCTACGGGAATCGAACCCATGATTCAGCCTTGAGAGGGCTGCGTCTTAACCGCTTGACCAAGGGG
>CANQXD010000042.1 GCA_947627755.1 uncultured Clostridia bacterium | reverse complement strand
ATGGAACAACTACATATTTTGAAGGAAATAAATTGAAAGCAGAATATGAGAAATATTGGGATAAATATGAAGTAGACGAAGAAGAAAAGACAGCAATCTTAGAGGAAATCGATAATAAAAAAATAAAAGAATTAGCAGAAAAAAGGTTAAACCTAATGAAAAATGTAAAAGGAGTAGGAATGTATGATGTAAAAAATATATTTTCATTCTATGGTAAAATAAATGGTTCATGGAGTTGGATGACAGATGTTAATATTGAAGGACATGGAGTAGGAATATACAATAATGACTTTGCTCTAGTAGGAAATATCTCGAGACCTTTCTTGGTTCGCGGTGGCTATTGGTACGATGATACTTACGCTGGTGTATTTGCCTCTTTCGACGTCTACGGTTATACTAGCAACGCCCGGATTCCGCCCAGTGCTAGTTGCGCTTTAAGTTGCACTTTGATACACAAAGCGTTGGTTCTTATATCATAAACAGTAATTTTGTTGTAGTAGTAAAGTGATGAATATAATATGGTGTGTGAAATATAAAAAGCACACCATATTTTTTTATGTCAAAAATAAAATAATAACGTAAAAAAATCTATTTTTTCGACAAAAAAATACAAAAAAACTATTGAAAACATAGCAAAGATATAGTAAAGTAATTATAGTAACGTAAGCATATTGCAACACATAAAAAGAATATATTTATAGCAATATGAAAAATAGAAAATAAAAGTGGGAGTAGTGGTATTATGAAAAACACACATATCAAATCTTTAATATTGCTTTTAGCAATACTTTTTTTACTACCAACAATAGTTATGGCAAGCGAAAAAATAACGTTAAAAACAGACAAAGAATATTTAGAAATAGGAGAAGAATTCATTGTAACAGCTAACTTACCTACAGATAACAAACTATATGCTCTAACCGCCACATTAAGTTATGATGAAAATGTTTTTGAAGCAATTGATGATGACAACTTCACTTTAGCAGATACGGACAAAGAGGTAATTTATAATGCCAAAAACAAAAAATTTGGATTAATTAACAAATCTGGAGAAATTCCAGAGGAATTATTAAGCGTTCGTTTAAAAGTAAAAAAAGGTGCAAATGTTGGTAGAACAACCATTTCTTTAACAAACGTTTCAGCATCAGATGGAAAAAGCAAATTTTCTTATGATGATGTATCAGTAGAAGTAATTGTAACTCGCGATGCAGAAGACGGAGAAGTAGTACCAACTAACAAAAATGAAAATATAACAGCTGATGCACAAGAAAATACTACAATAAAAACATTTACCACAAAACCTATAATTATAGGCTTTTCAGTAGTACTTGCTGTATTCATAATAGTATGTATTATAGTAAATGTTTTAGGAATAAGAAATAGAAAACAAATTACAATAGCACTAATTGTTCTAAGTTGTGTTTGTGCAATAACTATTATTTCACTATGTATAGTTAATGCAAGCAAAAAAGATGTCAATAATGATGGCATTAAGAACTATGAAGATGCAAAAGACATTATAAAATATCTTATTGATATAGAAGGTACGAATACAAATGAAGAAGTAAAACCAAGCATTAATGAAGAACAAAACAATTCAAGCACAGGAAAAACTAATGTAACGCAAAATAGTGGAAGCACAGGCGCATCTAGTTCAAGCAACAACAATAATAGCAACAATAACGGCAACAGTAATAGTAACAATAACGGCAGCAGTAATAGTAACAATAGTAGCAACAATAATGGTAACGGCAATAGTAACAATAACAACAATAATAATAATAACAGCAACAATACAAATCCAAATGAAAATAACAACCAAACCACAAAACCAGACGATAATGAGCATAGTGGAAACCCAGACTACGACGTAGACAATGATGGAGATGTTGACATTGATGATGCTGGTGGAAGCGTTCAAGACACAACAGAAAATACAAAATATAAAGTAGAATTAAGCGAAGTAACAGAGGCAAATCAACACTACTTCTTAAAACAAGAAAAAATACCATTAAGCTTTAATGCTACAATTACACCTAACGAAACAATAGAAAAAGTAGTAATAAATGGGCAAACATATCCTGTATTAAACAATGCTTCATACTATAATGTTACATTAGAAGCACAAAATGAAGCAGGAGTAAAAGAATATAAAATAACAAAAGTAATTTTAAGTAATAAACGAGAAATAGATGTAAAATTAACCATCAAAAAAGAAGTTCTAAAAGATGAGCCTTATGTAGATATGTTTAGCATTAGCGACGAAAATGATGCTTTAAACTTCAGACTAGAAGACAAAGATAGCGCATTTATAAAAGGAAATATTTTAGTATATGATGACAAAGACAGCCTAGTAATTAACCAAAAAATAGAAAAAGAAAATCATATCTCATATCAATTTGAAGAAGACGTAACATATAACATTTTCATAGCAGGCGCTTATGACCTTGATACTAACGCACTAAACGATATTACAGGAGAACAAAACTATTATGAAAATCAAGAAATGTATGTTCACACCTTCAAAATAGCAAGCAACTATGAATTTAAAATTAGCAATGTAAGCATTACAGACGCAATTGAAAAAGGACAAAAACCAGTTATCACTTTTGATAGCACAAACAATAAAGAAATCCCAATAGATTATATTGTTATCAATAATGAAGAATATGACATAAGCCAAAAAGATGCAAATCATTATGAAGTTATTTTAGAAAAAATAGACACTTCTAACTTTGGAAAATTCCATATTGATATACAAGAAATTGTATTAGATAACTTTAAAGATTTCAAAAAAGATAAAGATTATATCATAAATCAATTAACATACAATGTATTAAAAAATGCGCCAACAATTGAAAATATTGCAATTATAGAAAACAAAGAAGAAAAAAACGTATCAGTTTCTTATCAATTTAATGATGCAGATGACACCTTAAAAAATCTAACAGCAGTTTTAGTAGATTCTACAGATAAAATTATTGATACAAAAGAAATTGAAGAACCTAAAAATAATCCTACTATAACATTATCTTATGGAGATAGTGTAGATGGAAGATATAAAGTAAAATTCCTTGCAGACTGCAATTTAGGTACAGATAGACACATTTATACAGATAAAAATATTGGAGAAGAAGAAATACTAACTCAAACTGATATTTATATTTTAAATGCTACAGTTACAACAGTATATCCTGAGAAAAATCAACCAAAATATAAAATAACTTATGAAGTATATGCTTCTGATAGCGTAAAGAAAATACAAAACAATCTATTTTACAATGTAGTATCTGGAATAACCATAAATGGCTTAAACTATGATGCAGATAAAACAAATAAAGCCTTTACATCTGCTATAAGTTTCACAGTACCAAGCGAATCTGGAGTTGTAGAATTAGAAGCAACTAGAGTACAACTACAATTTGAAGACTACAATCGTAATATACATCAATTCTTCTCTGTAGCGCCACATATAACAAAAATTGATGTTTTAAAAGACAAACCAACGATTGAAAATCTTTCTATAGAAAGTGAAGACTATGCAAAAAAACAAGTAACCTTTAAATTTGATGTTGTAGATGATAAAGGTGGATTTGAAAGTGGAACCATTGAACTAAACAATCAAGCTCAATCAATTCAAAGAGGAACAAACACAATTACATTTAGCAATATTCCAAAAGATACAACACTAGAATTAAAATTCTATGGAGACTACGACTTAGACACCAATACATTGCCTGAAGAAGAAGCTAAAAATAAATATACACACGAGCTTATTTATAATACTTCTTATGGACTTTATGATAAAACAGAATATGACAAAATCAAGCTAACTAATACAAGTGTTAATAACAACAATAAAGACACATATTTTGAAAAAAATGAAAATATCAAATTAAACTTTAATATAGAAGGATTAAATTCTGACTTAAATCTTACTGTAAGTAAAATAGTAGTAGAAAATCAAGAATATGCAGTAGAAACCACAGAAGAAGGCTCTTACGCATTAATTAACGGGTATAATACAGCAGGAGAAAAAGAAATAAAAATAGAAGAAATCATTTTAAATAATGGTAAAAAAGTTACTTTAAAAACCCCTGTTACAATAAAAGTAGAAGTATTAAAAGATGCTGTTACTATGGAAGATTTTATTTACAATATTGATAGCGAAAATATCAACATGGAATTTACACTAAAAGATTTAGATAAATCTGTGCAAGGCAATTTAGCAGATAAAATAAAAGTACAAGTGCTTAATGAAGATGAAGAAGAAATTCAAAACTTCTCATATAACAATAAAATACAACTTAAGAAACAAGAAGGAGTGCTAAGATACTATATTAAAGTTCTAGCAAATTACGACCGTGACAATAATAAAGACAATGGCAAAAACAATTATGAAAGTCAAACAATTTTAGATGAAGTAATTTCTATAGATAAAAACAATATTGAATTAAGAAACATCACAGATATTACATTATACAAAGAACAAAATGGTAATACGCAAGCAGTAGAAGAAGTAAATATAAGCGACTTAAGTAACAATAAATCATCATACTTTGTAAAAATTTCTATGGCAGAACTACCTACCGTTCATGGAAAAATAAAAGATGTATTACAAGAACAAGGAAGACTAATCCTAATTTTAGATTATAAGTATACTACAAATGAAGTTACAAAAGAAATAAAAGATATTAGAATAGACTTTGGTGCAATAAAAAACGGAACTGCTAAAAACGAAGCACGTCCTCAAACATTAGCAGAATTAATTGCAAAAATAAAAGAAAATCCAGAAGGAGATTATACATTAGAAAGTGACTTAGATGCAGAAGGATATACAAACGACGAGCTTTCTATTATTGATACTACCTTCAAAGGAACATTAAATGGTAATGGATATGCAATTAAGAACCTAAAGAAACCATTATTTAAAGAAATAAATGGTGGAACAGTAGAAAACTTGAAATTAGAAAATATTATATTACCATCAAGTAATGCTAGAGGTGCTTTAGCAAATAGTAGCAATAAGGCAACAATTAAAAATATTTTAATTACTGGTTATACGAAAAAATCTAGTGAAGCACAAACAGGTGCCTTAATAGGAGATGCAAAAAATTCTACTATAATTGAAAATTGTAAAGTTTCTAGTTTAGATTTAAGTATAGCTTGGCCATCACAACAAGTAGGAGGTTTAGTAGGATACCTTGATAATTCAACGATAAAAAATAGCTATGCTAGTGGTAAAATAGATGGTGGATTTAATTTTAAAGGTGGTCTTGTTGGAAATATAGGAGGAACTTCTACTATTGAGAATTGTATAGCAAAAGTAAATTTAACTGGAAATGGTGGATCAACCTTTGGTTTAGCAGGCTCTTATACAGGAAACATTATAGCTAAAAATTGTGTAAGTTTAAGCACAGGTCACAGCGGTGAAATGGCAAATAGATTAAATAATAAATCTGAAAACAACTACAATTTAGCAAATGGAGAAAGCACAATAAGTGGTATTACAAACATTACACAAGACCAAATAGATACAGTACTATTTAAAGATACAGCACATTTTGACGAAACCATTTGGAACTTAAAAGATATATCTTATGACACAACACCTACATTCAATATAGAAAAAGTTAGCAAAATCAATAAAGAGCAAGTAGGCGCAAAATACGACGAAAGCAAAGAAACTTTATACAACAATTTAATGTTACTAATGCCATTCTATGATAGCAATAAAATAGTAAACACAGCAGAAAAAATCAAAGAAAGTGATATTCTAGCAACACAAGAAATTGCTCACATTGTGCCAGTAGATGAAACTGGAAATATAGTAACTTATTTAACAAGTGAAAATCCACAAAAAATTAAAAAGATAAAAGTAGTATTTAAAAACAATGAAAAAGCAGAATATGACGTTCGTTACGACAACACTTATGACATGGTAGCAAGTTACAGAATAAGTAGTTTAAAAATAGACTATACCTTTAATCACTATGTAATAGATAGCAATTCACAACTTGTAAATAATTTAACCAATTACTTAGCAGGTCTAAACTATGAAGACAACTTAGATAAATTAACACCTACAGCAGATAGCAGAATTTATCGTGACTACTACAATGATGTAACAAAATATGACTTAAGAGAATTCGTATTAAAGTATTTATCAAACAGTAATTATACAAATACAACAAATAACGAAACAATTGATGATTACTTAGAAAAAGAAATTAAGAAAGACCAGAAATTAGAAAAATTACTATATGTATATAATTACTTTAAACGTTTCTATAGTGTAGATATTGATGGAATTATGCTAAATGATTTAATGCTATTTAACTCACAAGGCTTTAATGCAAGTATGAATCCACAAAATATTGCAGAAATATACTTATCAAATGACAATAACTTCACTTTAAGTAGAACTAACGATGCTTATAAAGATACACTTGCAAAATATACAGGGCTTGATACAATTCCAGATTTACTTGCATATTTTGTAACAACATTAAGTAATTTAGAACCAGCAAAATGGTATGCAAATGAATTCCAAGGATATTTATTAGAAATAAATGTACCAGATAGAGAAGACATAATGTACACTTTATGGGATCATATACAATATAAAGATACCAATAATCGTGCAGTATGGCATAACTACGCATTACCAATATTAACATTACCAAAAAATGCAGCATATATTATTTCTACACCAACCCAATTTTTAATTGGTGCACAAAGAGTTTATACAAAAGACCCAGATAGTACAGCAGGACAAAAAGAACTTCAAGAGTATGTAAATAAATATGCTCCTAGAATGCAAGACTACTACAAAACAGCAGCAGGAATATTAAATGAAGCAAAATACTTTAATGAAATTCATACTATTCAAATAGATAAAAGATTTACTTATGATTTAAATGGAAATCTAGTATTTCAAAGTCCATATCAAACACAAGAGCCATTCCACAAGAACTTTAACGAAGTATTTGGACAATGGGCACATCAAGACGGAAACGCTGCTACTGCTAATGGAACCGTTATCTTCTGGAGAGCAGAAGGAGCATTGCAAGGAGAATGGACCTATGATACTTGGTCACATGAAACAGCACACAACATAGATGCAAGACTATTCCTAAAAAATAATGGAAGAAGATTTGATGCAGGTGGAGAAGATTATGCAGACAATAACTTAAGTCAAAGATTCTATGAAAGTGATATTACAATGAATATTTCAGAGCGTTATGAAAAAGGAACATTAATTGGTTCAAACTTAGTACCAGAAAGAATTGACACGCAAGCAGAAATACATGACTTCTATCAAAAAGTATTTGACACTATTTATATTATGGATTATTTGGAAGGTGAAGCATTCTTAAAATTAAGTGCAGAAGAACAATCAAAACTTGTTGTGCAAGTATCTTATCCAAATGAATCAAAAGAACTAGCACCAGACAAATGGTATCAAAAACGTAACCATACTGTATATCAAGTAATTTCTCAAGATAAAGTTGAAGGAATGCAATTGAAAACAATAGAAGATTTATATAAAAATAAATTAGTAATGTTCCCAGGAGTTATTTATTCTACTTATACAGAAAATCGTTATGGTGGAGAAGGAATTTACAAAGTTCGTTGGTATCAACCACATAATGATGATGGAAGACCAGATTCTTATAGCATTAAATGGCTTGCTTATGAAATGTTAGGATATGCTGGATATGATAAAGGTTATATTGAATACTTTAGTAATATCAATTCAGAGAAAAAGACAGTTCAAACAAGTGATGGAAAAACACAAACTATAAATGATTATAAAACTGACTTAATGGCACTTAAGAAGATTACAGGTCAAAATTCATTTAAAGATTATAAGATGATGAGATTTAATTACGTTAAAGAGAATTTACAATACATTCAAATTATTGATGTAAATGAATATTTTGACAAATTCTACAAAGCATTAAAAGAAGATGCAGAATATGTAAAGAAAATTGAAGCAGAAGCTTTAGAAAAATATCCTACAGAAAGTGAAAGTGATGTTAAAAATCGTAATAATATGATTTCCAAAGCAAAAGCATTTGAAAAGAGCACAGCAGTAAGAAAAGAATTATACTATGCTTTGAAAAATAAAACCGATGATTTTATTGGAAAAGTTTATGATAAAACAAAACCTCAAGATGTAAAAGAATTTACTATTCCTGGAGAAATAAAAACAGTATCAACGCAAAATTTAAATGTTACTGCTACTGCTACGGCTCCATCTACCAAAAATGAAGGAAAAACAAATACAAATACAACTAATGAAAGTTCATCTAATACTACAACTACATCTAAACAGAATGAAATTGCAGAGGCTAACGAAGTTGCAGTAGAAACTGCAAATGAAATTGCAACAGAAAATGCAAATGAAGTTTCAGCAGAAAATAATAATGAAGTGGTAGAAGAAGTAAATGAAACTATTGTAGGAAATGAAATAGAAGAATTGAGTGAAACTACTTCAAAAAAAGAAAATGAATAAGTAGCAAATGAGGATAATTAACCAAATACAAATGATATGTGAAATAAAGGTGGTCGCAAATTGTGACCACCTTTAAAATGTATGAACAATTATATATTTGAAATTAGAAAAAATAGTCTTTGAAGTCGCAAATTGCGACTTCAAAAGAAAACTTGAGGTGACAAATTGTGCCTTCAAGTTTTTTTCAACTAAGAGAAGAGATACAATCTTTAAGGTCGCAATTTGCGACCTTAAAAAATTATGTAAAAAAGTTATTAACTAAAAAGGTCTAATTTATTGTGTTTGAAAAAATGCAAATATATAATAAAACAAAAAAAGGAGTTGGAAACAAATGAAGAATGAATCAAAACAAGAAAAACAAAAGCAAGTAGGGCAAATTAAAAATAGCAAAAAAACAGAAATAAAACTAGAAACAGAAAGCAAAGCAAAAGTAAATGAAAAAGCGAATGTAAAAGAGAATAAGAAATTAAATCAAGGAATCACTTTAATAGCACTTGTTATAACAATTGTAGTATTAATTATATTAGCCGGAGTAAGTATTAACTTAGTATTAGGAGAAAACGGATTATTTAATAGAGCAAAACAAGCAGTAGAAGAATATAAACAAGCAGCAATAGATGAACAAAAAATGACCAACGATTTAGAAGAAGGAATAGAAAAAATAGCAAATGACAATAGACCTAAAACAATAGAAGAAGCAAAAGAAACAAATTATGGTTATTTTTATGAAAAGACAACATTAGAAGATAGTGATAAAAATAAAATAGTAATTCCAGAAGGTTTCAAAATAGCAGAAGATTCAGGAGATAATGTAACAGAAGGAATAGTAATAGAGGATAAAGATATAACAACAGACGGAGATGGAAAGCAAAGAGGAAACCAATATGTATGGATACCTGTAAGTAATATAGACAATAAGGGTAGTAACAAAATTATGAAAAAGGATGGAACAAAAATAGAAATTACATTAGGAAGATATGAATTTGCTGACGGAACAACAGTAAATAAAGATAATGAAGGAAATGATTTGAATAATGGAATGCCATTAGTAAAAGGAACAGAAATATTAAGACAAACGGCAGAAAATTATACTGAGAAAACTGTAATAGCTTCATATTATCAAGAATTAGCTACTTATAATGCAGGATCAGCTACAGATGGACAAAATCGAACCGCAAAAGATTTAAAAGGATTTATTGATAGTGTAGAGGCAAATGGCGGATATTATATTGCAAGATATGAAGCAAGTTATGGAACAGATAATAAACCGAATTCAAAAGTTTCTAACAATCCTAATGGTGGCACAGATAATGCTCCAAAAGCAGAAGGTGATTTATGGAATAATATAACACAAATAAAAGCAGCAGAAGTATGTGATAATATGTATAATACAATAAGTTCTGATCTAGTCAATAGTTATGCGTATGATACTGCAATTTTGTATATACAAAAATTTTCAGAAGATGAGGATTATTCAAGACAAAATTCAAAAAATCATACGTTAGATAACACAGGCAAAAACGGGGATGAAGTATGTAAAATCAATGATATGGCATCTAATTGTTATGAATGGACAACAGAAAAATCTGTGGGCACGGATAATTCTGACGCGAGCCCTTGTGTCCGTAGGGGAGGCTGCTATAGCTACAGCTACGACTTCACAAGTCGTCGCTACTTCCGCAATGTGACCAGCAGTTACGGGGACCACACGTTCAGGCCCATACTTTATATAAGTAGCACAGTGTCCTGATGGAGAAAAATCAGGAAGCATTTGAACACTCGAAAAATAGAATTCCTATTTCGCATATAAAATATATAATAAAACTGAGCAAAAATTCAAAATTTAAAATAATTATATACTTGACATCAGAAAACAAATGTTTTATAATATATGCAAAGTGAAAAAGGATGTGATAGTATGGAAAAAGAAAATAGTATCGCACCAATAAACGAAGAATTAAATGTAGTAAATTATGAAACAGAAAATATCAAAAATTTAATTTATAACATAAGAGGAAAACAAGTAATGTTAGATAGTGATGTAGCTATGCTATATCACTGTGAAACAAGAATTATAAATCAAGCTGTTAAGAGAAATATAGAAAGGTTTCCAACAAGATTTTGTTTTAAATTAAATGAGATAGAAGTAATAAACTTGAAATCACAAAATGTGATTTCAAGTTTAACAAAGATTAAAAAAATTTTTTTCTTTCAAGAGTTAATTGATATGTGGTTCCAAAATGGAACCACAAAAGAAGAAATGAGTTAATTTTTTAAGGTGTCAATTTGTCACCTCAAAAAATCTCAAATGGAACAAATATGATACATTAATAATGAAAGACGGAAAGTTTACATTAGAAAAATTAAAAAATTTAAATGCTGAAAATCTGAAATAATTATAAAAATACTACTAAAAATAATAATTATATGCTTGACATAACAAAAACAAATGTTTTATAATATACGCAAAGTGAAAAGGATGTGATAGTATGGAAAAAGAAAATAGTATCGCACCAATAAACGAAGAATTAAACGTAATAAATAATGTAGCAAATTATGAAACAGAGAATATCAAAAATTTAATTTATAACATAAGAGGAAAACAAGTAATGTTAGATAGTGATGTGGCTATGCTATATCATTATGATACAAAAAGAATAAATGAAACAGTAAAAAGAAATGTTGAGCGCTTTCCAATAGAATTTTGTTTTCGAATAACAAATAATGAGTATAATATTTTGAAGTCGCAATTTGCGACTTCAAACACACGTGGAGGAAAACAAAAATTACCTTACGTTTTTACAGAAAAGGGAATTTTGATGCTTTCAGGATTATTAAAAAACGAGATAGCTATTGAAGTAAGCATAAAAATAGTAGAAGCATTTGTTGAAATGCGAAAATTTATATCAGCAAATGGACAAGTCTTTGAAAGATTGACAAATGTTGAATATAAATTATTAGAACATGATAAAAAATTTGATATTATCTTTAATGAACTCCAAAAAGATCAACAAGAAGAATTCAAACAAAAAATATTTTTTGATGGACAAATCTATGATGCTTATAGTTTAATAATAGATATTATAAAAACTGCACAAAATAAAATTTTAATCATAGACAATTACATAGATGATAGCATCTTAAAAATGCTATCAAAGAAAAATATAGATGTAGAAGTAATAATTTTAACATCATCAAAAAGCAATTTAAGGAAATTAGACATTCAAAAATTCAATAAACAATATCCTACATTAAAATTAGCTTATACCAATAAATTCCACGATAGATTTATAGTAATAGATAATAAAGAATTGTACCATATTGGTGCATCACTTAAAGATTTAGGAAAGAAATGTTTTGCAATATCTAAAATAGAAGATATAGAATATATAGAAAAAATCAGCAATTTTGATTGAAATAAAAATAAATCTATGTTAATATATATTTATAAAATTTTATAATCTCCAAATTAAATATCAAGAGGAGTTTTAATAGATGTAACTATTAATAAAGCATTATAAGACAAATGTCGAAAAGAAAGGAGAAAAAAATGAATTTTAACGAAGAAATAGATAAAGAATTAAAATCAGCTGGCATAAGTGGTGGAAAAATTATTAAAATTCCGAAAGCAGATAGAGGAACACCTGAAGATTATGCAAAACTGGAAGCAAAAATACAATTAAAAACTATGGAAAATGATATAATGCTAAGTAAAAGTATGGAGTATGCAAAAAAATCTATTTTAATTTAAGAACAGAAGAGGTTGCTTTATTTGCAACCTCTTAAATTTTATAATTCAATCTTTGGCTGATACCTCTCAAGCCACATATTTACTTGGCAAAGGTAAGCCATAAGTTGAGGTCCAGTCATTAACTGTCCGAACCAAGGTCTTGTAAAGGCTTTGCCATCTGTCTCTAAAATTTCTAAAATATACTCTCTATTAAGTAAATCGTTAATAGGCGCGTTCTTATCTTCCATAATCTTGTTTAACATTCCCTTTACAGCATTTAAATAAGTAGGGTTCCAAGTTTTAGGGTAAGGGCTTTTCTTTCTATCTACAATTTCAGAAGGTAAAATATCCTTCATAATATAACGAAGCAAGCCTTTTTCTCTACCATTCAATGCCTTAATTTCCCAAGGAATATTCCAAACATATTGAGCTAAACGATAATCGCAAAAAGGAACACGAAGCTCAAAACCATTATACATAGCCATTTTATCGCTTCTATCTAAAAGAGTCTGCATAAACCAATTTAAAGTTAAATGAGAAATTTTCCTTTTTTCTGCCGTTTCTTTAGAATCAGAATCTAAAATAGTAACTTCATTTAAACTTTCATTATAGCGATAATCAATATAATCTTTTAAATTAACTTCTTTACTAATAGCAGGGTTAAGCAATTGCTGTCTTTCTTTTATCGCAATAGACCAAGGAAAAGTATTACTATTTAAAGCATCTTCACGGAAGAACCAAGGGTAACCTCCAAAAATTTCATCTGCACATTCACCGGTTAAAGAAACAGTAGCTTCAGGCTTTACATTTTTGCAAAATAGAAGTAGGGAAGAATCCACATCTGCCATACCAGGATAGTCTCTTGCAATCATAGCATCTTCCAAAGCCTTAGCAAGCTCAGGTGTATCTAACACAACTGTTTTATGGTTGGTATGCAATTTTCTTTGCATAATATCAATATAGAACTTGTCGGAATTTGGTTGAAAATCAGTCTTTTGAAAATTCTTATCATTATCCACATAATCTACAGAAAAAGTATTAAGAGGTGGAAGACCATGCTCTTTGCAATAATTAGAAGCATATAACGTAATAATACTAGAATCTAGCCCACCAGATAAAAAGGTGCATAAAGGCACATCAGAAACAAGTTGTCTTTTAATAGCATCTTCTAACAAAAACCTTACTTTCTCACAAGTAGTGCCAAAACTATCGGTATGAGGTTTACTTTCAAGTTTCCAATACCTTTCTATATGAAGTCCATCTTTATTAAAAATACCAAAATGAGCAGGGCGAAGTTCAAAAATATCCTTAAAAATACCATTTCCAGAAGTGTGACAAGGACCAAGTCCAAATAGTTCACAAATTCCTTCTTTTTCAATTACAACAGGAATATTTGGAAAAGCAAAAATAGACTTTACTTCAGAAGCAAAAATAAAATAATTATTTTTTCTGCAATAATAAAAAGGCTTTACACCAAAATGGTCTCTTGCAAAAAATAATTCTTGTTTCTTTTCATTCCAAATAGCAAAAGAAAAAATGCCATTTAACTTATGAACAACGTTATTTCCCCAATAAATGTAACTTTTTAAAAGCACTTCTGTATCAGAATGTCCTTCAAAAGAAAAATTAGCTTCTATTAACTCTTTTCTTAAATCTTCTGTATTATATAGTTGACCATTATAAATAATAGTATAAGTATTATTTTCATATCGGCAAGTCATAGGTTGTTTGCCACCTTCTGGATCCACAACAATTAAACGCTTATGGCCAAGCATAGTATGTTTATTACAAAAAATACCGTCTTCATCTGGACCACGTCTTGCAATCTTTTCCATCATATTTGATAATACATTTTTATATTTTTCTTGTTCTAATTCTTGTGTTAAATTTACAAAACCTACAATTCCACACATTATTATGAAAAACCTCCTAATATAATAATGTTAAGTAAAAGAAACTTAACATTACTATGCTAAATTTTTTTAATATTATTTCTTCCTTTAATAATATATACAAAATGTTGAAAATGTTACATATTTGCTTGACTTTTTACATAAAATGTAATATAATAACGCCATTACAAGATTATATCTTTCGTTTTGTAATAAGGAAACCTATAGGTTTCCTGCAATTTCTCTAAGGAACGGTCCTACTAGGATTGGCCGTCCACTGTTTTAAGGAGATAGGTTTCACTAGCCTAGCACAAAATAGTTTTTGCTAGTCCTAGAATTGCCATTTTAGAGGGATATGAATAAAAGTAGCAACAAAGCGAAATTATTTACGTTTGGAAACTCCATTCGAAAAAAATGTCACTCTCTATTCTGTTATTCCGGATACACAGAATGAGGCAATAGCAAAATAGAGGAGGTACCTATAATAATAGATACCTCCTTTTGTGTTTTTCACTCTAAATAGGAAAATGAATTGAATTTCCCTGATATAGATAGTAGAGTGATACTACTTCACCATATACAATCGTATAAGATGTTTCTGTTGCTTCATTAGGAAATAGAATAGAAATAATGTTTCCTTTTTCATCGCGTGTAATTTTAAGTTCAGGATGCTCTTTTAAAAAATCTTCAAAAGTTTCCCGAATTTTTACAGCTTTTATCATTCTATGTGCCTCCTTTGAAGAATATAAAAATTCAAACTGCAACTTATTATAACAGTGAAGATATAAAAATGCAAGAAAATTAAAAATAAAAACTAATTATTACTTGAAATTCATTTTTCAAAATGTTATAATCTCATCTTAAACACTTTTTTTAAGACAAAAGCTCTCAATCTCCTTAATAGCAAGGAAATTGAGAGCTTATG
>CANQXD010000041.1 GCA_947627755.1 uncultured Clostridia bacterium | reverse complement strand
GTTCGTCTATATTGAAATTATATATTAGGGGGTATTTTGTTGTCAAAGTTCATTTTCATTTATTACAGGATGCTTTTATAGTATAAAAGTGTTATTCTTTCTTACCACACTTTTTATTTTACTACAGTTTCTTTATAAAATGTTGCAATATAAAAGCACCCCTAGGCACTTTTACTATAATACCTAGGGGTGCTTCATATTTGCACGGTTCCACCCTATTTTTAACTTCATTTATGCTTTTAACGCAAATCGCCTACGTCTAGTTTTTGCTAGAAACAATGAGGTAGTTTTTCAAATATGTTTGCTTAAGTTTGCTTTCAGCTTATAACAAACTTTCTCTTTTAAGTAACCTTTATTTTACTTTGTCTCATTATTGTTTTTGATTTATTTTATTATAATTATATTTCTTATTTTGAGTTTCTTTTTATTATATTGTATTTTTTATATTTAATACATTTTTATAATAGCATGTTTTTGCTTTCCTGTCAATTCCCTTGGTATTAAATTTAAATTTTTATTTTATACTTGTTCATTCATCATTTTATCTACTTGGTTTATCATAGATTGCAATGCTTCTTGCTCTCTTTGCCTTTCTTGCTCATATTCTTGAGCTCCTTGTTCTGCCCTTTCAAATATACTTTGCATTTCATCTTTCCAACCAATTGCTTGTTTCTTTTCTTCCAATACAACTGTTATTCTCTGTCCAATACTTTCTAATAATGGTAATAATTGTTCTGTTGTATAATTATTTAAAACTGCGCAATTTGAATTTGTTAATTCAATTATTTCTGACATTTCTTCTTGGAAAGTTGTTTCTTGATTATAGTAAATTGTACTATATATTTCTCCATCTTGACTTAAAGATGCTTCTACATTTGTACTAATTGCCTGCTCTTGGGCACTTCCTAAACTATCTACATATATTTCTACTGTTATACTATCATTTAAACTTATTATTATATTATTTGTTGTTTCATTATTATTTCTAGTTTCTGTTTGTGCAAATTCTATTTTTGTATCTGTACTTAAATTTTCCATAGTTATATGGCGATTTATTGTACTTTCTTGTTTTTCACCATAAATAGTATATTTTACTTCATTATTTACAATGATTTCTGTAGTAATGACTTTTCCACTATCTACATATACAGCGATACTAATTCCTTCATTTGGCAAAGAATTTGTATTGCTAATTTCATTTATTTGTTTTTGAATTTGACTATTTAAGCTATTTACTTGTGTATAGTTTTCATCTAATCCTAATAATTTTGCTTTTGTTGCAAGAAGATTTAATGTAATACTATCTTGCTGTAATGTTTGTAATAGAGCGATTTCAAGTGTTCTTATTTCTTCTCCACTTAAAGTTAGACGATAAGCAGTGGTTTGATAAGTTACGCCTTCTTTGCTAATTGTTAAATCAGGATCTTTTGAAAAACTATCTTTATTGATATTTTGTATTAAAGCATTTAGATACGTATCTTTGATATGTGCTTTTTCTTCTTCTGTTACAGAAAATAATTGGCTCATATCCATCCCTTCTATTGTATTAGGAATGGTAGAAGTATCTGTTATTCCTAATTTTTGCATTAAAACTTTCAAATTGTCGTTTTCTACTCCTAGAAAAGCAGTTACAATTTCGTTTGATTTTAACGCATAAATATTATTGCTATGTGCATATTCTAAAGTGAATAAATCTGAATTTTGATGACGCAAAGTTGCTTTTGTGTAAGCTTTTTCTTCTGGTTTATTCACATTTGACGTTACATTTAATTCCATATTACCTAAAATTTGACTATTATTATCTGTGTTTTCTTCTGTTGGCTCATATTTTAGTTTTCCTGTTACTTGATATGGCGTTGACTCTTTTAAACTTTCAATTTCTGCCATTTGTGTATTTTCTACAGCTTCAAAATTTTCTAACACTTGTCCTATATATTTAAAGAATAAGCTTTGGTTAGAATGAAATAAATCTGTTGTGGCATATACCAAAAATCCTCCTGCTACTAAAGCAACAATACACAAAATAATAATTACTGTAATAATTATTCCTTTTTTTCCTCCACGATTCATTTTTAATTTCCTCCTTTGATTTTATTTCTTTGTTTTAATGCTTCATATATTACAATGCCTGCTGATACAGATGCATTTAATGACGTTATTTTACCCATCATTGGAATTTTTACTAGAAAATCGCAATTTTCTTTTACAAGTCTGCTCATTCCAAATCCTTCACTTCCAATTACAATTGCAATAGGACCATTGTAATCTTGTTCATCATAACTCGTTTTTGTGTTCATATCTGTTCCACAAATCCATAAACCTTTTTCTTTTAAATAGTTAATGGTTTCATTTAAATTATTTACTCTTGCTATTTTCATATATTCTACAGCACCAGCAGAAACTTTACTAACCGTGCTATTTACTGCTGCAGCCCTTCTTTTTGGAATAATGATGCCATGCACACCTGCTGTTTCTGCAGTTCGAATAATTGAGCCTAAATTATGCACATCTTCAATTCCATCTAGTATTATAATAAATGGAGCTTCATTTCTTTTTTCCGCTTCTTCTAGAATATCGTCTACTTCTACATACTCAAACGGCGGAACTATAGCAATTACCCCTTGGTAGTTTTCTGTTTGTGCCATTTGCCTTAATTTGTTTTTATCTACCTCAGATACTAAAACCTTCTTTTCCTTTGCCATTGCTATAATTTTATAAATTGAACCATGCTTTTCCCCTGCTTGTATATAGATTTTATTGATATCTCTGCCAGACTCTAGTAGTTCTAGTACGGCATTTCTGCCTTCTACTTGGTTTTCATCTATTTCTTTGTTTTGCATTAGGAGATTTCCTTTCTTTTTATATTTTCTTTACTTTTAGCACGTGCTATGATATAATAAGTATATTACAATTTCAATTTCATTTTCTACTATACTACTTTTAGGAGGTTTTTACATGAAGATGATAAAAAGTATTCGGAAAATGTGGTTACAACACAGAGTTTATAAGTATTCACTAAAAGCACAAGATAGTTTATCTAAATCAGAACAATATTTACAAATGTCTCAATCTTTAAAGGATCCTTATTCTACTATAGATAATTTGAAATTAGTAGCAAAATATGCTATTAAAGGTGAACATTATAAACATCTTGCTGATATCTACCAAGATAAGAAAATTGATTTAGAAGAAAAACTCTGTAATTTTACGTATCGTAGGGTCTAATGACCCTACTTTTTTTATTCATTTTTCTTCAATATTTCCAAATTTATTCTTCATCTAATTTAAGTACACTTAAAAATGCTTCCTGTGGTATTTCTACATTTCCTATCTGACGCATTTTCTTCTTTCCTTTTTTCTGCTTTTCAAGTAACTTTTTCTTTCTTGTAATATCGCCGCCATAGCATTTAGCAAGTACATCTTTTCTCATTGCAGAAATGGTTTCTCTTGCAATAATTTTTCCACCAATAACTGCCTGAAGTGGAATTGCAAATAATTGTCTTGGAATTGCTGTTTTTAATTTTTCTATCATTTTTTTGCCACGTTCATAACTAGAATCTTTGTGAACTATGAACGATAAAGCATCTACTCCTTCACCATTTACCCAAATATCTAATTTTACTAAATCGGAACGTCTATAATCTTTTACTTCATAATCAAAAGAAGCATAGCCTTTCGTTCTTGATTTTAATTGGTCAAAGAAATCGTAAATAATTTCATTTAAAGGCATTTCATAAGTAATGGTAACTCTATTTTCGTCTAAGTATTTCATATCAATATAAATACCACGTCGATTTTGACAAATTTCCATGATATTTCCTACATAATCTTTTGGTGTTAAAATTTCAGCTGTTACATAAGGCTCTTCCATATAAGAAATTTCATTTGGAGCTGGTAAATCGGATGGATTATATAATTCTACCATAGTTCCATCTGTTTTATACACTTTATAAATAACTGATGGAGAAGTTGTAATTAAGCTTAAGTCAAACTCCCTTTCTAATCTTTCTTCTATAATTTCTAAATGAAGCAAACCTAAAAAACCACAGCGGAAGCCAAACCCTAATGCGTTAGAGGTTTCTGCCTCATATTCTAAAGCTGCATCATTTAATTTTAATTTTTCTAAAGCTACTTTTAAATTTTCATAATCACTGCCATCCATTGGGTATAAACCACAATACACCATAGGGTTTACCTTTTTATACCCTGGAAGTGGTGCTAGAGCTGGATTCTGTTTTAATGTAATAGTATCTCCTACGCGAAGGTCAGATAAACTTTTAATGCTTGCTGCAATATAGCCTACTTCTCCTGCTTCTAAACAATCGCAAGGTTCATATCTTCCTGGCTCAAAATGGCCTACTTCTGTTACTGTAAAAGTTTTTCCTGATGCCATCAGCATAATTTCGTCTCCTACTTTTACCATTCCGTCTTTTACCCTTACATAAGCAATAGCGCCTTTATAGTCATTGTATAAAGAATCAAAAATAAGGCAAGTTAATGGCTTATTCGCATCTCCTGTTGGTGCAGGAAGGTCAGTTACAATTCTTTCTAAAACTTGGTCTACATTTAACCCAGATTTTGCTGAAATACAAGGAGCATCCATAGCAGGAATGCCAATAATATCTTCAATTTCCTTTTTAACTTCGTCTGGTCTTGCATTTGGCAAATCGACTTTATTTATAACGGGCAAAATTTCTAAGTTATTATCCAGCGCTAAATATACATTGGCAAGAGTTTGCGCTTCAACACCTTGGCTACTATCTACAACTAAAATAGCCCCATCACAGGCTGCTAAACTTCTAGAAACTTCATAATTGAAATCTACATGACCTGGGGTATCTATTAAATTAAATTCATATTCTTTTCCATCTTTTGCTACATATTTCATACGAACAGCTTGGGATTTAATAGTAATTCCTCTTTCACGTTCAATATCCATATTATCTAGCACTTGTTCTTCCATTTCACGTTTAGAAAGAACACCTGTCATTTCTATTAAGCGGTCTGCCAAAGTTGATTTTCCATGGTCTATATGAGCAATAATACTAAAATTTCTAATTCTTTCTTTTCTGTCTTCCACAATTTTCTCCATTATTTCTATTTACTTATTTTATTGTAACATACCAAATTAGTAAAAGCAAGATTATATTTTAGGGACGGAACAAAAAATATAAAAAAAGGGGTGTCCCAACCGTTCCAAAATGGAACGAAAAGGGGCGTCCCTCCTGTTCTATTTTTCTACTTTAATCAAAATTCTTCCCTTTTTCGTATTTCCTATTACTTCTTTTACGAAAAATCTTCCTTTTCCACGGATGGTAATTCTGTCGTTTGGTTTTATTTCCTTTGTTGGCTTTATTACTTGTTCATAATTTATAAATATTCTTTCTTGCTCTATAAGTTCCAATGCTTTGCTTCTAGAACATTTTGCAAGCTCTGCTACAATATTGTCTAATCTCATAGAAGAAACAGTAATGGTGAATTCTTCTTTTTTTATTTCTACTTTCCTAATTTCTTGTAAAGGAACTTCTTCTATTTTTGCTTTTTGAAATCTAGTTAAAGTTGGTAAATTTGCTAGTAAAAAAGAAAGGCTATCATAATGAAGTAAAATGTCCGCTCCTTTTTCATCTACTAAAATATCTCCAACCATTTCTCGTTTAATGCCTAATTTTATAATGGCTCCTAAATAATTTCTGTGCTCATATTTGCCTTCCATTTCATTTGGAAGAGTAATGCGAATAACTTTCAGCCATTCATTAAAATTGATTTTTTCTTGTTTAATTAGCGATTCTAATTTATCTGGATAGAATAAAAGCATAGCTCGCTCCGCTGTTTCAAAGCCTCCTAGTACCACATAGTTTGTTTGTTTTTGTAATTTTAAAAATTTTATTACTAATTGTTGCTGCATTTCATCTAAAAAATGTGTTACTTGCACTTGATTTCTCAATTTGCAAAATTCTATTTTATCCATTATTTTTGATAAAATTAACTTTTCTTCTGGCTTTTTATATTGATTTAATATACTTTTATCCATGCTTTCCTCTTTTTATTTTTTATATTTTTTGCTCCGTCCCTGTAATATAATTTACGATATTTTCTACATCTAAGCCATATAATTTTTCTAATTCTTCTACTTTTCCGTGTTCAATAAAGGATTTTTTCCAGCCGAAACTCTTGCATTGCACGTCTCCTAATTCATTTTTTATTAGTAAGTGTTCGATATGTGAGGCAAGGCCTCCTGTTAGAATATTGTCCTCTATTGTAATGACTTTTTGTGTTTTTTGAATTGATTTTAAAATAGTTGCTTCATCTAGTGGTTTTAAAAAGCGAACGTTAATAACTTCTGCTTTTATTTGTTTCTTTTCTAGTTCTTTTGCTACTTCTATGGCTCTTCCTACCATTCTACCAATTGCTAAAATTGTAATGTCTTTTCCTTCTTGCAAAATTTCTGCTTTTCCTATTTGTATTTTTTCATGTTTTTCGAATGTTTCTTGCTCTCCACCTCTTGGATATCGAATAACTACTGGTTTTCCGTAATTTTACTGCAAATGAAAGCATTTCTTCTAATTCTTGAAAATCTTTTGGTGCCATAATAGTAAGGTTTGGAATGATAGAAAAGAAGGATAAATCGAAAATTCCTTGATGGGTTTCTCCATCTTGCCCTACAATGCCTGCTCTATCTACGCACATTACTACTGGTAAATTTTGAAGACAAATATCATGAATTACTTGGTCGTATCCTCTCTGGTAAAAAGAGGAATATATTGGTACTACTGGTATATAGCCTTCTTTTGCCATTCCTGCTGCCATAGTAAGTGCATGTTGTTCTGCAATTCCTACATCAAAGAAACGTTTTGGAAATGTTTGCTTAAATTTTGTAAGTCCTGTGCCATCTGCCATTGCTGCTGTAATTGCTACTATTTTTTCTTCTTTTTTTGCAAGTTCTACTAATGCATCGCCAAATACAGCTGAGTAATCTTTTTGTTTTTCTTTTTTTGGCTTTCCCGTTTCTTTTTCAAAACTTGCTGTTGCATGAAATTGGTCTGGATTTTCTTCTGCTGGTTTGTAGCCTTTTCCTTTTTTAGTGATAATATGAACTACTACTGGCTCCTTTTCTTTTTTTGCTAAGTTTAAAATCCACTCTACTCGCTCTATGTCGTGTCCATCTACTGGCCCTAAATATTTAAAGCCTAAGTCCTCAAAGAACATATTAGGAAGCATTAATTGTTTTAGACTATATTTTACTTTTCTTGCTAGTTTTATTACAAATGGGCCAAATTTTGGTATATGCTCTAAGATTTTTCTAATAAAATTATTAGATTTTCTATAAAAACGCTTAGTACGAATTCTTGTTAAAAAACGAGAAATTCCTCCTACATTTTTTGAAATGCTCATTTCGTTATCGTTTAAAACAACAATTAACCTTGTTTTGCTGTTTCCTGCATCATCTAGTGCCTCTAATGCCATTCCACCTGTTAGTGCTCCATCTCCAATAACCGCAATAACATGGTTATCTTTTCCTTGTAAATCCCTTGCTCTTGCCATTCCTAATGCTGCAGAAATAGAAGTACTACTATGCCCTGTGTCAAAACAATCATATTCAGATTCTTTAGTTTTTGGAAAACCTGCAATTCCTCCCAATTGCCTTAACGTAGACATTTTTTCTTTTCTACCAGTTAAAATTTTATGGACATAAGTTTGATGTCCAACATCCCATACTATTTTATCTTGTGGAGTGTTAAATACACTATGAAGTGCAATGGTAAGTTCTACTACTCCTAAGTTAGAAGCTAAATGCCCTCCTGTTTTTGAAACAATATCTATAATTTCTTCTCTTATTTCTTGGGCTAATTGTTCTTTTTGCTTATCTGTTAATTTTTTTATATCTTTTGTTTCTTTTATTTGATTTAATATTTTTATATTATTTTCTTGATTTGATATTTTTATATCTTTTGTTTTTTCTAATATTTCTTCTTGTGATGCTCTTTTATTCAAATTTTTCATTATGAATTAACATCCTCTCTTTTTTATTTGCTATACTATAGTATCATATTTTTTTATTTTTTTCTACTAAATATTACAATTTTATTTCTTTTTTAGTATTTTACTTGAAAATAAAGGTAATCTATACTATAATATAATAGAATAAAAAAAGAAAGGAAAATGATTATGTTTAAAAATAAGAAAAAAATTTTTTCAATTATTACGACTATGTTAGTTGTTGTATCTAGTGTATGCTTTGCTGCAACTACTAATTCTGAAAAGGCAAAATTGGAAATTGTAGAAAATAACATTTGTACTATTTCTATTAATGATATTGCCACTTTTGAAAAGAAAATTATTGATTACAATTTAGAAAAGAAAGAAATTACTCTTCAATTAAAAGTAACAAATACAGCTGAACCAATATTTAATAAGCCAACGGAAATTATGTTTGTTATTGATAATTCTACTAGTATGGAAAGAAAAGTTTCTACTGATGTTACTCGTTTAAAAGCTGTAACAGATTCTGCTAAAAATTTAGCAACCGAGTTATTAAAAAACGACCTTGTAAAAATTGGTATTGTTAGTTTTTCTACTGGAGATGAAGAAGGAACTATTACAGACGCTACTTTAATAACTAAACCAACAGATGTAAAAGATACTGTATTAGACTCTATTAGCTCTATTGCAAATGGAAAATTAGGTGCTAGAACTAATATTGATGCGGGACTTACTGTTGGAAATCAAAATTTTTCAGAAGATTGTGAAAGTAAATATATGGTATTACTAACTGATGGTCTTCCAAATGTCTCAATTGGTAATTCTAAAATAGGATATTCAGGAACAAATGCTGAAAATACAAAAGCAAAATTAAATGCTTTAGACAATGCAGGTGTTACTATTTTTTCTGTAATGACTGGTGTTGGAAATGAAACAGAATCAACTACTGGCTTAACTTATAAAAAATTAGCTGAAGAAGTTTTTGGAACTACGCAAAACCCTACTGTTGGAAAATTTTATTATATTGATGATTCTGAAATTACAACAACAATTTGTGAAACTGTTTTAAATGATTTTATTGATCCTTCTATCAATACTTTAACTAATTTAAAAATTGTTGATTATTTTCCACAAGAAATTATAGATAATTTTGATTTTGCTTATGTTTCTGATCCATCAGCAGGTACTATTTCTCCTACTATTAATGTAGAGGATAATTCTATTGTATGGACTATTCCAGAATTAGAAGCTGGTGAAAGTGTTAACGTATCTTATAAGTTAGTTTTAAAAGCTAATATTGATGAATCTATACTTGATAAAGTATTAGATACTAACGAAAAAGTTGATATTAAAGCAGATGAAGTAAATGATGTTTTATCTTCAGATGTTACTCCTAAAGTAAGAGTAACAATGGAGGAAGATATTACTCCTGCTCCAACTCCAATTCCACAAACAGGAAGTATTTATACTCCAGGATTAGTTATTGGAATTGTTATAATTGCTACTATGGCAATTGGAATTCGTTATTATGTATTTTCTAGAAAAATGAAATAAAATATTTATAACTTAATTTCAAATAGACTATTCTACAATGATAAAATAAAAAATAGAGAATAATATTAAAAAAATATTTATTCTCTATTTTTTATTTTCTATTTTTTTGCAATCACAGATATAACTAATTATAACTAAAGTAAATTAGTATTTCTTATCTTATTCTTGTAATTCTGCTTCTATATTTAATAAACGATTATATTTTGCTACTCTATCTGTTCTACATGGTGCTCCTGTTTTTATTTGACCTACATTGGTTGCAACAACAATATCTGCAATTGTTGTATCTTCTGTTTCTCCTGAACGATGCGATACTACTGCAGTATACCCATTCTTTTTAGCAAGTTCAATTGCGTCTAATGTTTCTGTAATAGTTCCAATTTGGTTTGGTTTTATTAATATGCTATTTGCTACATTATTATTAATTCCTTTTTGCAATCTTTTTACATTTGTAACAAATAAATCGTCTCCTACAAGTTGCACATCTTTTCCTAATTTCTCTGTTAATACTTTCCAAGTTTCCCAATCTTCCTCTGCTAGGCCATCTTCAATTGATATAATAGGATAAGTTCTAACTAAATTTACTAAATATTCTATCATTTCTTCTTTGGTTTTAAATATATCTTTTTTCCAAAAATAATATCCTTCTTTGCCTACTTTTTTTGCTTCTTCAAACATTTCTGTGCTAGCAATGTCTAAACTTAATGCTACATCTTGTCCTGGTATATAACCTGCTTTTTGAATTGCCTCTATTATTAATTGTATTGCTTCTTCTTCATCTTCTAAATTTGGAGCAAAACCGCCTTCATCTCCTACTGCTGTGCTGTAGCCTTTTTGTTTTAGAACTTTTTTTAAGGTATGGTAAACAGTAACTCCCATTTCCATTTTTTCTTTAAATGTTTTTCCACCTATTGGCATAATCATAAACTCTTGGATGCTAATGTTGTTATCTGAATGTTTTCCACCATTTAAAATATTCATCATAGGTGTTGGAAGTTCTTTTGCATTTATTCCTCCTAAATAGCGATATAAACTTAACCCTAAAGAATTTGCTGCCGCTTTTGCTACTGCAATAGAAACTCCTAAAGTTGCATTTGCTCCTAATTCCTTTTTATTTTCTGTTCCATCTAAGTCAATTAAAACTTGATCAATTTTTGTTTGTTCATATACATTCATCTTTTTTAAGGCTTTTGCAATTTTTTTATTTACATTTTGAACTGCCTTAGTTACACCTTTTCCCATTAAGCGTTCTGAATCTTCATCTCTTAATTCAACTGCTTCAAAACTTCCTGTAGAAGCACCAGAGGGCACCATTGCTGTACCACTAAATCCGCCTTCTGTTACTACCTCTACTTGCACTGTTGGATTTCCTCTTGAATCAAATACTTCTAATGCTTTTATGCTTTCAATTCCTAAATAATCTTTCATTCTACTTATCCTCCATTTCTTTCGTTAAACAAATAGGAAACAAATTACAAAATAGAATTTGTTCCACTTATAACTTTTTCAACTATATTATTAACAAGCATCATAATTCTATTCATTTTATATGGATTATTTTTCCTCTAAAATTTTTCTTAAAAGTATAGCATTAGTATAAAAAATATGATATTATACATTTATATTTATTTTGGGGTATCGCCAAGCGGTAAGGCATCGGACTCTGACTCCGACATTTCCTAGGTTCGAATCCTAGTACCCCAGCCAGTAAAAAAGGCAACCTTCAATGTTTTTGAAGGTTGCCTTTTTTACCCTACTTTTTTACCTTGTAATTTAAATTCTCCCATATTTGTTTTTGCATAAATATTTAATATATTTCCTGATAATTGCCCCATAATTTCATATTCTATATTAAGTGCATTATTTTTAATGTTTCCTTTAAAATAGCATTGGTTTCCTTTTACTTTTCCATTTGACAATTTATTCTTCATTCCCATTATTTCTAGTATTCCATTGATATTGTCTCCATTTGTTTGAAGAGTTACCCTACCTCCTATTGGACCCATTGGGCTGTTTATAGTAATTTCATAAATTCCATCCATACTTTTCTAATACCTCCTGCTTTATTATATTCATTTGTTTTAGAAAGTTGAATTATATATATTAAGTTTAATATGCTATTCTATTTAATTCTTTTGCTTTTTCTTCATAGTTTGGCATATATGTTTTTAGCATTTGATAGAAAGATTTTGTATGGTTTTTATATTTTAAATGACAAAATTCATGTAGGACAATATAATCGATAATATCTCTGCCATACATAACAATATTTGGATTAATTGTAATAATGCCTTCTTTACAATTTGCTAAAATGCCTTCTATTCTTTCTATTTTATAATCTTCTGGTGCTAAGTCTAATAATATTCTTGTTTTTTCCATTGCTCTTTCTATTTCTTTTTCTGCTATTTTTTCGTACATTTTATTCATTAGTATAGATACTACTTCTATATTTTCTAACTTTTTAAATTGTATTGGAAGAATAACTTGAATAGAATTATTTTCAAAGCTTAAACTAGGTGTCTTTACTATTTTGTATTGTACTCTTACATCATAATTTTTTCCTAATACTTTTATTGTTTCTACTTTTATGCTATTTGCTTTTTCTTCGCAATTTTCCTCATATTCTTTTATTTTATTTACTATCCATTGCTTTTTTTCTTCTACTATTCTTTGAATTTGTGAACTTGCCATATACCAAGGAGCGTTAATAACAACTTCCCCATTTTGAACTGATATATATAAATTGCTTGTTAATTCCTTATTTACTGTATATGTTATTACATTGTTTTTGTTTGAAAATAAATTCATTTTAACCACTCCTTATAAAATATTTGTTTTGCAAATTGTTGTTCGTTTTTGATAAACTTATTTTACCTTTTTTATTTTTCTTTGTCAATACTTTTTTATAATTTTTTCAAATTTTTGTTCGTAAATTAAGTAACTCCTCTAATACCGCAAAAAGAAAGATTTGGGCACATCCCAAATCTTTCTTTTTATCTTTCAAATTAAATATCTTTGTATTCATTATATTTTTTATACATAATTATAACTGCTAACATTGTAAAGCTTAATATGCTTACAATTATAATAGAATTTACACCAGTTTGTGGTATATTACCGTTTGATGTTGTAGAATCTTGATTTTGTGTTTTTCCTGCATTATTATTGTCATTGCTATTATTGTCGTTATTATTATTTATACTTTTACTACTGTTATTAGAACTATTTTGTTGTTCTTGATTATTTACTAACTGAACTTTTGGACTGCTTGATAATGTAGCTGTATATTCTTCTTGCATTCCATCTTGATAAGTAATTTCTACTTTTTCATTTGTTGCTATAGTTTTACTTAATAGACTTGTATTTCCTATATCATCAATTTGTAAAGTGTATTGTAAGTTTGCTGTTTCTCCTGTTTTTAGTGTGTCTATATTCCATGTTATATAACCATCTGTTTCATATTTTGTTGCATCTACATTCTCTACATTTTCTTCTAATGTTATATGATAGTTATTAATAATTTCTTTTGGAAAATAAACTTTTGCTGTTATAGAAGTCATATTTGTATCTTTTACTTTTGTAAATTCTTGATACATTCTTAATAATGTAGCAGTATCTATATTATACATTTCTTCGTAAGCTATATCGCCACAATCTTCTATTGCTACCTTTGATGAATTTTCATAAGTATTAATTAAAATTTTATTTACATTTTTGGAATATGATGATTTTGCAAGTTTTATGGCTGATTGTAAATTGCTATTATATGTTATTTTTTCACTATTCATATTTTCTAATGCTGTAATAACTGCTTGAGCATCATCTGTTGCATAGATTAATACTTCTGCATCGCTTTCGGTACCATTTACGGTTCCCCTCATTCCAATAATTCCTACTTTTATATTTAATCTTATAGCAATACTTGTTAAATTACTTACTTGACTAACGTATTTATTTATTTTATCTGTATCATTTGCCAAATTTTCATCTACAATAATCAGTATTTCTGTATTTTCGTAAGTTGGCTTTGTGTTGTTAACAGATAACTGCATTGTTATTGTGCCTGCTTCATTATTATAAGCAACAACTTTACTGCTTATATTTCCTTGGCTATTTTCTAATTGTTTTATTTCACTTTCTGATTGCACAATATTTAATTTTGCTCCTGATTCCACTGCTTTTACATTTCCACATATTCCTATAATGAGTAATATTATCATAACTACTATAAATGATTTTTTTAACATTTGTATTCCTCCTAGTATTTTATCTAAAATGTGTTTTTTCTAAATTATATTACTATAATTTACTTTTTAAGTATATAATTTTATAACTTTGTAGTCAATATTAATGTAGATATTGTAATGAAAATGTAATATTTTTGTAATATATGTCGAAAATTTATTTTTTTTATTATTTTAAAAGAATAAATAAAATTTTCTCAAAATTGCATTTAATATAATAAAAAATAGAGCCTAAATTTTCCTGTTAAATATACTTTTTAGAAAATTTTAGACTCTTTATATTTTTATTTTCTACAATTGTTATTTTTATGCTTTCATTGCTTCTTCTACAGCTACTGCTATAGCTACTGTTGCACCTACCATTGGGTTATTTCCCATTCCAATTAATCCCATCATTTCAACGTGTGCTGGTACAGATGAACTTCCTGCAAATTGAGCATCTGAGTGCATTCTTCCCATAGTATCTGTCATACCATAAGAAGCTGGTCCTGCTGCCATATTATCTGGGTGAAGTGTTCTACCTGTTCCTCCACCAGAAGCAACAGAGAAGTATTTTTTGCCTGCTTCAATTCTTTCTTTTTTATAAGTACCTGCTACTGGGTGTTGGAATCTTGTTGGGTTAGTTGAGTTTCCTGTAATAGATACATCAACGTCTTCTAGCCACATAATAGCTACGCCTTCTCTAACATCGTTTGCACCATAGCATTTTACTTTACTTCTTTCTCCGTCTGAATATGCAATTTCTTCTACTACGTTTACTTTTCCGGTAAAGAAGTCAAAATCAGTTTTTACATAAGTAAATCCGTTAATTCTTGAAATAACTTGTGCTGCATCTTTTCCTAATCCATTTAAAATAACTCTTAAAGGTTCTTTTCTTACTTTATTAGCAGATTTTGCAATACCAATTGCTCCTTCTGCTGCTGCAAAGCTTTCGTGTCCTGCTAAGAAAGCAAAACATTTGGTATCTTCTGATAATAACATAGATGCTAAATTTCCATGTCCTAAACCTACTTTTCTATCATCTGCAACAGAACCTGGAATACAAAATGCTTGTAATCCTTCTCCTATTGCTTTTGTAGCATCAGCTGCTTTTGTGCAACCTTTTTTTATTGCTATTGCTGCTCCTAATGTATAAGCCCAACATGCGTTTTCAAAGCAAATAGTTTGCACTCCTCTTGTTATTTCATAAGGGTTAAATCCTTTTTCTTTGCATATATTTAATGCATCGTCGAAATCTTTGATTCCGTATTTTTCCATAACTGGTTTTATTTGTTCTATTCTTCTTTCATAACTTTCAAATAGTGCCATAATTCTTACCTCCTTTTATTCTTTTCTTGGGTCTATTTTCTTAACTGCTTCATCAAATCTACCATAAGTTCCAGAAGCTTTTTCAATTGCTTCTTGTGGTTCGATTCCAGCTTTGATGTTATCCATCATTTT
The DNA here is from genome assembly GCA_947627755.1 of uncultured Clostridia bacterium. Lineage (GTDB taxonomy): Bacteria > Bacillota > Clostridia > TANB77 > CAG-508 > UMGS1663. The sequence goes on along the minus strand of CANQXD010000041.1, from coordinate 856 downwards.
TCCTAAATTAACATATTTATAACCAATAATTTGGTCATCTTTATCTAGTCCAATTTCTACAATATAACCTTCTGCTAGTTCTAAGTATCTTGGTCCTTTTTCTAATGTAGAATAAATAGTACCAGTTTGGCTTCTATGTCCTTTTCCTAGGTCCTCCATTCCTGCTCCTATTGGTAGTCCATTTTCTGAAAATGCAGATTGAGTTCTACCATATACAATTTGTAAGAATAATTCTCTCATTGCAGTATTGATAGCATCACATACTAAGTCTGTGTTTAATGCTTCTAATATTGTTTTTCCTACTAATATTTCTCCTGCCATAGCAGCTGAATGTGTCATACCAGAGCATCCTATAGTTTCTACTAATGCTTCTTGAATAACTCCTTCTTTTACATTTAAAGTTAATTTACATGCTCCTTGTTGTGGTGCACACCAACCAATACCATGAGTTAAGCCTGAAATATCTTTTATTTCTTTTGCTTTTACCCATTTTCCTTCTTCTGGAATTGGTGCTGGTCCATGGTCTACTCCTTTTGCTACTTTGCACATTTCTTCTACTTCTTTTGAATAAATCATTTCTATTTCTCCTTTCAAAGTTTGCTTTCTTTCTATATATATGTCTTTTTTAAAGACTTTATTATTATATAACGTTATTATTAAACTTGCAAGAAAAAAACGACAATTTTTGTCGTTTTTTCTTATGTTTTATTTTATTTTTTCATATATTTTGTATTTCTTCCACTTCCTATTATTTTAATCGCACCATTTTTTACCATTGTTCCTAAAACTGCTTCTACTGTTGTTGCACTTACATCTGGCAAAATCTTGCATATTTCTGCTTTTGAAATAGGTGTTA
>CANQXD010000040.1 GCA_947627755.1 uncultured Clostridia bacterium | reverse complement strand
TTGAGGCATATTTATTATGTCTTTTATTTTTTTGTTTCTTTTTATTTTTAAATCGAACTTTCCTATAATATAAAAAAAGAGCAGCATTTGCTCCTAAAAAAATACCTATAAATAGTCCAATAATAAATAATGACATTTTACCATCTCCAATACTTATTTTTTATATAATATTATAGTGATTAGATACTTACTTTTTTATTTCTCTAACAAAACTCTAACAAAAGATTGTATTTTTTAGTTTTTTGGTATATACTAATTTTATAATATTTTACTAATATATAATCGTTATACATTAGTAATGTGGCAGGATTAACGGGTTAATATAGGTTGTAACAAAGCTTAGTAGGTAAATAGTTTCTAATCCTTCTAAGCAAAGGGTCGGGGGTTCGAATCCCTTCTGGCTCATCAAGATAACGCTATACGAAATACGTATAGCGTTTTTTGTATTAATTTGTATTAAATAAAAAAACATTACCGGTTATTGAGACTAGTAATGTTTTTTAATATAAATTATGCATTTACTCATTATTTTACATTTTTATTTCTAATGTAATCCCCATCAAATTCATTTTCAAGTATATCCATATGTAATTTATCATAATACCTTCCGTTTAAAAATATTTCTTCTCTACTTCTCCCTGTATCTTTAAATCCGCATTTTAAATAACATTTATGAGCTCTTTCATTTATTGCAAGAAGGTCTAATCTTATGCTATGTAAATTTAAATATTTAAATCCATATTCTAATAATAGTCTTATAGCTTCTGTACCATATCCATTGCTTCTATAATCTTTATCCCCAATAAATATTCCAAGTACTGCACTTCTTTCAATCCAATTAAAATGCTCTAATCCTATTGTTCCAATTAATTTATTATTATTTAATTCAATAATATTAAAATTTCTATTATTAGTGTTTTTTGCTGAATTTTCAAGATATTCTTTTTCTCCACTTAATGTTGTTATTTGTCCACTCCTACCAGTATAATCTGTAACTTGAAAATCATTCATCCATTCAGTAAATTTTTCTATTTCTTCATTTGATGCATCCTTTGGAGATAAATATATTCTATCCCCTATTAATTTTTTAAAATATTGCATAATTTTTTTCTCCTTTAATTTATCTTTATAGATAATACTAATTTTTACAATTATTTTGAAAATCTACTTAAATAAATTATATAGTATATCTAATTTATTTTCAATTATTTTTATAGAATAATTTCACTTTATTTAGTATATACTAATATAATAAAATAAATACTTTGTATTGACATTGTCTTTATAATGTGTTAAAATATTATTTGAAAGAGGTGATATTTATGGCGCAAACATTAATTAATTTTAGAATAGATGAAACAACAAAAAAGCAAATGGAACAAATCTGCAATGAGCTTGGAATAACAATGTCTACAGCCTTTAATATATTTGCTAAAAAGATGATTCGTGAAAAAAGAATCCCTTTTGATGTATCTATTGATCCATTTTATTCTGAAAGCAATATGAAAGCTATAGATGAATCAATTAAACAATTAGAAGAAGGAAAAGTTGTTAGAAAAACTATGAAAGAATTAGAGGCGATGGAAAATGAATAATATTTCTTTTACCTCTAAAGCATGGGAAGAATATTGCTATTGGCAAACACAAGACAAAAAAACTTTAAAAAGAATAAATTTGTTACTATCAGATATTCGGACGAAATAAATATGAAGGAATAGGAAAACCTGAACCATTAAAAGAAAATCTAAGTGGTTATTGGAGTAGACGAATAGACGATGTTAATAGATTAGTTTATAGAATAAATAATGAAGAAATAGAAGTTGTTCAATGCAAAGGACATTATGAATAATAAAAATATATTATTATTTCATTTTCTAAATAAATATGGTTCGTATTTAGAAAGTTTCGGTTCACCAAGATAACGCTATACGAAATACGTATAGCGTTTTTTATAAAATAGTATTTAATACATGTTAATTTGATATTTTATGTAAAATGCAATATAATAAAAGTGTGAAACTTTTTTACTCCGTTTCATTAGTAAGTATAAACATCTTTGAACGCGTTAGTACGCAAGAAGGAGGAAGTTTTTATGAGTAGAGAAATGAAGCATGTAGGAAATTTTTTGTACCAGTACAGAGACAACGGCACGGTAGCGATTGCTTACAAGGCATTTGTTTCTAACCTTGCTGGACAGATGATTGTCCACGAGCAAATGGACGAAAAGGCCAAGTGGACGAGGTATTGCTGAGATATGGTGTATGATGGATTCCGCTACGCCGGCCTCATCTTCGAGAACATTTCCGAAGATAAACTTATTCAAATCTTGCAGGCTTAACATTCACTCACATTAAAAGATATATCTTTTATCCCATCAAAAGATGGGATTTTTCTTTTGTACAACAAGTATGTTTTTGACACGAATAAAAAGATATTTGGAACAACAGAAAAAAAATATCAATTTATAGCTTCAATTCCATAATTTCTGAAAATTTGCATAATTTTTCTCTATTGTTTTCATTTTTTAGCAAGTCGTAGGCACTAATTAATAAGTCTAACCCTATATCACCTTTTAAGAAACTACTGATTGCTTTTAAAATTTTATCTTTTCCTTCTAACTCTCCTTCAAAGTATTCCCAACTATCGTAGTCAAAAACATTATCAGCATATATGCTTCCTTCTTCAGTAGATAAATAACCTGTTCCTTGCATATTAGATGAATCAATTTTTCCTTTGCTTAACAATTTTCGAATTTTTTCATTCCACGTGCATAAATGTTCTAATACAAAAGGAGCTTCATAAGTGTTTAGAATATATCCTTCTGAAAATGGTGTTAATGAATTAGTGATTAATAAATCTCCTTTTTTAAATGGTGTTGGTATATTTAAACCTATATTACTTATATATAGACACTCATCTTCAAAATTATATATATTTACCATTTTTAGTTTTCTATTTTCATCAAGTAGATATTCTGCTCTAATATCATATTTTTGTGTTTTTGATGTTGTTCTTTTTCTAATTGAAAAATTTATGATTTCTCTTTCTTCATCTTCTTTTATTTCATTATTTATTAATTTTTGAACTTCTTTAAATGTTTTATAAATATCTCTATATTCATCTTTTCCTTCTATAATGCCATAGTTTTTTGTTTTATATTTACACCAATAGTTATAGGTATAAATTGCATCTGCTTCGTCTTTTTTTAGCATTTTGGTTAAAGTTTGCAGTCTTGTTATTTCACTTTTTATCATGTCTTTTACACTATTATAGTGCTTAAAATCTATTCTATCTATTAGCTTCATATTTGGATATTCTTTAATTAGTTCATTATAAAGTTTTATTTTTTCTTTTATGCTTATTGTTTTACATCTATAAATTAACACTGCAATTTCTTCTGTATTAAATTTATGATTTATTTTTTTACAATGCTCTCTTATTGCTTTTGAATTTATCAAATTATAAATTTCCATTTTCTCACTTCCTGCTTATAATTATATATGTTTTTTATTTATTTTTTTAGTGCATTGGTCATAGAATGTAACGCAATATAAAAAGAGGGGTGTCCCTAACGTTCCAAAATGGAACGAAAAGGGGCGTCCCTCTTGTTCGTTTTTTTTAATTTTTCCAAAATGCTGAGTATGCTCTATAGGCTTCATATACGTCAAATTTGCTTGTTACTTCGTAAGGTGCGTGCATTGATAAGACTGGAACACCACAGTCGATTACGTCGATTCCTTTGTCTGCTAAGATGTATGCGATGGTTCCGCCTCCTCCTAAGTCTACTCTTCCTAATTCTGCAAATTCATAGTGTACGTTTTCTTTTTCAAAGATGTTTCTTATCATTGCTACAAATTCTGCATTTGCATCTGATGCTCCTGATTTTCCTCTTGCTCCTGTATATTTGTTTAGTCCTATTCCTCTTCCTAAAAATCCTGCATTGTTTTTTTCGTAAGCACTTGCATATATTGGATCATAAGCTGCATCAACGTCAGCTGATAGCATTTTTGAGTTGCAAAATACTTGGTCTAATAGGTTTGGCTTGTTTACTCCTAGTTTGTTTAGAATTTCTGAGACGAATGTATCAAATACGTGTGATTCCATTCCTGTATTACCCATGCTTCCTATTTCTTCTTTGTCTGCAATGATACATACTGCTGTGGTTTTTGGGTTTTGCAAGCTAAGTAGTGCTGTTAATGAGGTATATACACATACTTTATCGTCTTGTCCGTAAGCTGCTACCATGCTACTGTCTAGCCCCATGCTTCTTGCACGAAAGGCTGGTACGAGTTCTATTTCAGAGCTTACAAAGTCAATTTCTGTAATACCATATTTTTCATTTAGAATGTTCATTATATTTAGTTTTACACTGTCTGCACCTTTTTCTCCTTGATATGGCATACTTCCTATTAAAAGGTTTAATTCTTCTCCTTTTATTCCTTCTTTTAGTTTTCTTTCCATTTGCTCTGTTGCTAAGTGTGGTAATAAATCCGTGATAGTGAAGATTGGATCTGTTTCTTCTTCTCCAATGACTACTTCTATTTTTTCTCCACTTGGTTTTACTATTATGCCGTGAATTGCAAGTGGAATTGTTGTCCATTGATATTTTTTTATTCCTCCGTAGTAATGTGTTTTAAAGTATGCAAATCCACTGTCTTCATATAAAGGATTTGGTTTTAAGTCTAGTCTTGGAGAGTCTGCGTGTGAGCCTATAATGTTTATTCCTTTTTCTACAGGTTCTTCTCCTATTACTGCTAAATACATGCTTTTGTCGCGGTTATTGTAATATACTTTGTCACCTGCTTTTAATGTTTCATAATTTTGTATGCTTTTGAATCCGTTTTTTTCAGCTAGTTCTTTAGCACTTTTTATTATTTCTCTTTCTGTTTTTGAATGGTTTAGGAAATTCATATATTCTGTGCAATATGAGAATACTTCGTCTTTTGTTTGATTTTGCATTCCTTCCCATCCTGTTGTTGTTTTGCGAAATAATTTTTCTTTTAAGTTTTCTGCTTCTGTCATTTTTATCATCCTTTCTTTTGTTTTTTATTCTAGGAAAGTCATCGCCAAAAAACGATAGACTTGCGTAGTTTAGAAAATTTTAATTCCGTTTTTTGTATTATATCACTGCTATTTATTTTTTTCTACCTTTTTTTAATATCTCCTTTTTTTTGAAAAATATATCTCATACATTTTATTTTTTTTCATATAATATATAAATTTTCTTTACAAACAAGATTTTTTGGTGTTTAATAATGGAAAATATGTATTTTTTTGTAGAATTTTGAACTGATGGAGAGTTAAATGAGTAAGAAAAAAAACGATAATGTGCAAAGTTTAAATGAAATAGAGAATGATAAATCTAGTACTAATAGTGCTTCTGATAATGCTACTGCAACTAATAATACTAGTAAGGTCACTTCAAAAAGCACTTCAAAAAAAACTTCAAATAGCACTTCAAAAAAGGTAGATGCTAAACCATCTACTTCTACCAAGAGAAAAAGTTCTAATAAAAAAGTTGCTGTTGAAGATACAAAAGATGAGGTAATTGCTGGTAAAGAGGAAACAAATAATGAGAATGAGGTAATTACTGATAAAGAAGAAGCAAATAATGAGAATGAGGTAATTACTGATAAAGAAGAAGTAAATAATGAAAATGAGGTAATTGCTGATAAAGAAGAAGCAAATAATGAGAATGAGGTAATTACTGATAAAGAAGAAGCAAATAATGAAAATGAGGTAAAAAAATCTCATAAAAAATTTATTATTATTTCTGTTGTTTGTTGCATAGTTTTACTTTTGTGCTTAGTGTTTTCAATGATATTCGCATTTTTGAATAGTTATAGTTCTACTATTATTCATGGCGTTTTTATTAACGGAATTGATGTTTCTGGTTTAACAATAGAAGATGCTAAAGCGAAAATTTCTTCTATTTTTGAAGATGTATTAGAAAAGCCTATTACTTTAACTCATAATGAATATAAAACTACTATTTTTCCTTCTCAATTTGATGTTTGTTGCTCTATTGATGAAATAGTTGATACTGCTTATCAAGAAGGTCGAGATAAAAATATTTTTAAGAGTAATTTTGAAATTCTTGAAACTTTGTTTTTTGGTAATAATATATCTCTTGATTTTGATTATTCTGAAGAAACCTTAGATTCTTTAATAACAGAGATGGAAACTAATTTTTCTGACAGATTTGTGGATTCTTCTTATTATGTTGAAGGTAATTTTCTTGTTCTTTCAAAAGGTCAAAATGGAATTGTTATTGAGAAAGAGAAGTTAAAGTCTAATTTGCTTTCTGCAATTATGAATTTTGATGTTTCTATAGATTGTATGGAGATTCCTACAATATATAAAGAAGTAAATAGTTTAGATATTTCAAAAATTTATCAAGAGGTTTATCGTGCTCCTCAAGATGCTTATTATACTACTGATCCTTTTGTTATATATCCTCATGTAGATGGCATTGATTTTTCTATTTCTCAAGAAGAAGCACAAAAACTTTTAGATGAGGCTCAAGAGGATTGCAAAATTCCTTTAAAAGTACTTTCTCCTAATGTTACAACAAATCAGATAGGTACAGAGGCTTTTCCTGATTTACTTAGTACTTATTATACTACTTTTAGTACAGCTAATGTGAATAGAAGTACTAATATTAGGCTTGCTGCTAGCAAAATTAACGGAATGGTAATGATGCCTGGGGAAGTTTTTTCTTATAATCAAGTGGTTGGAAAAAGAACCGCTGCTGCTGGGTTTAAAGCTGCTGCTGTATATGCTGGTGGTGAAGTAACTACTGGAATAGGTGGTGGTATTTGCCAAGTTTCTTCTACTTTGTATAATTCAGTTTTACTTGCTAATTTGGAAATTGTGGAACGATATAATCATGGGTTTAATACTGGTTATGTTCCTGTTGGTAGAGATGCTACAGTTTCTTGGGGCGGTCCTGATTTTAAGTTTAAAAATACAAGGAATTATCCTATTAAAATAATTGTTACTGTTTCTGGGGGAAGAATTACGACTCAAATTTTTGGTTTAAAGTCTGATAATGAATATGATGTTGAAATTCAGTCTTACGTTACTCAATATATCAGTTATAGAACTATTGAACAACCAGATGCTACTTTACCTAAGGGCCAGACGAAGGTAATTCAAAATGGTTCTAATGGATGTAAGTCTGTTGCTTACCGTATTTTGAAACAAAATGGTGAGGTCGTTTCTAAGACTCTTCTTTCACAAGATACGTATAACCCTCATAATAAGATTGTGGCTGTTGGTACGAAAGAGGAATGAGTGTGTTAAAAATTTTATTGCATTAATTTTAAATAACAAAACCATGTAAAAAGTTGATATTACAACACTTACATGGTTTTTGTTATTTGGTGTACCCGGAGGGATTCGAACCCCCGATCTCAAAGTTCGTAGCCTTGCATTCTATCCAACTAAACTACGGGTACATATAATTATAAAATCTAAAAAATAAGAGGTTTTTTAAACCTCTTATTTTTCTTTTTATGGTCGAGGTGACAGGGATCGAACCTGCGACCTCATGGTCCCAAACCACGCGCGCTACCAACTGCGCTACACCTCGAGGTTTAACATTTTTTCAAATGCTTAATTATAATAACATATTTTTTCATAAATTTCAATAGTTTTTTCATAATTTTTAAAATTTGCATTTTTTGTTAAATTATGTTAAACTGTAAGTATAAATTTTTAAAGGAGATATTTGCTAATGGCAAAAACTTATATAAAAGCGATATATCGGATAAACGGTATTGTTTACAATGAAGGTTATATTTGTATTGATGGAAATTCTACTATAGGACTATTTGCCCTAGATAGTGCAACAATTTCCATTGTTGACAAAAAACTCTATTTTAATTTAATTCAATATGAACCCGAAGATGGTACCTATTATCCTGCTGAATCTTTTATTAGCACACAATCAGTTGATTATATTGAGTCTCCTCACACTTATCTTTTACGTTCAAAATTTAATCCTTCTCTTTTTCTTCATTTGGAATTGAAAGAAAAGGTAAACGCTTTTGAATTGTGTGCTGATATTTTGGAACGCTTTGAAAATTTTTATAGCAAATAACCAAATACCTCGCATTTACGATATTTGTAATTGCGAGGTTCTTTTTTATTTTATAATATTTTATGAAAATCTTTCTAAATCTTTGATTGCAGGATCATATATAGATTTTCCTTCATAAGTAAAGCGTGAGCCATGACAAGGGCAATCCCAAGTTTTGTCTAAATTGTTCCAAGAAAGTTCACATCCTAAATGTGTACAATATGGCTTTACAGCATAAACTTCTCCATTTTCATCTCTATATACACCTACTTTTTTGCCTTCTACTTCTACTATTTTTCCTTCACTTTGCTTTACATCTTTTATTGCTTCTTCTATCTTTTCTAATTTATTAAATACTGCTGAATAACTTACTTCTTTTAGCATATTTCCTAGTTCTTCATAATTTTTTATTGGTTTTAACCTTGTTGATTTGAATACTTCTTCGTCTATATTTCTTTTTCCTAATATTTTGTCTGTAATAATATTCGCTGCTACATTTGAACTTGTCATCCCCCACTTTTTATATCCTGTTCCTACATATACATTTGGCCAAAGAGTGGAAAATTCACCAATGTATGGAATTTTGTCTAGTGGAATGCAATCTTCTGTGTTCCATCTGTACAACACTTTTGCATCTGGATATAATTGTTTTGCTACTTCTTCTAACCTTTTATAACTATCTTTTAAGTTGATTTTTGCTCCTGTTTTGTGATCCATTCCACCCACTATAAGAAGTCTTTTTTCTCCATATTTTGCTGTTCTTAGCGAAATTGTTGGGTTTTCGCTATTTATATACATTCCTTCAAATAATGGCTCTTTTGTTTCTACTGCAATTAAATATGAAGTTACTTGGTACATTTTCATAAAGTAAAATCCTGGTGCATTGATGATTGGATAATGAGATGCAATTACTACTTGTTTTGCTTTTATTTTTGCTTCTTCTGTTAAAATTTCATATTCTTCTCCTTGTTTTTTAATGTCAATTACTTTTGAATTTTCATATATTTTTCCATTTCTTTCTTCTATTTTATTGGCTAATCCTTGTGCATATAAACATGGGTTGAATTGGGCTTGTTTTGGAAAACGAATAGCACCAAGTACTTTCTTTTGTATATTGATATATTCGTTATTTTCTTCTTTTTGCTTTTCTTTTATTGGTACAGGAATATTTTGTACAAATTCTGCTTGAAATCCCAAGTATTCTAGTGCTTCTACTTCTTTTTTTATTTTGGCTACTTCTTCTTGTTTTTGTGTAAACACATAAGAATCTTGCCATTCAAAATCACATTCTATATTTTCTTCTTGTATAATTTGCGCAATGTTTTGAATTGCTTTTTCATTGGCTTCTAGATATTGCTTTGCTTCTGTTCTTCCTACTGATTGCAATAGATAGGTGTAAAATAGCCCATGTTGACTTGTTATTTTGGCGGTTGTATTGCCACTGGTGTGATTGCATATTTTATCTTTTTCTACCAATATTACTTTTTTTCCCGCTTTGGTTAAATAATAGGCTGTAGTGAGTCCTGTTAATCCTCCTCCAATAATAGCAATTTCTGTTTCTTCTTCTCCTTGTAATTTTGGGTATTGTTTTTTTTGATTTTCAGATGTAGAAATCCAATATGATTGATTCATGTTTTTTCTCCTCTCTATCCATTTTTTTGGGACCATTGGGGACGTTTCCTTTTGGTATATCTGTCCCTTTTGGTACATTATTATTTTATGAATGAGTTACCATTAGGGACAGATATACCAAAAGGAAACGTCCCTAATGGTAACTTATTTTTTGCCAAGTGTTACTTTGATTTGCTGTTCTTTGTTGTTTCTGGATATTGTTAGTGTTACTTCGTCTTCGGGCTTTTTTGTATAAATGTAACTTCTTAAGTCACACATTTTGTTTAGTTCTAAGTCGTCTATTTTGGTGATGATGTCTCCTATTTTTAGTTCTGTTTGACGAGCTGGTGAGTCTAATGCTATTTGCCCTACATAGATTCCTTTTGTTACTTCTAGTTTTTCGTCTATATATGGAATGATGTTTTTATCGTAAGCAAATATTCCTAATGATGCTTCTTCAAATTTGTTTTCTTTTAGGTAGGATTCAATGATTGGCTTGACAATGTTTATTGGAACTGCAAATCCAATACCTTCTGCTGAGGTTATTTTTACAGATGTTATTCCTATTACGTTTCCGTCTAAGTTGATGAGTGGTCCTCCACTGTTCCCTGGATTGATGGTCGCGTCGGTTTGTATTAAGTCTTCCATATAAGTACTTGTGTTGTTTTCATCAATTCTTACTGTTCTGTCTAATGCACTTATAATGCCCGCTGTTACTGTTCTTTGAAATTCAAATCCTATGGGGTTTCCTATTGCATATACTGCTTCTCCTACTCGCGCATTGTTAGAGTCTCCTAAGGTTACATATTGTAAATTTTTTGCACTTATTTTACATATTGATAGGTCTAGGTTGGAATCTGACCAGACTACATTTGCATTATAGTTTCTTCCGTTCTCTAAAGTTACATAGCAGTTACTATATTTTGCTCCTGTTACATGCTCGTTTGATAGTATGTAACCATTTTCTGCTACGATTACTCCGGTTCCTAGTCCTAACTGCGTGGTGCCATCTTGCAAAAAGATAGTGTTTCCTGCATTTTTTATTTTTGAAATTCCTACTACTGAAGCTGTTACTTTTTCTACTATATCGGCTATTTGTGTGCCTTGCTCTTTTATTGCTTCTACACTTTTTATTGTTTTTTGTGCTTCTATGCCTTGCGTTTCGTATGTATTTATTTGGATTCCTTCATAGATTTTGTAAAAGAAGATACTTGTGATAGATGTTAGGACAACAATGACAAAGATTAGTCCTGCGTTTTTTAATTTTTGCTTTCCTGCTTTTTTATAGTGAACCATTTTTATCATTCCTTGTTTTTGTATTTAGGTTTTTGTTTTGCTTTTTGTTTAGGTTTTACCTATAAACCTTTTAGTAATGTATTGATGTGTACTTTTTTATGCATTTCATAATGCTTTGAAAGATTTATTTGATTTTTGCTTTTTACATACTACGTTTATTCTTTCCATTATTTTTCTTTTTAACCTATTTTTGCAAAAAATGAGTGGGATTTTGTTTTTATTTTTATATGTTTTTTCTTTTTCTACTGTATATATTGGATTGTTTTATTCCGCTATAGCGGAAATTTATTGATAAAAATGGACATAAAAAAAGAAGGGTGTCGTTCTATTTTGAGCCGAAAATTGGAGCTCCTCTTATTAAGTAGGAGCTCCTCTCGTGTTTATAATTTTTCTATTTTTTCTTTTTCTACCCCAGTTATTTCTGCTATTTTTTCAATAGACATATTTTCTTGTTTTAATTTTTTTGCTATTTCTATTGTTGTTTCTTCTAATTGCTTTTTCCCTTGCTTTAGACCGCTCTTTTTTCCCGTTGCTTTAGTCCGTTCTTTTTTCCCTTTTTGTTCTGCATTATATAATTTGGAGTTTTCGTCTCTTAAAGCACTTTCCCTATATTCCACTATTGCTCTTAATTCTTCATCTGCTAGTAGTTCTTCTAATTGTTTTTGTACTTCTTCTACAATTTCATATTTTTCTTTTCCCATTTCGATTAAGCCCCCTTCTCCATCGATTAGTGCAAGCCATACTTCTAACATGTTCGCTAGCCTTGGTCTGCTTTTTCTAAATTTTGGTAGTTCTATAAAATAGTATGTTACATCTTTTATTACCTCATATTATTTATGTTTTTGTGCAATATTCTGGTACTTTTAACAAATTATAATTTAATATATTAATTAGTATTACTGGTTTTAGGTCTATGTATTTTTTTCCACTTACTAATTGATCTGTAATTAGTTTTGCTCCATAAAATTCACTTCTTTGTTCTATATTATGCTCATTTTTTAGTTGCATTTCAATATTTATTATTTCGTTTTTATTTATTGTTGCTTTTATATCAATTCTTCCTAGTTTTTCTTTCTCTTTTGTTTGTATTAGACTTACTTCTCCGCATTATTTCAATTTCTTGTATTTTCTTATTTAGTAATGCTTCTAGGAAACTTTTTAAATATTTTTGGTTTCCTTGTTTTACAAAGAAGGCTTTAAATATAATATCATTTTTTAGATTTAGTTCCATGCATGTTTTCCTTTCTCATATTATCACGCATAATGAAAAAGCGCAATAGAGCCTCAATGTTTTTTGTATTTTCTTACTTTAATTCAAATTACGTATTTAACCCCCTTCTTTTATTTATACTATCCTCCTTCCTTTTTTATTTTTCTTCTTTTTAACTTTTTTCTTATTTTCTTGGAAAATTAACGATCTTAACTTTTAACTTTTTGATTTACATTAAAAAATTTCTTAAATAAATAACTATTTTCTATACTTTTCTCTTCCCTGATTTAACTTTTCTTTGTTTTTTCTTTGAATTAAATAAGATTATTGTTACTATATCATGTAATATTTTATTTGTAAATAGTTTTTATGTAAAATATAAAATAATTTCATAAAAATCCGCTATAGTGGATTTTTATAATGCTTTTTTTAATGTAAAGAAAAAAACAGAAGGGGTGTCCCCAGCGTTCCAAAATGGAACGAAAAGGGGCGTCCCTTCTGTTCGGTTTTATTGCATTGGTAAGATTATGTGGAAGGCTGTGCCTTCGCCTTTTTCTGTGTTATAAGTGATATTTCCATTAAAGTGAGCACGAATTGTTGAGTATGACATGAATAATCCAAGTCCTGTTCCGTTTTTTCCTTTTGTTGTTATCATTTCTTTGAATAGTTTTCCTTCTACTTCTTTTGGAAGTCCGCCTGCATGGTCTACTACAGAGATTGTTACATCATTATCCATTTGTGATACGATTAAGTCTATTTGCTCATTTGGTTTTCCATTATAGGCTTGTATTGCATTTGATATCATGTTATTGATTACTTGTACTAGACTATTGATGTTTCCTTTTAGTTCAATATTAGGATCGATTTCCATTTTTGTGTTTAGGTTGATTAATGCATTTTTTAGTTCGTGTCTCATTAATATATCTACACGTTTTACTAATTCGTCTAAACTGAAGGAAATGGCTTGTTCTTCTGATAGGGTAACGGCTTGTCCTTTTACGGCTGTGATAACGTCTGACATGTATTCTGTGTAGCTTCTGATTTTGCTAATCCAGTCTTTCATGTCTTTTGCTATTTCGTGGTGGTCCTCTATTGTAACTTCTGCATCTCCAACTGATGTTTCATATTCTTTGATTAAGTCAGATAAGCCCTCTGAAGCACCTGCAATTGACATGATTGGTGTTTTTAAGTTGTGCGCAATACCACCTATTAATTGTCCAAGTGATGCTAAACGTTCTCTTTCCATTAACATGTCTTGGTTATTTTTGATGGTTTGCATATCTTCTATATGCTGTGTAACATCTTTGAATAGTATTAGGGTTCCTAAATAATTTTTCTTTGATGAAATGTTACTTACTTCTATACTAAAGTATTGTTTTCCTATTTTGAATTCTTTGTCAAAGTATATGATTTCTGGAGTTGTTCTTGCTTTCTTGATAGCATCTTCAACATTTGTTAAGTCATCTTCAAATTTTATATCGTTTTTTAATAAGTCAATGATGTTTGTATTTCTTACTTTATTAACAGATATTTTGAAGGTATCTGTAAATGTTTTATTGAAGTCTGTAATATTATTGCTTTCATTTATAACTACGAAACTATCTGACATCCTATCTACGATATTTTGCATTGCTATTGGTGTGATACTAATGAATTTGAATTTGAATATAGCAATGGCAAAGAAAAAGGCTAAAATTGAAAAAGATATTGGTGTCATATACATAGTCATTTTTATAATACCAAGTGAACCTAATATATTAATGGATAAAGGAATACTACTACCAATTATTATTAATAAAGATTGCTTCGAAAAAAAGCCAGAATTTTTTATTGAATATTTTATAAAGTAAAATAAACCAATTCCGTATAGTACATATCCATACAAAGAATTAATATTATAATAATTTCCTATAACCACTTCATTCATATTAATTGAATAATGTTGAAAAACTAAATGATGATATTCATTAGTAAATGTTAATAATACCGTTGTTAAAGGTATTACTAAAAATAAAATATAACTAAATTTTAATTTTATTTTGGTTTTTGCGAATATTGTACTTAATGCAAAAAATGCAACTGGACAAAAACATACTCCAAATCCAGCTAATTTTTCCCAAAAGAAAGGATCTATATCTGTATTTTGGAATAATATTTGCAAAATTGAACCAAAAGTCCAAATAAATAAGCAAAGAAGAACATAAGCAAATGCAGTTTTTAATTGACTTTTTTTCTCTTTTCTTAAAAATAGTGCTATTCCTATTATTAATATTTCAGAAATAATCATTAATATTAATGAGCCTATGTGTTCCATAAAGTTTCCCTCCTATATAAATTTTATATTTTTAAAATATTGAATATATTTTTCTATATAACCATTATCTATTTTTGACCAATTAAAGTCAATAGCATATAAAAAACTTCTAGAAAATTCAGATAAAATGTCGACATTTGCATTAATTTCAAAATTATTGTCTGAATTTAATTCATTGATAATACCTGATAGCATATCTTTTTTACTTTCATCAAGTAAAGTATCTTTTATTATTTTATCGAATTCTTTATCATTAACAACTTTTAAATTTATATTATATTTTCTTAATGTTTCTACAAAATCTTTCATTGTTATATAATTATTGTTGTAAATGTGAAATACACTAAAATCTGGTACATAGTTTTGCATAATAGTAACAATTGCAATTCCGCATAAATCAACAGGTGTAAATTCTAGTTTTGCATTTAATAAATAGTCTGGAATAATTCCTAATTTTATGAAAGATTGAATTTTACCTATAAAAGCGTTTTCATTAGGATTTATTTGGAATTTTCCATCAACATATCTGTTCGTAATATTTCCAAGTCTCAATATTTGTGCTTTTAACCCTTTTGAAATATGTTCTAAAATAATTCTTTCTGCTTCAAATTTACTCTTTACATATACATTATCTAAATTTTGACCAATGTATAAATTATTTTCTGAAAAAGAAATCATTCCATTTTTACTTACTTCTCCACTAACGCTAGTAGTAGAAATTTGTATTAATCGTTTATTATATTTTTCACAAAATTCAATAGCCTTTTGAGTTAGTCCAATATTGATGTTTTCAAAATTTTTAAAATTACCATAGTGTCTAACATTTGCACTTGAGTTAATAACAATAGAAACATTATCTACTATATCATTGTATAATTCTGTATTTAAGCCAAAGTTTTCTTTGGTTATATCACCTTTAAAAATAACAATTCTATTATCAATAAACTCATCTAATTCACTATTAAAATAAAAATGTAACGCATCTAAAATTCTAGTTCTAGCGGATATTTTGTTTTTATCTCTAACAATACAATATATTTTTCCATTATCTTTTTTGATGAAATTATATAAAATATGCATTCCTACAAATCCGTTTGAGCCTAGTAAAAGAACATTATTCGTTTTATTTGTTATCATATTTTTACTATTTTTTATATTATTTTTTTCTAGTATTTTATTAATTTCATCATAATTATAAGAATCTGTTTGTTCTGCAGTAGTAATACTTTTTGCCTCTGATAATTCTTTTACAGTTGGATATTTAAAAATATCGGCATATTCAATATTAATATTATGAGATAATATTTCAACTTTAAATTTTATAGCAAGCAAAGAATCTGCTCCTAATTCAAATATATCATCTGTAATTCCAACTTTTGTATTTAATAATTTCTCCCAAGTGTCACAGAATAGTTTTTGTGTTTCATTTTCTGGTGCCACATAATTTGATGTTTCAACATTTTCAATTTTATATTCTTTTAATGTTTTTAAATCTATTTTTCCATTTCTAGTAATAGGCATATTATCTAATTTTATGATATATTTTGGAACCATATATAATGGTAAATGTTTTGATAACTCTGTTCTTATAAAAGAAATATCAATATCTTTTGCTGATGTAAAGAACGCTGCTAAATAAGAATTGTTGTTAGGTTGTTCTTTATAAATTACAGCACAATTTTTAATATTTTCTATATTTAATAGTTGTTTTTCAATTTCTGATAGTTCAATTCTTAAGCCTCTTAATTTAACTTGAAAATCTTTTCTACCAATATATTCTATTTCTCCACTTGCATTATATTTTCCTATATCACCTGTTTTATATAATAAGCCTTC
The DNA here is from genome assembly GCA_947627755.1 of uncultured Clostridia bacterium. Classification (GTDB taxonomy): domain Bacteria; phylum Bacillota; class Clostridia; order TANB77; family CAG-508; genus UMGS1663. The sequence goes on along the minus strand of CANQXD010000040.1, from coordinate 1,010 downwards.
TCCAAAAGGATTTTTTACAAATACTTTTTCTGTTGCAGTAGGATTATTGATATAACCTTTAGAAATTCCATCACCGCTAACACATATTTCTCCATCTACTCCAATTGGGCATAAATTCATATCTTGATTTAATATGTAAATTTGAACATTATGAATAGGTCCACCAATATTAATATCATTAGCAGATATAATTTCTTTATAAGAGCAACAAGATGTAATTTCAGAAGGTCCATATTCATTACATATTTGAGCATTTGTATAATTTTTTAACGTCTCAAATAAATTTGCAGTAAATATTTCTCCTCCTAATTGTATGCTTTTTAAATTTTGTAAACAATCGCTAGTAGAGGCATTGGCTAATAAAAGTTGAATTTTTGAAGGTGTAATCAACATGAACTCAACACGATTTGTTTTTATTAATTTGCTAATAGCAATAGGATCTTTATGTTCTTCTTCATTTGCTAATATTAATGTTTTATTATTTAATAGCGGAATAAAAATTTCAACAGCAAACATATCAAAGGAAATAGAACAAATGCTTAAAAATTTACTAAAATTTTCTATATCTATGAATTTTTTATAACAAACCATTAAATTAATCATACCTTGTTGTATTAACAAGACACCTTTTGGATTGCCCGTTGAGCCTGATGTATAAACAATAGATAAATTATCTTTTATATTGTAATTCAAGTTTAAATTATTTTTTGGATATGCATCAGCATTTATTTTGTCAACAAATAACTTTTTATAAAAATCAATATTTTTTATCTCACTTGCTGTAATTAATAAAGTAGAATTAGCATTTTTTAGCATATATATAATTCTATCTTCTGGTAAATTTACATCTATTAGCATATATGCAGCATCTGCTTTTAAAACTGCTAACATAGAAATAATGGTTTCAAAAGAACGGTTTAGCATAATGCCAACAATATCATTATTTTTTACCCCATTTTCTATTAAACAATGAGCCATTTGATTTGCTTTTTCGTTTAATTCTTTATATG
>CANQXD010000039.1 GCA_947627755.1 uncultured Clostridia bacterium | reverse complement strand
ACTTTATTATTAATTCTAAGCTTTATCATATATTTAAAACTTGTATTAAAGTTTTCCGAAACTTCTTGACACTAATTTAATTTTTTTAATAGATAATCAGTTTTATTTTACATATCTTGCATAAAAAAGATATGCTTATTCATATAAATCTTCTATTTTTACACTTTTTTCATTTGAACCATCCATAAAACCAATTTTAGCCATATTATTTTCTACTTCTTGAATCCACACTGGTTTTTTCTCATAATACACATCACAAATTTCTCCGTGACTCACAATTTCAGAAGCTCTTTTGTAATTCATAATTTTAATCCATCCTTTCAGTATCTTTACAAAATGTATGTAAAAGATATAAATTTATTTTCATTATATACAAAGAATTAGTAAAGTATTCATTATACTACAAGAAAAACAAAAATAAGTTTTCTTGTAATAAATATGACAAATTTGAGATTTTTTTAATTTAGGAAGATTGAAAAATATCCCAAAATTTATTGCGAAATCATCAAAAATATAGTATGCTAAAAAGGAAGAAAGAAGGGAAGGCAAATGAAAATATTAGCAGTAGGAGATTTAGTAGGAGAAAATGGCGTAAAGAAATTAAAAGAAGAGCTACCAAAAATAAGAGAAAAATATAATATTGATTTTGTTATTGTAAATGCAGAAAATTCAGCAGGTGGTATGGGAATTACTATTTCTATTTTTAATGAATTAAAGAAATTAAATGTAGATGCAATTACTATGGGAAATCATACTTGGGGCAAAAAAGATATATTTACCTTTATTGACAATGAAAAAATAAATAGACCAGCAAACTATTCTAGAGGTGTTGTAGGAAAAGGCTATCATATTTATTCTTGCCAAGGAAAAAGAATAGCAGTAATCAATTTAATAGGAAGAACCGATATGGGAGTACAATCAGACAATCCCTTTACAAAAATGGAAGACATTTTAGAAGAAATAAAAGGAAAGGCAGATTGTATTATAGTTGATTTTCATGCAGAAGCAACTGCAGAAAAAATAGCTATGAAATATTTTTTAGATGGAAAGGTAAATTTTATTTTTGGAACACATACACATGTGCAAACAGCAGATGAAGAAATTACACAAAAAGGAACAGCTTACATTACAGATATTGGTATGACAGGACCAATAAATTCTGTAATTGGAATGGATATAGAAGCATCTGTTAAGAGATTTGTTACATCACTTCCAGAAAGATATAAATTAGCAGAAGGAGAATGTATTTTAAGTGGTTGCATTTTAGAAATAAATGACGAAAATTGTCGAGCAGTTTCTATTGAAAGAATCAATATAAGATAAATGGCGAAAAATAGAAAATTAGAACGAAAACTTTTCCAATTTTTTCCAAAAAAGTACTAGACAAAGTTATAATTTTATATTATAACTATACCTGTAATTCAAATAAAAATAAAATTATAGGAGGCAAAAAATGGAAGTTTTAAAAATCTCATCCAAATCAAATCCAAATTCTGTAGCAGGAGCAATTGCAGGTTTGGTAAAAGAAGAAAACAAAGCAGAAATGCAAGCAATTGGAGCAGGAGCACTAAATCAAGCAGTAAAGGCAGTGGCAATCGCAAGAGGGTTTGTAGCACCATCAGGGGTAGATTTAGTGTGTATCCCAGCTTTTGCGGAAGTAGAAGTTGAAGGAGAAGATAGAACAGGAATACGAATTATTGTAGAATCAAGAAAATAAAGTTTTATCAAGGTTATTATTCGCATTTGAAACCTAAAAAATTTCAAATGCGAAGTTAGATTTTTTATATATTTTTATCAATTATTAAATAACAAAAGAAGCGAAAAAACAGCTTAGACAAGCTTATATGAAATTAGAAAATTTTTTAAATCACTTACAATCTAAAATCTTAATAATTTCCAAAAAAGTAGGAAAGTAAAATATAAAATAAACCAAAAAATATTTTTATAATGAATTTTAATAATAAATTTTTTAGAGTATAAAAACTTGCAAAAAGGAAAAATATCTTATATTATAACAAATAAAGAATAAAGAAAAAATAAGGAGACAAGCATGAAAACAAAAATATGGAAATACATCTTTATTTTACTTTTAGTAGGTATTATTATTTTTGGAATCTATCAATTTTTCTTTCGAAAAGAAAATACAAAAAATAAAATAGAAGAAACAGCTCAAGTATCTACAGAAATAAAGCCTTTAAGAATTGGTATTTCAAACTTTGACACCATAAATCCTTTATTAAGTAATCATAGAGAAGTACAAAATATTAGTAAACTTATTTTTGAACCACTCATAACTTTGAATGAAAATTATAAAACAGAGTTGTGCTTAGCTACCGAGTGTTCAAAAATATCACCTACTTCTTACATTATAAAAATAGACCATAACAAAAAGTGGCAAGATGGAGTGAGTTTAGAAGCAGAGGATATTGCATTTACAATAGAAAAATTAAAAGAAGGAAGAAGTATTTATTCTAGCGAAGTAGAAAAAGTAAGCAATGTAGAAATATTAGATGATAATACAATAAAGATAAATTTAAACGAGGAAGTACCTTTCTTTGAATATCACCTAACGTTTCCAATTCTTCCAAAACATCTTTACTTAGAAGAAGATTTTTATACTTCTACAAAAACGCCAATTGGAACAGGAATGTATAAAATTTCCTCCATTTTAGCAAATGAAATTACTCTGCAAAGAAATGAAGAATGGTGGAATATAGAAAATAAAAAAGCAAAAATAGAAACAATACAAATTAAATTATATACTGAAATGGGAGAGGTATATAATAGCTTTAAATTAGGAAATGTAGATATTTTTACTACTTCGCATGGAAATTTAGAACAATATATTGGTACAATTGGTTATGCAAAAACAGAAAACAAAGGAAGAGAATTTGACTATTTAGCTTTCAATTGTGCGGACCCTATTTTACAGCATACAGAAGTAAGAAAAGCACTTGCTTATGCTATTGATAAAGCAAGTATCATTGCAAGCGTCTATGAAAATGAGAAAGTAAAGGCAGATTTCCCATTAGACTATGGAAATTATTTGTATCAGCAAAAAGCTACTAGCATTACCTATAATCAAGAACAGGCAAAAAACATATTGCAAGAAAATGAATGGCAATATAAGTACAATCGTTGGCAGAAAAAGGAAAACAATAAAACCATTACTTTAAATTTAAACTTAACAGTAGATAGTTCAAATGAAAAACGTGTGCTTGTAGCAGAAAATATTAAAGCGCAACTAGAACAAATAGGAATTAAAGTAACCATTCAAAAAGTTTCTAATATCAATTATCAAAAAATATTAGAAAATAAAAATTATCAAATGCTTTTAACAGGAGTTTACAATTCTTATACACCAGAAGTTCAATTTTTCTTAGGAGAGAACAATTTGCAAAATTATACAAATGAAGAAATGAATAACCTTTTGACAGAAGTAAAACAAATAACCGATGAAAACTTATTAAAACAAAAATACCAAAGAATTATTGAAATTTATCAAGAAGAACAGCCATTTTTAAGTTTATATCGAAATAAGCAAACCATTGTGAAAAGTCAAAATTTATCAGGTGAAGTAACTGGAAATTTATATTTTAGTTACTATCATTTAGAAAATTGGCATCGAATTTGATGTTAGTATATAATTAAAAAAATTTCAAAAAAATGCTTGACAAAAAAAATAGTTAGTATATAATAAGTACAAACAAGCGTTTGAACAAAACAATATTAGGAGGAAAAAACATGGAAAAAGAAAATTTAGAGAAAATGAAAGCATTAGAAGCAGCATTAGGTCAAATAGAAAAGCAATTTGGTAAAGGTTCTATTATGAAATTAGGAGATTTCCAAGCAATGAATGTAGAGGCTATTCCAACAGGAGCATTAAGCTTAGACATTGCATTAGGAATTGGTGGAATTCCTAGAGGAAGAATTGTAGAAGTATATGGACCAGAATCTTCTGGAAAAACAACATTAGCATTACACATGATAGCAGAAGCACAAAAACAAGGTGGAGAAGCAGCATTTATTGATGCAGAGCACGCATTAGATCCTGTTTATGCAAAACATTTAGGAGTAGATATCGATAACTTAATAGTATCTCAACCAGATACAGGAGAGCAAGCATTAGAAATTGCAGAAGCATTAGTACGCAGTGGAGCTTTAGATGTCATTGTTATAGACTCTGTAGCAGCTTTAGTACCAAAGGCAGAAATTGATGGCGACATGGGAGATTCTCATATTGGCCTTCAAGCAAGACTAATGTCACAAGCATTAAGAAAATTAGCAGGTGCTATTAACAAATCAAAATCAGTTATTATTTTCATAAATCAATTAAGAGAAAAAGTAGGTGTTATGTTTGGTAACCCTGAAACAACAGCAGGTGGTAGAGCATTAAAATATTATGCATCTGTTCGTTTAGATATTAGAAAAGTAGAAAATATTAAACAAGATGGAGAAGTAATAGGAAATAGAGCAAGAGTAAAAGTAGTAAAAAACAAAGTGGCACCACCATTTAGAGAAGCAGAATTTGATATTGTTTATGGAAAAGGTATTTCAAAAGAAGGAAATATTTTAGATATTGCTGTAAACTTAGATATTATTGAAAAAAGCGGTTCTTGGTTTAACTATAATGGAGAAAGAATTGGACAAGGTAGAGAAAATGTAAAGAAATATTTACAAGACAATCCAGAAGTAGCTAAAGAAATAGAAGAAAAAATTAGAGCAAACTTCAATGAAGCATTTGAAAAGAGCTTAGGGGATGAAACAGAAGAGGAAGAAGAAAGCGAAGAATAAACGATTATAAGAAATAATTAGAAGAAATTGACAGAAGCAAATAATAAATAGGGGCAAATCAAAATTAGAAAAAACTAATTTTGATTTGTCTCTATTTTTTTAATAAAACATATCAATAAATTTTATTAAAAAAGCATTGACACGTATTTTAAATACGTATATAATATAGAAAGGAAACATATAATAATGAAAAGCTATTCACCAAAAGAAGTAATAAAAATATTAAGAAAACATAATTGGATACTAGATAGAATAAAGGGTGATCATTACATTTTTAAAAAGGAAAATGAAAAGACAATAGTGGTTATTCCAATAGGAAAGAAAAATATAAAAATAGGTACCTTAAAAAATATAGAAAAGCAATCGTGAATAAAGTTTGAATAAAAGGAGAGTAAAATCATGAAAAATGTGTATGAATATGTAGCAATTTTAAATTATGAGGAAGATGGAATCAATATTTATTTTCCAGATTTACAGGGATGTCTTTCTTGCGCAGATACTACAGAAGAAGCACTTAAAAATGCAGAAGAAGCTTTAGGATTATATATGGTAGAATGTGAAGAAGAAAAAATAGAAATTCCAGAACCTACACCATTAGAAAAAATAATATGCAAAGAAAATGAAAAACCAATTCTAGTTCGTGTATGGATGCCACTTGTAAGAAGTGAAGTAGAAGTAGTATCTGTAAAAAAGACTCTAACATTGCCAGCATGGCTAAATAAACTCGCAGAAGCAAATAATATCAATTTTTCACAAGTCTTACAGGCAGCATTAAAAGACATATTGAAAACTAAAGGAATGTTAAAAAAATAGCAAGATAAATCTTGCTATTTTTTATTTCATGTAGTAAAATGAGGAAAAATAAAAAAGAAGGAAAATAAATGTATACCATAGAAGAATTTGATAATGAAAAAACAAAAGTATTAAAATATGTAATGTACAAAAAAAGAACAGAAAGAGAAATAAAAACAAAATTTAAATCACTAATTGAAGAAAATTTATTAGAAGATATTATAGCAGAGTTAAAAGAAAATGGATACATCAGTGATGAAAACTATATAGAAAGAGCAGTAAATGAATTTATGGCATTAAAAAATCTTTCGATAAAAGAAATCAAATATAAATTAGCTTCCAAAGGAATTTCAAATAATTTAATAGAAAACTATGTGCAGAAAAATAGAGAAGAGCTAGAAGAATATGAACAAAAATCAGCAGATAATATTGCAGTAAAAAAATCAGTTAATATGGATGAAACAGAAATAAAGCAATATTTAGTAAAAAAAGGCTATACAGAAGAACATATAAAAGAAGCAATGGAAAAAATAGAAGAATAGAAAAATAAGCTTCAAAAATCAATAATAAAAAATAATACAAATAAGAACAAAAAAGTAACTATCTAAAAATCAAATAGAACGTTAGGAAGGAAATAAAAAATGCAAAATGTATTAACATTAGAAACAAATAAATATGCAATAAAACTAGAAAATTTTGAAGGCCCACTTGATTTATTGTGCCATCTAATAGACAAAAATAAAATGAATATCTATGACATCAAATTAAGTGAAATTACAGACCAATATATAGAATACTTGAATCAAATGGAAAAAATGAATTTAGAAATTGCTAGTGAATTCTTAATTATGGCATCAACTCTTTTATATATAAAATCAAAAAACTTATTACCAACAGAAGTAGAAGATGAAAGAGAGCTAACAGAGGAAGAATTATTACAAAGAATTATTGAATATAAAAAGTACAAAGAAATATCAAGTAAATTAAAAGCATTCTACGAAGCAAACAAAAACAGATGCTATAAAATGCAAGAAACAATAGAACTTCCAAAACAAAAATTGGAAAGAGAATATGAAAAAGAAATAATTATTGAATTATACAGTCAAATTATAGAAAACAACAAAAATCGTTTAAATCAAAATGCAAAAAACATTGAAAAAATAGCAATTACCGATACTTATACTGTAGGAAATAAAGTAAAAGAAATGTTTAGAGAATTGCTAAAAAAACCAAGATTTGTATTTAACAAATTATATAAATTGTCAGAACACAACAAACAAGAAGTAGTAACTGCATTTACTGGCTTACTAGAATTATCTAGAAGAAGCAAAGTAACCACTTCCCAAGAAAAATTATTTGGAGATATTGTGGTTGAAAAAGCAAAACATTCTAATCAAGTATAAACAAGAAAATAATGGAAAAACTAATACCGGAGGGAAAACATGGTATTAGTTTTTATTTTTTTAGGCATTGCTATTCTTTTCTTATTACTCTTCGTAATACTTCTACTTTCTAGCATTCGAATAGAAATTAAAAACTTAGAATTAGGAAACAAAGGAAAGATGACTTATAACAGAAAAAATGCTTTTAATGAAATAGTATCTCCTAAAGAGCAAACAGCTTCTGCAGTAAAGAATGCCTATCAAGTCAAAATTGGAATCTATTTTTTAGAAAAAATTCCACTTCTTTGGGTTTCATTAAATAATCAAAAAATGAGAAAACTTTATACAAGTAAGCAATTAGAAAAAATAGACTTCAAAAAATTAGAAAAAGACGTTCCATTAAAAAAGCAAACATTGACCATATTAAAAGCACTTCAAATTAGAATCAAAAAATTACAATTATACATTAGTATAGGAACAGAAGATGCTATATTAACTTCCTATATCATTGCATTTTTAGGAAGCATAATAGGTATTTTACTACCACACGTTACTGAAAAAGAGCAAATTCAAAATTGTCACTATGTTGTAACACCCATTTATCAAGATAAAAATGAATATCATCTTCACCTAGATAGTATAATTTGCATAAAAATAGTACATATTATTTATAGTAGTATGTTATTAATAAAGAAAGGAAGAGAAAAATATGAGCGAACATCCAATAGAAGGGCTTATGCTTACCGCAATGAATAGCATAAGAGATATGGTTGATGTTAATACAATTATAGGAGAGCCAATTGAAACATCAAACAATATTGTAATAATACCTATTTCAAAAGTAGGATTTGGTTTTGCGGCAGGAGGTAGCGAATTTAAAGGGGAAACCATTGACGAGTATAGTAAAAAAGAAAAAGAAGAGGAAATCCAATACAAATTACCATTTGGAGGAGGTAGTGGGGCAGGCGTTAGCATTTCGCCAGTTGCATTCTTAGTCATTCAAGGAAATAGTGTCAAACTTCTTCCAGTTAGCCATAGTTCTGCATTAGACAAATTATTAGATTATGTTCCAGACTTAATGGAAAAAACAAATGCAATGTTAAATAAACAAATGAATAACAAAAAAGAAGAAAAGAAAGAATTTGAAAGAAAAATAGAAAGACAAAGAAGAGAAGAAAAAGAGGAAAGAAAAGAGCAAGAAAGAAAAATGGAAGAAAACGGAACAATTATAGTTCCAAACGTAACTAAAATTCATCCAAAAAGAAATAAACCAGTGAAATATGAATTTGAATATGATGAACTACCAGTAGAAGATGAAAACGAAGATGAAGAATAACGAGCAAGAGGGACGCCCCTTTTCGTTCCATTTTGGAACGGTGGGGACACCCTTTCTTTTTTTTATTTTAAATTATAATATACTTAAGAATACATTTTACCTTAGCACACGAAACCAGTCAAAGAAAATTCTTTCTAACATATTAGAAACACTAATCTTTTTTACTTCTGTATTAGACACAATATCTACACTGCAAAGTGTTTCACCATTTAATTGATAGAAAACCTCACCAATCTTTTGACCTACAGTGACAGGAGCACTAATGGTATCTGGCAAAGACACCACTTGCTCAATATTAGAGCTAGAGCCTTTAGTAAGTAGTGTTCCACAATCTTCCTTAAAAATAACGTCTATTTGCTGAGTGGTGCCTTTTGCAACAGGAATGTTTTTTAATACATCACCTGCTTTTGCAAATTGTTCATAAGAATAGTTACTAAATCCATAATCTAATAATTTTTGTGCTTCTTCAAATCGAACCTTCGTAGAAGGTGCTTTCATAATAACGGCAATTAAAGATAAATTATCTCTAGTAGCACTGGCAGATAAATTATATAAAGCAAGGGCAGTTGAACCTGTTTTTAAACCAGTTGCACCTTTATAGTTTCTAATTAGTTTATTTGTGTTAGTAAGCACAGACTTACCATCTCTTAAAGTATCCATCCAAATAGTTGTATAATTCATAATACTAGGATGATTTCTTAGTAATTCTCTAGACATCAGCGAAATATCATAACTTGAAGTAACATGGCCATCTGTATCAAGTCCATGGCAATTTTTAAAGCAAGTATCATTCATTCCTAATTCTTTTGCTCTATTATTCATTTTTTCTACAAAGGCTTCTTCTGAGCCTGCCAAATATTCTGCCATAGCAACAGTGCAATCATTAGCAGAAGCTACGCAAATTGCTTTTAGCATTTCATCTACAGTCAATTCTTCTCGCACGTCCAGCCAAATTTGTGAGCCTCCCATGCTAGCAGCCTTCTCACTGCAAGGAACCTTATCTGTTAAAGAAATAATATTGTTATCTAATGCTTCCATAATAAGCAAAATACTCATTAATTTAGTAACAGAAGCGGGACGAAGCTGCTCATGGCAGTTGTGCTCATATAAAATTTTTCCAGAGTTTTGTTCTATTAAAATAGCACTTCCAGATTCTAATTCCAAAGTAGAAGTAGGAGCAGTAGTAGTTTCAAGAGCAGGTTCTTCTGACCATATAAAAGAAGTAGTGTAAGCAAATGAGCTAGAAAATGCAAAAAAACAGAATAAGATTACCAAAAAGCTAGGCAATAATTTACGCATAGTAGAAAACCTCCTATCAAAGTTTAATTTATATATATGAAAAAAAAGAAAAAATATGTAATAAGATTAAGATTTGATGAAATTTAAACATACAATCTAGACATTTTTTAGTAATATGCTATAATAAAGAAAAAATGAAAATAAAGGGGAAAAATGAAAGAAAAAATGGAAAAAGAGAAAATAATGAATTATTTTGTCAAACTATTTTGGATTTTCATGATAGGAAGTTTTCTAGGATTTGTAGTAGAAACTATGGTAGTTCTTATAAAAGAAGGTCATTATGAATGTAGGCAAGGCTTATTATATGGACCTTTTGTGCAAATATATGGAATAGGAGCGGTTGTTTACTATTTATTTGTACCAAAAATTCAAAAAAGTAAAAATGTATTTTTGATTTGTATGCTAGTAGGAGGAATATTAGAATATTTATTCTCTTACATTCAAGAAGTATTATTTGGTACTATTTCTTGGGACTATTCAAATTACTTCTTTAATTTAAATGGAAGAACTAGCTTGCTACATTGCATATATTGGGGAATTGCAGGTATTTTAGTATCTAAAGTACTATACCCTTTGGTAAATAGAACAGAAAAATATATGAAAAATAAAATATTTAAGCAAATTACAATAGTTATTGCAATTTTTATGATATGCAATATTACTATTTCATGGAGTGCTGCCAACCGTCAAGAGGAAAGAATGAAAAAAATACCACCACAGACTAAATTTGATTATTTTTTAGATGAACATTATCCAAATGAAATAATGGACAAAATTTATGCCAATAAAATTAACAAATTGAGAAAATAGATTAATATATTAACTTATATATGTCATAATTTTAGGTATCTCTAATGAAAGTGAGGTATCTAAAATTATGACATAATTAATCTATATAAATTTAATAACAATCAATATAAAATAATAAAATTTACATTTTACAATCTAAATAATTGCATAACAATAGAGTTTCCATCACTACTTGCTTTTATGCCAATGTCGAAATTTGAATCATTACGAAATTTGAAATCTAAAGAGCCAAAAGAAACGGCAGCATCTTTCCCTTCTGGAACATAAGTTACATCTTTTCCATGCTCGTGTCTCTCTATTACAGCTAAACTAGGAACGTTAAGTACTGCATTATATAAAGTACTACTTACTTGACAATTTCCACCTCCAATACCTCTTTGTGTCTTTTTATCAATAATAACACTAGCTTCTTGATAACCTCTTTCAGTAGTAGGCTCACCCACAATTTCGTTAAAAGAAAAAGTTTGACCGTTTACGTATAATAATGTTGTTTAAAATAGAACAAGTAATAGAAATATTAGTTAATCTTCCGGGTTCTTTATCTTTTATAACAGTTGAATACGAAGAAATTTCATTTTCATTCGATACACTTTGCATAATTTCATTACTATTTTCAATAATATTAGAAACACGATTTTTACTCTCTTCTAAATTTTGATCAATTGAAATCTCTTCACTGCTACCAAAATTAGAATTGTTATTAGGAGAATTATTTGGATTAGAAAAAGGATTACTAAAAAAGAAAAAAATAGCAATAATAGCTAAAATAATAACAATTCCTAAAAAAATATATTTTTTCATATTAAATTCATTCCTTTCATAATATATATAACTATTTTATAACTAATCATCTTTTTCATTGCTTTTTATAGTTTTTCCAAAATGATGAAAAATATAAGCAGTTGACAAAATTTAAAAATATAGTATAATTAAATATGTAAAACAAATTAGGGAGAGAAAAAATGGTAGCAAAAATTTGGAAAAAAGCATTACTTTTTATCTTGCTAATTGCATGTTTATTCAATATTGTAATAAAAATTGTGCATAAAAATTCTTTAAATCAAGAGTTAGAATCATCTGCACAATATATACAACAGCAAGAGGCAGAAAATAAAATAATCAAATAAAAATGTTATTTAGGACTTGAAAAAAATAAAAGAATATGTTACAATTAAAAACGGCTTTAAAAGTAGAAAAAACGTATTTTGAAATACGGTATTATAGTTTAATAAAATGAGAGGAAGAGGTGAATACATAATGAAAGAAGGAATGCATCCAGAATATACAGAGGCAACTATTACATGTGCTTGCGGAAACGTAATGAAAACAAATTCAACAAAAGCAGATATGAAAGTTGATGTTTGTTCAAAATGTCATCCATATTGGACAGGTAACTTAAAAAGAGAAACAACAGGTGGTAGAGCAGATAAATTTAAGAAAAAATATGGACTTCAATAAAAAGTATAAATTAGAATGGCGAAAGCTGTTCTTTTTTTTATATAGTAGGAAAGTTCTCTTTGAAGGAGGACTTTCCGTACTAGATAAATATGGCGAGCCTTAGATTTTCTTAAAATTTCCATTTGCTAGAAAATCTTAGGCTCGCTTTTTTATGTCTCTTTGGGGACGTTTTCTAAAGAGACATTTAGAGTAAAAATAAAAAAATTGTTAATGAGAAATAGACAAGTTACAAAAATTATGATAAAATGTACAAAATAATATAATAGAATATTTTCCAAAATAAGCATAAGGAGGAATAACAATATGAGAGAAATGCGGAAAGTAGAAAAAGCAGTTAAAGAATATGAAAAGTTGTTAACACAAAATCCACAAAATGCAAAAGAGTATAAGGAAGATTATCTCAAGGATGTAGAATTGTTAATTGTTGTTGTAGAAACCTATATTGAACATACAGAAGAGGTTTTCCAAACTTGGTGTGATACCAGTGTAAAAGTATGGGAAGAGCCAACTAACAATATATTTCAAAAAATTAAAAGAGCAATAGGTATGGCAATTTCAAATCACTATTTGAATCTTTTAAGCAAAGAAATTGCAAAAGCTGGTAGGTTTCAAGAACCACTTGCATTAATTAAAGGAAGATTTGAGCAATTTCAATACTTTTGCTAATATCTTTTCAAAGCGTAAGTAGGTTCCTTAAAGAACTAAAATTTTCTAAACAACAAATTGTAAGAAAAATCTAAACTTCGCCTATTAAACAAAAATTTAAAAACTGCAAAAAAGTCAACAAAATTGTTGACTTTTTTTCTTTTGTTTTGCTCTTGAAAAATGTTAGAAAATGTAATAAAATAAAGCAAATGTCGAAAAGGAGAAAAAATAAGTGCAAGTAGCAAATATTGAAGAAGAATTAGCTTATATTGAAAAAGTAAAACAAATAAATGAAAATAAAAAATTAAAATATTATATTTTAACAATGGGTTGCCAGCTTAATGAAAATGACTCTGAAAAAATAGCAGGAATGTTAGAAAAAATGAACTATGTAAGAACAAAAGAAATGAAAGAAGCAGATTTAGTTGTATTTAATACTTGCTGTGTAAGAGAAAATGCAGAAGAAAAGCTATTTGGAAAAGTAGGAGAAGTAAAAAAACAAAAAGAAGAAAAAGGAACCATACTTGCCATTGGCGGTTGCATGATGCAAGAAGAACATATTATAAAAAAACTAAAACAAAGTTATCCTTATGTAGATATTATTTTTGGTACTCACACCCTTCATAAATTACCTTGCGACTTATATAAAGCTTTAAAAGAAAACAAAAAAATACGAAATATACTTGACATTGAAGGGCAAATAATTGAAGGACTTCCAATAACAAGAGATGACAAAACAAGAGCTTCTGTTACCATTATGAATGGTTGCAACAATTTCTGTAGTTATTGCATTGTACCTTATGTAAGAGGTAGAGAAAGAAGTAGAAATCCAAAAGATATTTTAGAAGAAATAAAAGATTTAGCAAAACAAGGCTATAAAGAAATTACCTTATTAGGTCAAAATGTTAATTCATATTTAAGAGTAGAAAAAGAAAAGCAAATTGCTTTTGAAGAGTACGAAGGAGTTAACTCTTTTGCTACCTTACTTAGAGCAGTAAACAAAATAGAAGGAATTGAAAGAATACGTTTTGTATCTCCACATCCAAAAGATTTTACAGATGATGTAATAGAAGCAATTAAAGATTGTGAAAAAGTATGTAAGCTCATTCATTTGCCATTACAAGCAGGAAGCACAAAAGTATTAAAAGAAATGAATCGAAAATATACCAAAGAACAATATTTAAGCTTAGTAGAAAAAATGAAAAATAGAATACCAAATGTAGTATTTACAACAGATATTATCGTAGGTTTCCCAAATGAAACAGAAGAAGACTTTGAAGACACTTTAGACGTAGTAAGAAAAGTAAAATTTGAACAAGTCTTCATGTTCATTTATTCAAGAAGAGTAGGAACGCCAGGAGATAGAATGGAAAATCAAATACCAGAAGAAATAAAGCATAAACGTTTTGATAGATTAAAAGAATTAGTAGAAAGTCAAATTGAAGAAAACAATCAAAAATATATAGGAACTACGCAAAAAGTAATGGTTGAAGGAATCAGCAAAAACAACCCTAATATGCTAACAGGAAGAACAGATTCTAATAAAGTCGTAGTATTTGAGGGCGATAAAAGCTTAATTGGAACGATGCAAGAATTAGAAATTATATCAGAACATAAGTGGTATTTAAAAGGAAGTGGAGTATGGAGTCAAATTTCAAGCAAATAGAATTACCAAATGTGCAAAAAGAATTATTAGAAAGCATTTTAATGTTAGAATGTGAAGAGGATATGGAAAACTTGAAAAAACATAAGGAAACTATTTTTCAAATCATTCCAGAATTAAAAAAAACTGATGGGTTTGACCAAAAAAATCCACATCATATCTATAATGTATGGGAACATACTGTTAAAGCATTACAAAAATCAAATCCAGATTTAGAGGTTCGAATAGCACTGTTATTACATGATATTGGAAAACCTTATTCCTACCAAGAAGAAAATGGTATTAGGCATTTCAAAGGACATCAACAAAAATCAGCTCAAATGTCACAGGAAATTTTAGAAAGATTAGGATATAGTGCAAAAGAACTAAAAGAAATATGCTACTTAATAGAACATCATGACGAACTAATAGATGTTAGTAAGGTAGCTGAAACAAATAAAAAATTAATACAAAAACTGTTGCACATACAATACTGTGATGCTTATGCACATGCACCAGAACATATTGAAAAAAGAATTCAAAAATTAGATGAAATTAAAAGTCAATTAGAAGAAAAATGGAATCAAAAAGAAGATATAGATAAAGAAGAAAGATAGTTATTAAAAATAATAAAATTTTCATAAATAATATGCCTTCTAAATTATCTAAGGAAGAAGAGTTTTTAAAGAGAAATATCCTATGTATGCCTTCTAAGAAAATTAAGAAAGGGATGGAATAGAAAATGGCAGAAAAATCAGAATTTTCACCAATGATGCAAGAATATTTAAAAACGAAGGAAGAATACAAAGATTGTATTTTATTCTATCGTTTAGGTGACTTTTATGAAATGTTTTTTGATGATGCAATTACAGGTTCAAAAGAATTAGAATTAACTTTAACAGGAAAACTATGTGGACAAGAAGAAAGAGCTCCAATGTGCGGAGTTCCTTTCCATGCAGCAGACACCTATATTGCAAGGTTAATTGAAAAAGGTTATAAAGTAGCCATTTGTGAGCAACTAGAAGACCCAAAACAAGCAACAGGCATTGTAAAAAGAGGTATTATTCGTGTAGTAACACCGGGAACTGTCATTGAAAGTAACTTGCTAGATGAAAAGAAAAATAATTATATTTTGTCAATATATAAAACAGGAACCTACTTTGGTATTAGTGCAAGCGATATTTCCACAGGAGATTTTCGAACCACACAAATTACTGAAACCAACAATTTTCCTAAATTATTAGATGAAATTTCAAGATACAATCCTGCCGAAATTATAGTAAATCCTTTTATGTATGAAAGCACAGAAGAAATTGATAAAATTAAAGAGCGTTTTGAAGTATATATTTCAAGAGTAAAAGAAGAAGCCTTCCAAAAAGAAAATGATGTACTTCTAAAAAAATATACTTTTGTAAATCCACAAGAAGACAACATAGAAAATATAGAAGATTATAGTATTGCTTTACATTCTATTCATGGCTTATTAGATTATTTAGAAGAAACACAAAAAACAAGTCTAGACCACATTAACAAAATTATAGTTTATAACACAACCAAATATATGGCATTAGATATTACAGCAAGAAGAAACCTAGAAATCACAGAAAAAATGCGTGATAAATCTAAAAAAGGAACACTTTTATGGGTGCTTGATAAAACATCAACTTCTATGGGCTCAAGAATGTTAAGAAGATGGTTAAATGACCCACTTATTGATGTATTAGAAATTAAGAAAAGACTTGAAGCCGTAAGAGAATTGAAAGAAAATGTCATGCTAAGAGGGGATGTAACAGACAGTTTAAAAAGAGTTTATGATATGGAACGTTTAGCAGGAAAAATTGCTTACGGAAATGCCACAGGACGTGATATGATTTCTTTAAAAAATTCAACCAAGCAATTACCAGAAGTAAAAAAGGTATTAGAAAATTGCACATCTTCATATTTAAAAGAACTATATGAAAACTTAGACGAACTAAAAGACATATATGAACTTATTGAAGAAGCAATTGTGGACGAGCCACCAATGAGTATTAAAGAAGGTGGACTAATCAAACTTGGCTACAACGAAGAAATAGACCATTTGAAACAAGCTACAACTCAAGGAAAAACATGGATTATTGAGCTAGAAGCAAGAGAAAGGGAAGCAACTGGTATAAAAGGGCTAAAAGTAGGATTTAATCGTGTATTTGGCTATTATTTAGAAGTAACAAAATCAAATATTGATATGGTGCCAGATAGATACATTAGAAAACAAACCCTAACTAACGGAGAGCGCTATGTTACAGAAGAACTTAAAAACTTAGAAAATCAAATTCTAGGAGCAGAGGAAAAAGTTATTAACCTAGAATATAATGCGTTTGTAGAAATAAGAGAGGATATTGAAGGAAAAATAAAAAGAATTCAAAAATCAGCAGAAATTATTAGTATTCTAGATGTTCTAACATCTTTAGCAACTGTAGCAGAAGATATGAACTATGTAGAGCCAATTGTAGATAATAGTGGCATTATTGACATTAAAGATGGACGTCACCCTGTTATTGAAAAAATGTTACCAGCCGGAAGTTTCGTACAAAATGATACTTACCTAGATAAAGAAGATTCTAGACTTGCCATTATTACCGGACCAAACATGGCAGGAAAATCAACATATATGAGACAAGTCGCATTAATTACATTAATGGCACAAGTAGGCTCTTTTGTTCCAGCAAGTTATGCTAAAATAGGAGTAGTAGATAAAATCTTTACTAGAGTAGGAGCATCAGACGATTTAAGCATGGGACAAAGTACCTTTATGGTAGAAATGATGGAAGTAGCTACAATTCTTAAAAATGCAACTGCCAATAGTCTAATAATTTTAGACGAAATAGGAAGAGGAACATCTACCTATGATGGCTTATCCATAGCATGGGCAGTAGCAGAATATATAGCAAACAAAGAAACAAGTGGTGCTAAAACACTATTTGCAACCCACTATCATGAATTAACGGACTTAGAAAATAAGTTAGAAGGAATAAAAAATTATTCTATTGCTGTAAAAGAAAAAGGAGAAGATATCATCTTCTTACGTAAAATAGTAAATGGCGGAACAGACGAAAGCTATGGTGTGCATGTAGCACGTTTAGCAGGAGTGCCAACAGAAGTAACCAAAAGAGCCAACGAAATTTTACGCTCGTTAGAAAGAAAAAATATCTTAAACGGAAAACAACTAGAAAAACCAAACAAAAATAGGGTAGAAGGACAATTAGATATGGGCAATTATAAATTAGCCGAAATTGCCCAAGAACTTGATAAAATTGACTTAAATGGCTTAACTCCAATTGATGCGTTAAATACCCTTGCCAGAATCAAAGAAAAAATGTCGTAAAAATAAGAAAAAGAACTAGCCAAAAAAGGCTAGTTCTTTGTAATATTAATCTTCTTTTGTTTCCAGCATAGAAAATAGTTCTTCTGCAGTCTTTCTATTATCTTTTTGATACAAATTGTACAAAAAGTCATCAATAATAGAAAGATAATGATTTTCCTCCTCCATAATCTCTTTTAGAGTATAAGACTCAGTTAAAGTAAGGTACTGATTTCTTAAAGTAGAGTAAACAGGTGACAAAGGTTGCAGAGAATTAGGGTCAAAAAATACTTGTAGATATTCGTTAGAATGATAAGCACATATAGGCTTATAGTCCACTAACAAGAGACTAGGATACTCAGAATCTTTCTTTTTATCATATAGAAATGTAATATATCTTTTGAATAAACAACTAGCATCATGAATTCTTGAATCTTCATGAAGCATATGATTCATAGTATCCATTTCGCAATTTTGGCTAATAGAATATAAGATTCCGCCAAGTGACTTATCTTTGTCAAAAATGATGATATCTTTTGTCAAAAAATTAAAATGTTGAAACTCATGATGATATTCTCTAACGGTTTCACCATCACTTAATTTTACTCTGTTAATCTGCCACTTATCTCTCATAATACGCCGATAAACCAAAAAAGTATCATCTGAGATTTGCTCGATTCCGATGACATCTCCTGAGATAGAATAGCTATCTAAAGTTGTTCTGTTCACAAGAGTGTAACCATCGTCCCGATTACCTTTTACACACCATTGCTCTTTGTTACAAGAAATTTCATAAAGTCTCATCATCATTATTTCCTCCTTAATTAAGAATGGATTAATAAACAGTTACAATAGTAATTTAGTGCATTATACTATAAAGTTTACAAAAAGGCAAGAAAATAATTTTATAAATTTACATAAAAACGATTGACTTTTGAAAAGAAAGAATATAGAATAAAACAAAAATGAAAGACCAACTATAAAAAGTCAAGCATTTTTTGAAAAAAATTAAAAAATTTTTTCAAGATAAAAATAGACATC
>CANQXD010000038.1 GCA_947627755.1 uncultured Clostridia bacterium | reverse complement strand
AATTTTTATGAAAAAATGAGATTTGAAATAAATTTATTCCAAATCTCATTTTTCTAGTGGACTTTTTTTACAGCCCCAACTTTTTATATTTTTTGCTCCGTCCCTATAATATAAACTATCTTTCGTCACCCATATCAATTTCAATATCAATATCTACAGCTTGAGTGCCAAATTCATTATAAGAGGAACCTTTTCCAACAGAAGATTTTCCTCTTAAATCGTCACTAGAAACCTTTTTTATTGGCTCTGCGTGTTTTAAAAAGTAAAAGCCTTCTTTATTATAAACGGTATTAGAATCAGGAAATACAACAAACTCCTGATTTTTATTATTTTTAAATTCTACCCAAGTGTCTATACTTTTTGCTTTATCAGCAATACCATAAGTGTAACCAGTAACAACACTATTTGGAAAGCTTAACATCTGGGAAATATATTCAGAACGATAAACGCTTTTATTTACAATATTTTCTTTTTGGCTAGAAGGTGTTACATCTTCAATGCCAGGAATAATATCTGATAGTTTTGATACCATAATAGGAGTTTTGGCAGTTTTAATAGATATAGCATCTCTTTGCTCTGCTATATCTGTTACGATTTTACATTTTTTTAAGCCATTTAATACTTGTTCTCTTTTTTCATTTGAAATACATTGATTGTTTAATTCAAAAATAGAGTGGTCAATATAGTATTCGTCTAAGTAAACTTCTCCAGCTTGTCTTAATAATTCGAATACTTTTTTCTTATCTTTGTTTTTTGTGGCATCTAAAAAGGATTGATTCCATTGTCTGTCTTCGTTTGAAAAGACTTTGTAACTCTCATACATAAAAGAATTCACCTTCTCCTTATTAAGATATTTTAAACACATTATAATTATAACATATACTAGAAAAAAATGCAAATTTTACATAAAATAGACAAAGATTTTAGGCTTTTTTTAACATTAGAAAATATTAATGTATTAAAATATCTATACAAAATTAAAAAATATGATATAATGAAAACATCAAAAAAAAGGGGAAAATAAAAATGTTTCAAAATACTATTGATTTGAGTCAAATTTTTAATATACGAAATGCTATTATTTATCTTATTATTATCAACATTATTGCATTTTGCACTATGGGAATTGATAAAAAGAAAGCGAAATATGGAAAATGGAGAATTAGTGAATCAGCACTATTTATTTTAGTACTTCTAGGTGGTGGAATTGGCGGAATTGCTGGTATGTATGTATTTAGACATAAAACTCAAAAACCTAGGTTTGTAATTGGATTTCCAGCCATTCTTATTTTTGAAATTTTTGTGGTTATTTACTATGGATTTTTCTTTTAAAAGGTTGTTATTTTTAACTTAATTTGTGCCGAGGAAAGGAATAATAGTAAAATGAAAGAGGAAAATAAAGTACAAAGAAAAACATTCAAAATTTTAGGAATTAGCATTTGGAGAATTTTAGCATATTTTATTATTTATAGTGTATTAGGCTATGTAATAGAAACTCTATTTAGCATTATGACAAAAGGAACGTGGGAAAGTAGGCAAAGCTTCTTATATGGACCATTTTGTTCAATTTATGGTCTAGGCGCTGTTATTATGATTGTCTTTTTACAATATTTTAATAAAAACAATAATACACTTTTCTTTGGAGGCTTCATAATTGGCTCTATTACAGAATATATAATTAGCTTTTTAGGAGAAAAGTTATTTCATGTTATTTGGTGGGATTATTCAAATATGCCACTTAATTTAAATGGAAGAATTTGCGTTTTCTTTTCTTTATTCTGGGGATTTTTAGCAATATACTTAATGTCGTATGCTAATCCTAGAATTGATAGGCTAATTGAAAAAATTAAAAAGAAAATTTCACTACTTCACTTAAAGATTTTAACAACTGCGGTAATTATCTTTTTGTTTTTTGATTTTCTATTAACTGGTTTTGCTATAAATATGTTCTATATTAGAATGATTCATGAGCATGATTTGCAGGTAGCAAACAGAGAACAAGTCGAAGTACAATATGAAAAAATATATGGAAATGAAACAATGGCAAAATTGATTAATACATTTTTCTCAAATAAAAAAATGATTCGCACCTTTCCAAACTTAAAAGCAGTAGATAAAGATGGAAATATTATTTATTTTGACGGACTTTTACCAGAAATTACTCCATATTATTATAAATTTAAAACAACTGTTAAAAACCAATTAGAGTCTATTTTAAAAGGAGAAAGAACGTAGAAAAAACATTATATAAAAGAAAGGAAAAATGAGATGAAAGAAGAATTTTTAAATTTGTTAAAACAAATAAATAGAGAAGGAATGGATGCACTAATTGAATTTTTGGAGCGTTCTGATTTCTTTGAAGCACCAGCAAGTACACGTTTTCATGGAAATCATAAAGGCGGGCTATTAGAACATAGTATGAAGGTATATGAAATTTTAAAAACTAAAACAGAAGATTCTGATTCTGTAAAAATAATTGCTTTACTACACGATATTTGTAAAGTAAATTATTATAAAATAGACTATAGAAATGCTAAAAATGAGCAAGGAGTATGGGAAAAAGTACCTTATTACACAGTAGAAGATTTAATTCCTTATGGTCATGGTGAGAAATCTGTAATGATGTTATCTGAGTTTATTAAATTAACACCAGAGGAACGTTACGCAATTCGTTGGCACATGGGCTTTACAGAACCAAAAGAATTATATGGAACTATAGGTCAAGCTTACAAAAAATATCCAATTGCTCTTTTAGTACATGAAGCGGATTTGGAAGCAACGTATTTTTATGATTTATAAAATCGAACAACAAGTCAGTTACATTGTAAGATAAAAGTGTATATGCTATAATAAAAATCACAGAACGATACCAAGGTAGGTATCGTTTTTGTTTTTTTTATGAGAAAGGAATGAATTTTTTATGAAATCAAAAAATGCGCTTTACGAAGCAAAAGAATTTAAAAATTTAAAGGAACTTATGAAAGATGCAATTCAAAAATATTCATCACATAAAGCATTTATTATAAAAAACAAGGAAAAATCAGAAGAAAAATACACCAATATTACTTATGAACAATTTGGCTTAGATATTGATTCTTTAGGCTCTAGCCTAGTAAAAAGAGGCTTAAAAAACAAACGTATTGCTGTTATTAGTCCTAACCGTTATGAATGGGTAGTAAGTTATTTTGCAGTTGTTAATGGAACAGGAATCATTGTTCCACTAGATAAAGGCTTACCAGATAATGAAATTGAATCTTTATTGCAAAGAAGTAATGCAGATGCTGTTATTTTTGACGAAAAATATTATGATATTATGAAACAGATACAAGAGGAAAAAACTACACAAGTTAGTATGTTTATTTGTATGGATAAAACTGAAGATTTCCTTTGCTTAAAAGAGCTAATAGAGGAAGGTAAAGAACTATTAGAGCAAGGTTATGAAGAATTTACAAAGGCAAAAATAAATGAAGAAGAAATGCAAATTATTCTATTTACTTCTGGAACTACTTCAGCTTCTAAGGCAGTAATGCTTTCTCATAAAAATATAGCTTCTAATATTTATGCTTTAAATATGGCAGAAAAAGTTTATGATACTGATGTCAATTTAGCATTTCTACCATTCCACCATACCTTTGGAAGTACAGCACTTTTCTTCTTTTTAAGTAAGCGGAACTACAAATGTATTTTGCGATGGAATTCGCCATATTCAAACCAATTTAAAAGAATATAAAGTATCTATTTTTGTATGTGTTCCATTACTTTTAGAGACCATGTATAAAAAAATAATGAAAGAAGTTGAAAAACAAGGAAAAGCAAAGCTGATAAAAAGAGTTATTCCAATTACCAATTTCTTATTAAAATTTGGAATAGATATTCGAAGGAAAGTATTTAAAGATATTATCAATCAACTAGGAGGAAATATCCGTTTTGTAGTAAGCGGAGCTTCTGCCATAGATAAAAAGGTTGCCAAAGGCTTTAATGATTTTGGAATTCTAACTGTGCAAGGTTATGGCTTAACAGAAACATCACCTGTACTTACGGCAGAAAATGAAAAATGCATTCGCTATGGTTCTATTGGATATCCTTTAGCAAATGTAGAAGTAAAAATAGATAAGCCAAATGAAGAAGGAATTGGTGAAATTATAGCAAAAGGGCCAAACGTAATGCTAGGCTATTATGAAAATGAAGAAGCAACCAAAGAAGTACTAAAAGATGGTTGGTTTTACACAGGAGACTTAGGCTACCAAGATAAAGATGGATACATTTTTATTGCAGGAAGAAAGAAAAATGTTATTGTATTAAAAAATGGAAAAAATGTTTATCCAGAAGAATTAGAAATATTAGTAAGTAACTTACCTTATGTAGAAGAAAATATGGTGTTTGGTATGCCAAAAGAAGATGATTTAGTGGTTTCTGCAAAAATTGTATATAATAAAGAGTATTTAGAAGAAAATAATTTATCAAAAGAAGAAATGGAAAAAGTAATATGGAAAGATATAAAGCAAATAAATCAAAATCTTCCAAATTATCAGCATATTAAAAATATTATAGTAACAGATGAGCCAATGATTAAAACTACTACTGCCAAAGTAAAGAGATTTGAAGAGATTAAAAAAATTGTTAAATATAACCAATAAACTTGAAAAAATTGAGAAAACTATGGTAGAATAGGATAATAAATTTAAAAAGCAAAATTTAGTCACCAAAAATAATAATTAAAATTTTTTAATTAGAATTATACTTAAGCGGAAGGAATGATAATAAAAATGTTCAAAAAAATAAAAGACCCAGTTAGTGGTTTCTCACATCTAATAGGAATGGGATTATCTATAGCAGGACTTGTACTTTTAATTATTAATGCAGCAAAATATGGAGAAGGAGCATGGGACATAGTTACATTTACAATATTTGGTTCCATATTAGTTTTAATGTACTTATTTAGTTCATTATACCATCTATTAAATTTAGGAGAAACAGGAACAAGAGTATTTAGGAAATTTGACCATATTATGATTTATCTTGTAATCGCAGCAACGTATACTCCAATTTGTTTAGGACCATTAAGAGGACCATGGGGTTGGAGTATTTTTGGCGTTGTGTGGGGCTTAGCAGTATTAGGAACAATATTAACAGCAGTATGGATAAAAGCACCAAGATGGTTAACTACAAGTATATATATTGCAATGGGCTGGCTTGTAATAGTTATGCTATATCCACTTCTTAGCACATTTAAAAGGCTAAATGCATTATCATCGCTATGGTGGCTATTAGCAGGCGGAATTTTCTATACTATTGGCGGAATTATATATGGTTTGAAAAAAGCTCCATTTACTACCAAACATTTTGGCTTCCACGAAATATTCCATATTTTTGTAATGCTAGGAAGCTTTTGTCAATTTTGGTTTATTTTTCATTATTTGCTATATATTTAATTATTTATTATATAATTTTTCGTTAAAATCAGTCAACATAGAAGATATTAAAAATACTAACTATTGATTTTTATTAAAGAAAGATGTTACAATATAAAAAATATAAACAAAGAAAGGAACAAAATGGAAAAGAAATTTGTAGAAATACCAAAGAAATACATATTAATAGGAATATTAGTGGTATTAATCGTTTTTATAATAACATTTATGATATTTTATAAAAAACAATATGAAGTAACTTTTAATAGTAATGGTGGAACACAAATAGTTTCAAAGAAAATTCAAAAAAATGATAAAATAGAAAAACCAGAGGATCCGACAAAAGAAGGATATTTATTTGAAGGTTGGTATTATAATAATGAATTATATGATTTTGATATGCCAATTATGAATAATATAACACTAGAGGCAAGGTGGACAGTACAAGAAGAAATAGAATTAGAAGAAATAAAATTGGATCAAATACAATTAACATTAAAAATGGAAGAAGAGTCACAATTAGTAGTAAGCTCTTTACCAGAAAATGCGAAAATAACAAAATTAATATGGAATTCTAGTGATGAAACAATTGTAAATGTAGATGAAGAAGGAAAAATAAAAGCATTGAAAGAAGGAAATGCTACAATTACGGTAAAAACTGAAGATGAAAAACATACAGCAACTTGTGTGGTAACAGTAATAAAAAATACAGAAGATACAAATACTTCAAAATATGTAATAACATTAACAGCAAATCATCAACAAGTAACAAATGTAATAATGTATTATTATATTTCAGTTACAAAAGATGAAGAAGATTTTAATGAATGGAAAGCATTTTATTACAATGGTAGAACTATTACTTCTGAAAAAACAAGAATAATGGTAAGTAATATTAATACTGATATTAATTATGTAACACTAATTTTATCAAATGAAAATAAAGTAACTGCTCGAGTGATATATGATAATTAAAAATTGTAATTGTTTGGACGTCCCTTATTGCCATTTGGGACGTTTTATTATAAATAATTGACATATAAAGCAAAAATATGATATATCATATACATAAAATATGAAAGTATGATGGTAATAAAAATGAAAATAGAAGAGAAATTAAAAGATATTTTGAGTATTCTAATAATTATTATATTAACATTCCTGTTTTTTCATTTAGTAATATTAGAAAGTGATGAATATAAAATACCATGGGACGCTTTTGACCAACAATATGCATGGCTTAATTCAACATCAAGTAGCTATTCAAAAGGTGAAGTTCCATTATGGAGTAATAATTATTTTTCTGGATTTCCTATTTTTGAAGATCCACAAGTAGGAACGTTTTATCCCGGAAATATTATATTTTCAATATTTGCAAATAAAAATCCAATTGTATTAGATTATGAATATATTGAAGTTAGTATTATATTCCATTATATGTTGATGGGAATATTTATGTATATGTTATGCAAAAGTTTAAATGTAAGTAGGACATCTTCTTTATTTGGAGCTATTATATTTGAATTTTGCGGTTATATAGCATGTCATGCACAACATTATAGTAGTATTATTAGTTTATCATGGTTACCATTAAGTTTGTATTTCTTAATTAATATATATAAGAATAATAAGAAAAGAAATATGGTAGGGCTTGCTATATCAATTGCTTTGAGCATATTAGGTGGACATATACAAACAGCATTATATAGTACAATATTTTTAGGAATTGTTGCTATAATTTTAACATTTCAAAAGCATAAACAAAAAAAGAAATTTCTATTAAAAATAATTTTATTATTTTTTATTGGCGTGCTAATTGCTGGAATACAATTAATTCCTACACTAGAATTAATGACAAATTCAACAAGAAATGATATGACATATAAAGAATTTTCAATAAATTCTAATAATCCAATTAGTTTAATTACTACAATAATGCCATATTTTTTAGATATAAATAATAGTTGGTATAGCAAAGAGCCAACAGAAACACATCTTTATCTTTCAATAGTATTTTTTATAATTATGATTGTATATTTAAGTAGAAAAAAAGAAGATGAAGAAACGCAATCTAAATTTGTTATTAGTCCAAAAATATGCACTTTATTAGCAATAGTTTTCTTTTTATTATCTTTAGGAGAAAATACATTTTTGAATAGAATTATGTATTTGATTCCTTTTATTAATAAATTAAGAAGAAGTGTAAATTATTTATATATTGTATCATTATTATTAGGAATATTAGGAAGTTATGCATTTAATACAATTATAAACAATGCAAAAGAGATTAGATTTTCTATTGCAAAAAAATATATAAAATTATTGGATTTCTTTTTTGTTATATTTATATGCATTGCTTATATGTACTTATTTATTGGCGCGCAAAGTGCTCAATTTGAAATTTTACAAAATATTATAAAAGGATTGTGGATTACATTTATATTTATTAATAGTATGTACTATTTCTTATATCTTTATTTTAATAAGCAAATAGGAAAAGAGATATTTAGTATTTTTACATTAAGCATATTAGTAATAGATTTATTCACATTTAATTCTTGCATTTCTCCAAATGCAAACAAGGGAAACACTAATTTATATAAATTTATGATATCAAATGAAAAAATAAGTGAAATTTTAGACAAAGCCAGAGAAGAAAATGCAAGAATATCAATATGTGGTGTATATACATTAAATTCAGGCGGAGTATTGCAAGTTTCAGATATTTGGGGATATAATCCGTTAGTATTAGAACAATATGATGAATATGTAGATAATTTTAAATTGAATTTAAATGTTAATCCAACAATACAAACAGATTTCTCTAGCAAATATGTAGATATGTTATCTTTAAAATATATTATTACAACACCTAAATTTTTAGAGAAAAATACTTCTATTAATTTAGAAAAATACAAAGTGATTTGTGAAGAAAATTCATTTATTGTGCTAGAAAATACGGAATATTTACCATTTTATTATCTTGCAAAGAAAGTAGAAAACTGTGATTCAAATGATGAAATATATGAAAATATGAATAAGAAAGAATATTCACCAAAGGATGTGGTATATTCGAAAAATTCTTCTACAAGAGAATATGAAATTCCAGAAGATGCAAAAATAGAAGTGCTATCTAGAACAGAAAATAAAATGAAATTAAAAGTAAGCAGTTCAAAAGATGTTTATCTTGCAACATCACAAATTATGTATGATGGATGGAAATTGAAGATAAACGGAAATCCAGCTTCTATAGATACAATTAATGGAATATTTTGCGGAGCAGAAATTGAAGCAGGCGAGAATATAGTAGAATTATATTATTCTCCAAATACATTCTATATAGGGCTAGCTTCATCTATATTGGGATTTATATTATTATTTATTTGTAATAAAATATTTTAATAAAAAGCGAGTGTTAGAAAATCTAATGCTCGCTATATTTATGCGTTATTGGAAAGATTTTTTTTATGTGCTAAAGAATATATTTTTTGCTTTGCTATAAAAATCCATTCTTATAAAATATAAAAACTTTTTCAAAAAAGTAACTTACTTGTAACTTTTCATGTTTTATAATACATTTATAAAGAAAATCTTATTTTATAAGTTTGAAAGGAATGATTAGAAACAATGGAAATTTTAAAAGTAGAAAATTTAAGCAAAGTGTATGGAAAAAATGAATCAAAAGTAGTGGCATTAGATAACGTTTCTTTTTCAGTAGAAAAAGGAGAATTTGTTGCTATTGTAGGAGCAAGTGGCTCAGGAAAATCTACACTTTTACATTTAATAGGAGGAGTAGATAGACCAACTTCTGGAAAAGTGTATATAGATGGAAAAGACATTTTTACCTTCAATGATGATAAATTAGCTATCTTTCGTAGAAGGCAAGTAGGTCTTATTTATCAGTTTTATAATTTAATTCCTATCTTAAATGTAGAAGAAAACATTACTTTGCCATTATCTTTAGATAATCGAAAAGTAGACAAAGAAAGTTTAAATAAAATGTTAAATTTATTAGGACTTCAAAATAGAAAAAATCATCTTCCTAATGAATTATCTGGCGGGCAACAACAAAGAACAAGTATTGGAAGGGCACTTATTACAAATCCTACCATTATTTTAGCAGATGAACCAACAGGAAATTTGGATTCTAAATCAAGTGACGAAATTGTTGCATTGCTTAAAAAATCGAATAAAGAACTAAAGCAAACGATTATTATGATTACGCATAATATGGAAATTGCAAAAGTTGCAGACAGAATTATTAAAATAGAAGATGGAAAAATTGTAGAGAATAATTAAAGCTATTTTAAAATGAACTACTACAAATTAAAACAAATTTATAAGAATGAATTATAATTTGCAAAATAATTAAAAAATTATAAATTCAGAAAGGATAAAAAGTATGAAGTTACTGAATAAATTAACAATCAAAAATTTAAAATTAAATAGAAAAAGAACCATTGTTACTGTTATTGGAATATTGTTATCGGTTTCTTTAATTACAGCAGTTGCCTCAATATATGCAAGTGCTATTGATTCCTTAATTGATTTTGAAACAACGGAAAAAGGAAATTTTCATGTAGTATTTTATGATGTACCAAAAGAAGATATAAAAATCTTTGAGAATAACCGTCAAATAGAGGAATTGTATTTAACTAAAGACATAGGATATGCAAGATTAGAAGAATCAAAAAATGAATATAAACCTTATGCGTACGTAAAAGCATTTTCGCAAGAAGGCTTGGAAAATTTATCAATCACATTGGTAGAAGGAAGATTGCCACAAAATTCAGATGAAATTGTAATACCAACTCATTTAAAAACAAATGGTAGAGTAACTATGAATGTGGGAGATAGCATCACATTGGACATTGGAAAAAGAATAGGGGAAGATGGCGTAGAATTAAAACAAAGCAATCCTTTTCAAACGGTCGAATCAGAAGAAATTATACAAAATTTGGATATAGTAGAAAAGCACCCTAGCATAGAGCAAATTGTAGATACTACAAGAAAAACATATAAAATTGTAGGAATTATACAAAGACCAGCATCAAATATTGAAAGTTATGTTGCACCGGGCTACACCTTTATAACCTATTTAGATGAACAAAATGAATTTAAAAATTTAGACAAAAATGTAGATATATACGCAAGATACACAAAAGAAGGAACAAAAAATGCTTACAAAGTCACAGCAAATATATTAGGAGTAGATGAAAACTTATTTGAAAAATTTAATGTTTCTAGTGCAAGTTATGAAACTGGTAAGAATAACGAATATGATACTTATGTAGCACAAATGAACAATGCAAAATATAAAATCAACATCAATAGTTACTTAATTGGCTTACAGACAGATCCTATTGGTAGTAGCGCTATTGGAGGCTTAGGAGTAGTAGTGGCAATAGTATGTGCCATAATTGTATTTACTTCTGTATTCTGCATAAAAAATAGTTTTGATATATCAATTACAGAAAAAATAAAACAATATGGTATGCTAAGAAGCATTGGCGCAACGAAAAAGCAAATAAAAAAGAACGTATTTTATGAAGCAAGTATTCTTGGTTTAATAGGAATTCCTCTTGGCTTATTATTGGGATTTCTTGCATCTTTTATCCTTATAATAATAAGTAACTATTTCTTAAAAGAAATGTTAGCAGAAGGAATTGTGTTAAAATTTAAATTTTCTTTTGTTTCTGCTATTATCGCTATTATTCTTGGCATTATTACACTTTACTTTTCTGCATTTAAAAGTGCAAGAAGGGCCTCAAAAGTATCGCCAATCGACTCCATTCGAAATAGTAGCAATATAAAAATAAAAGCAAAGAAAATAAAAGGTTCAAAAATCATTCAAAAACTATTTGGCATAGGAGGAGAAATTTCATACAAAAACTTAAAAAGAAATAAAAGAAAATATAGAACGACAGTTATTTCTATTGTAGTTTCAGTATTTGTATTTATTGCATTATCATATTTTATGAACTCTGCTTTCTTCACAATTGAAAATGAACTAAACCGAACCGATTATAACATTACCTTGTATGCTCGATTTGAAAATGAGGAAGAATATGAGAAAATTATTCAAGTAGCACAGTTAGATAATATTGAAAAATATAGTATTTGTAGAGAAAAAACATTACACATTGAAAATGTAAAATATAGTAATGAATATGTAGACACTTTAAATTTAAATGAAGAAGAAGCGAAGACAGGATACACTTCAATTGTAACAGTAGGAAAAGAACAATATAAAGAATATTTAGAAAGCCTAGGATTTAAAGAAAGTGAAATGAAACAAAAAGGCATTTTACTTGATAAAACTACAATTACTTTATGGAATGAGGAGAAAAATAAAGAAGAAAAGCATCAAATGAGAGAATTTGATTACAAAGCAGGAGACACAATTTTGTGTGATTTAGGCGAAAATAAAGAAATGAAAGTAGAAATTGGCTATATTACGGATAAATACCCATTTGGACTAAGTGATAGTAATCATCAAACACTTCTAGTTGTAAGTGATGAACTATTTGATACTTATATTAAGGCAAATCAATTAGACATTTATTTTCTATCTTCTAATGCAAACCAATTACAAGATGATATGGAAAAGCAATTAGAAGACCTAAATTTAAATTATTATAGTATTAACAATATTCAAGAAAATGCACAAATGCTAAACGATTTATTTACTCTTATGGCAATTTTCTTATATGGATTTATTACAGTAATCACTTTAATTGGAATTACCAACATATTTAACACAATTACTACAAATATGGAACTTCGAAAACAAGAATTTGCAATGCTAAAATCAATAGGAATGACCAATGATGAATTTAATAAAATGATACGACTAGAAAGTATCTTTATGGGAGTCAAATCTCTAGCATTTGGAATTCCAATTGGAATAGGAATATCCTACTTAATTTACTATTTCTTAATGAAAGAAGAAGGAATAAAATTCCAAATACCTTATGTGCCAATTCTACTAGCAATCCTTGCAGTATTCTTCTTAATTACAATACTAATGAAATACTCAATCAACAAAATTAACAAGCAAAACACCATAGAAACCATTCGCAATGAGAACATATAAGTATCATTGGGTAAGTACCATTGGGGACGTTTCCTTTTGGTACATCTGTCCCTAATGGTGCATAAAAATGTACCAAAAGGAAACGTCCCCAATGGTACATCTGTCACTTTTGGTACCTTGACAGATAAAATAGAGATACTTATAATAGAGCTAGATAAAGGAAGTGAAAGAATGCACATTTTATTAGTAGAGGACAACCCTTCTATTGCAAAAGGGTTAAAATATTCCTTTGAAAAAAATACTTATCAACTAACATGGGTAACCTCTATAAAGAAAGCAAAAGAATTTCTTGATAGTAAAGAAAATTATAAAGAAAAGATAGATGTTATTTTATTAGATGTCGCATTGCCAGATGGTAATGGTTTTGAATTATTCGAAAATACTATAAAAAAGTTAAATCTTCCAACCATCTTTTTAACAGCAAAAGAGGAAGAAGATGATATTGTTAAAGGGCTTAATATGGGAGCAGAAGACTATATTACAAAGCCATTTAGCACAAAAGAATTATTAGCCAGAATCAATCGAGTTGTGTTACGCTCTAAAAAACAAAGTACTATTCAAATAAATGATGTTAGTTTTGATATGGATAAGTTAATTTTACAAAAGAATGGAAAAAATATAGAATTGACTTCATTAGAATTAAAAATAGTGCATTTATTATTTAGCAATATTAATAAAGTGGTCAGTAGAAATACTATTTTAGATAAAATATGGGAGTGGACAGGAAATGATGTAGATGACCATACCATAACCGTATATTTAAAAAGAATTAGAGAAAAAATAGGAACTGATATTATTACAACTATAAAAGGAATTGGGTATCGAATAGATGAAAAATAAAATAAGATTTAAAAAATATGTTACTATTAGCATATTACTTATAATTTGCTTTTTAGGTTTGTTCCTAGCCTTAAGCAAATATGAGTATGACATCTACACCATGCATTTTAACAAAAAAATAGCAGAAATAGTAGGTACTTTAAAGGAAAAATATCCTAATATAACAGAAGAAGAAATCATTGCAATTTTAAATAATACAGAAGAAAATTCTTCTTCTCAAATTTTTGCAAAATATGGGATAGATATAGAAAATAGTGCTATTTTATTAGAAAATGATGCAAGTTTTGCAAAATTTTTAATTGTCAATCTTTCTTTTATGCTTGCTATACTTCTGATTCTATGTTTTGTTTTTCTTTTATATAATAGAAAAAAGGAAAAGGAAATTCAAGATATTACGAAATGTATTGAGCAAATCAACAAAAAAAATTATGAGTTTAATATGGATTCTATTTCAGAAGATGAATTGTCAATTTTGAAAAGTGAAATTTACAAAACGACCATTATGCTAAAAGAAGCGGCAGAAAATTCAAATATAGAGAAAGTAAATTTAAAGAAATCATTAGAAGACATTTCACATCAATTGAAAACCCCATTAACCAGCATTTTAGTTATGTTAGATGATATGATGGATGACTTAGATATGGATGTAGAAACTAGAAATGATTTTATGAAAGATATTAAAAGAGAAGTAATCAGTATCAATTTTTTGGTACAAGCCTTATTAAAACTTTCTAAACTAGATTCCAATACCATCACTTTCACAAAAGAAAAAATAGAAATGAGTAAGCTAATAGAAGAAGCGGTAAAAAATGTTTCGACTCTATGCGACTTGAAAAATATTCATATAGAAATACAAGAAAATAGAAATGCAAGTATGCAGGGCGATTTTAGGTGGCAAGTAGAGGCTATTACCAATATACTTAAGAATTGTATAGACCATTCGTTAAATGACTCTAAAATTTGCATTTCATATAAGCAAAATCAAGTGTATTCTAGCATTAGTATAAAAGACTTTGGAGAAGGAATTGCAAAAGAAGATTTACCTCATATTTTTGAGCGATTTTTTAAAGGAAGAAATGCAACACAAGATAGCATTGGTATTGGACTTGCTCTTTCTAAAACTATTATTGAAAAAGATAATGGTACTATTAGCGTTACTTCAGAAAGCGGAGTAGGAACGCAGTTTACTATTAAATATTTTGCAGTTTAGGATTGCCATTTGGGACGCCCTTTTTTGGCAATAAATTGCCACTATTCTTATATAGCACTTTAGTATAAAACAAAAATGTATTAAAATAAAAATTTTTATTATGAATTTATATAAAAATACAAAAACATTGAAAATATAAAAGTTTTTGTACTACCAATACAAAAACTTTACCGGTTTAAGAAAAAATTGTATTTAAAATTTAATAAAATCTTAACTATTTCATAACCAAATTCTTAATAATTGATTGTTAAAATCAATAGCAAAGGAGGAGGTTATGAAATATTTTTTAGAAACACAAAATTTAGAAAAAAGATATAAAAATTTTAAAGCCATTTCTAATTTAAATATTCATGTCGAAGAAGGTGCTATATATGGCTTAATAGGAGAAAATGGCGCGGGGAAAACAACGTTAATTAGAATTATTTGTGGCTTGCAAAAACCAACTAAAGGTACTTATCAAATTTATGGCATTCCTAATGAAAGTAAAAATATTGCTGCTCAGCGTAAAAGAATGGGAGCCATTATTGAAAATCCTGCAATTTACTTAGAAATGTCAGCAGAGGAAAATTTAAAAGAACAATATAAAATAATGGGTTTATCTAATTTTGAGGAAATAAGTGAAATACTACAGTTAGTAGGATTAGCTCAAGTAGGAAAAAAGAAAGCAAGAAACTTTTCATTAGGAATGAAACAAAGACTTGGCATTGCTATTGCATTAGTAGGAAATCCAGATTTCCTTATTTTAGACGAACCAATGAATGGATTAGATCCACAGGGAATTATAGAAACAAGAAATTTAATCTTAAAATTAAACCGTGAAAAAGGAATTACCTTTATGATTTCAAGTCATTATTTAGATGAACTATCCAAAATTGCTACTCATTATGGTTTTATGCACAAGGGAGAAATGTTAAAAGAAATAAAAAGTACAGACATAGAGCAAAATTCTCTTGAAAACTATTACATGAATTTGATGGGAGGTAATTTAAATGGGTAAATTATTAAAAGCAGGTTTTTACAGGCTAGGAAAAAATAAACTTTTTTGGGGGTTAATTGTTGCAACTATTATAATGTCTTATGTATCTTTCTATTTAATGCAAGAGCAAGGAATTAAACTAGAGCAAAAATTCCTTAGCAACTTAAATTTTATTTCTTTTATTATTGCTATATTTGTTGTTTTCTTTACAAGTGTAGAATTTTCTAATCGGTACTATTAGAAATAAAGTAATAGTAGGACATAGTAAAATAAATGTTTATTTGGCTTCTTTTATTATAAATATAGTGGCAAGTATTGTAATGGAAATGGTATGCTTAATTACTACTGCTATTA
The DNA here is from genome assembly GCA_947627755.1 of uncultured Clostridia bacterium. Lineage (GTDB taxonomy): Bacteria > Bacillota > Clostridia > TANB77 > CAG-508 > UMGS1663. The sequence continues at coordinate 3,071 of CANQXD010000038.1, read as the reverse complement.
TATGTGCTGTGAAAAATAGTGGAGCGCAAGCAATACAAATAGAACAACTTTTAATGATAATATTAAATGCTACTATGATTACTATTACTTATTCTGCTATATTTACATTTATTGCTTTCGTATTATCTGATACAACAGCAGCAACCTCATTAGTACTTCTTGTTACTTTTCTTATGTTTCTTGCAGGCTTACATTTAGTAAACAAAATTGGGGAAAGTGAATATTTTTATGCTATTACTATGGAAGGAGATGAAATAGTAGAAGCGATAAAAATGGAAAAAAATCCATTTTTCCTAGGAGAAGAAAAAAGAAAAATCTATCAAAATATTTTGTATTGCATTCCATCTGGAGATGCTATGCTTATGGCAAATAAATTCATACGAACAACTGATATTGAGCATAGGTTAGATTATAATAATACTATTATGGAATTGTATTTAGCAGGGGAAACAGTGCTATTTACTTTAGCAGGAATGGTTATATTTAATAAAAAACAATTAAAATAAAAGAAAGTGGAAAGATTTGGGACGTGTCCAAATCTTTCCAAATATATGGCGAGACTTAGATTTTCTTAAAAAATCCATTAGGTAGAGAATCTTAGGCTCGCTTTTTTACTTTACTCTCTTAAGTGTTGTCTAAATTTTCATTTGCACAAAAAATTAGATGCACATTTTGAAAAAAATCTTGACAAAAAAATAAAATAGGATATAATTACATTGTATACAATTTAATTGTAAAAAATGATTTTACTAATATGTATTTAAGTTAAGAAAGAGAGGAAGGAAATTTAATATGAAATATAGTTTTGAAACAGAAAATACTTGTAGCAAAGTGATTGAATTCACATTAGAAGGAAATGTAGTAACAAATGTGCAATTTTTAGGTGGAGGATGTCCCGGAAATTTACAAGCATTGCCTAGGTTAGTAGAAGGAATGACAGTAGAAGAAATAAAGAAAAAATTAGGTGGAATTATTTGTGGAAGAAGAGGAACTTCATGCGCAGACCAATTAGCAAAAGCAGTAGAAAAAGCTTATGAAGAATCTAAAAGAACAGCGTAATTTAGGAGATGTACTATGGAAGAATATGATAATTTAAAATTAGAAAATCAGCTTTGTTTTCCTTTATATGCTTGTTCAAAAGAAATCATAAAAAAATATAAACCATATTTAGATAAACTTGATTTAACTTATACTCAATATATTACAATGATGGTACTTTGGGATAAGAAGAAAATCAATGTCAAAGAATTAGGAAAATATTTATTTTTAGATTCTGGAACATTAACACCTGTGCTAAAAAAGTTAGAACAAAAAGGCTATATTGAGAGAAATAGAAATAAAGAAGATGAAAGAAATTTAATAATTTCCATTACAAAGCTAGGAATAGAATTAAGAAACAAAGTAAAGGACATTCCAAATAATATAAGCAAATGTGTGAATTTAGAGCAAACAGAAGCAGTACAACTTTATAAATTGTTATATAAAGTATTGAATGGTTTAAAATAAAAAACATTTTATAAAAAAATGAAATGAACGCTTGACTTTTTTAAGAAAAAAATGATATATTTTAGCATGTAGATAAAATAGAAAACGACACATGTGAAGCAATAGGCTTGTAAATCTGATTACGGTACTAAGCGACGCATGTGTATTTTTATGCCAAAAAGAAAGGAGAAAAAGAAATGCCACAAACGAAATTTCAAAAGTTAATATTTGCACTAATTACTGTTATAATAACAGTTCCATGTTTTGTATTTTATTGTTCATCTTATGAAGCGGGAGGATTTAATGTAGAAGTAATAAAAAATTCTTGGATTTTTATTCCTATTGAATTTGTACTTGCTTATCTATGTGAAATATTTATTGGAAGTCCTTTGTCTGTTAAATTAGCATTAAAAGCAATTGATCCTAAAAAGAATGATTATATGATAGTCGAAACTGCTATTATATGCGCAACAGTTGGAATTATGTGTCCACTTATGAGCTTTTTAGCAACGATTCTTTACAATGGAATTATTGCAGTAGGAATGAATGGAGCACCATTAAATGATTATATTATAAATTTCATTCCATACTGGTTACAAAAAGTAGTGCTTAATTTTCCATTTGCTTTGCTTTCTCAATTATTCTTTATTCAACCATTAGTAAGAATTATTTTCAAAGCTATTTTTAAGAATAATGCCGAAAAAGTAGAAAAGAAAAATGCAAAAAAAGAATTAGTAGAAGCAAAATAACATTAAACCCTTGTGCTTATGCCAAGCTAATGATTATAGAGCAGATAATTAGTTGAAATTATCTGCTCTTTATTATATAATTGTAACAACAATTGGAAGTTACTAATATTTAATTGTGAATTATAAATAAGATAATAAAGGAATAATTAACAAAGATGAAAAAAATAATTGTAATAGGAAGTCCAGGAGCAGGAAAAAGTGTTTTTTCAAAAAAATTAAATGAAATTACTAATATAAAGTTGTATCATTTAGATATGCTATATCATAAAGCAGATGGCACGCATATAACAACAGAAGAACTTGAAGAAAAATTAATAAAAATATTTGAGGAAGATAACTGGATTATAGATGGTAATTATCAAAAAACAATTGAAATGCGCTTAAAACAATGTGATACAGTATTTTTACTTGACTTTCCTACTGATGTTTGTATGGAAGGTGCAAAGTCTAGAATTGGAAAAAAGAGAGAAGATTTACCTTGGGTTGAACAGGTATTAGATGAAAATTTTGAACAAGTTATTAGTAACTTCTCAAAAGAAAAATTGCCTAGAATTTATGAATTATTAAATAAATATAAAGATAATATTGATGTTAATATCTTTTATTCTAGAGAAGAAGCTGATAATTATATAGAAAAATTAAGTATATAATTATATTCTATACTAACTCTTATAATCCAAAACATATTGAAAAAAGGATATATAATTCTTTATGGAAATAATTTTTTAGTAGTATTATTAAAATTTGAAAAAATGGACAAAGATAAATAGTAATTTGTAGGGAGGATTTTATTTATGGAATTAGTAAAAGTTGGAGAAAAAACTTATTATATAAAGA
>CANQXD010000037.1 GCA_947627755.1 uncultured Clostridia bacterium | reverse complement strand
ATTAATTATGATTTAGAATATGTTAGAAATTTTTCATTTAAACAAGATGTAAAAGTTTTTTTCTTAACTATTAAAGCTATCTTTGTAAAAGATGGAGTTAATGCAGGTAAAGAAACAATAAAAGATGAATTAGATGTATTAAAAATGGAAAAAGAATGAGAGGTATTTAATGGATGAGCTTGTAAGTATTATAATTCCCGTTCATAATGCAGAAAAATATATTAGTGAAACTATTGATTCAGTAGTAAATCAAACATATCAAAATTGGGAGTTAATTTTGGTAGATGACTGTTCAACTGATAAAAGTATAAAAATAATAAATAATATAATAAAAAAAAATAAAAAAATAAAATTAATTAAACTAAAAAAGAATAGTGGAGCAGCAGTTGCAAGAAATACTGGAATTGATGAAGCTAAAGGAAAATATATTTGCTTTCTAGATGCTGATGATATATGGGATAAAGAAAAAATTGAAAAGCAAATTAAATTTATTACTAAAAACAATTATGCTTTTATTTTTACGGGATATGAATTTATGAGCGAAGATGGTATACCTAATGGAAAAAAAGTTTTTGTACCATTAAAAATAAAGTATAGTGAAGCTTTAAAAAATACAACTATATGGACATCTACTGTTATGTTTAATATGCAAAAATTGTCAAAAAATGATATATATATGCCAAATGTAAAAAGAGGACAAGATACTGCTACTTGGTGGAAAGTATTAAAAAAAATAGATTATGCTTATGGAATAAACGAAATTCTAGCTTATTACAGAAGAAGTAGCAATACCTTATCATCTAATAAATTAAAAGCATTAAAAAGGACTTGGAATTTATATCGTAATGTTGAACATTTAGGTATATTTGCAAGTACATATAATTTTATATTTTATTGTTTTAATGCTATAAGGAGGAGAATATAATGATAAAAAAAATAGGGAAAAAATTTTTTGAAATATTGACTAAAATTTCCCCTAAATTAAGCGCAACGTTCTTATATGTATATAGGACAAAAGAAATACCGAATTTAAAAAATCCTCAAACTTTTAATGAAAAAACTACATGGTTAAAATTATATAAATATTCAGATAATGATTTAGTAACAATGTGTGCTGATAAATATGAAGTAAGAAAATATATAAAAGAAAAAAAATTGAATAATATATTAAATGAATTATATGGGGTTTATAATAATTTTGATGATATAAATTTTGACATGTTGCCCGAAAAGTTTGTGTTAAAATGTACTCATGGATGTGCATTTAATATTATTTGTAACAATAAAAAAGATTTTGATATAGAGTTAGCTAAAAAAAATATAAATAAGTGGATGAAAGAAAAATATGGATATGCAACTACTGAACTACACTATACAAAAATAAAACCAAAAATTATAATAGAAAAATATTTATGTGATGAAGAAGGAAAAATGCCAATAGATTATAAATTTTATTGTTTTAATGGAAAAGTTGGAGCAATATTGGTATGTTCCGAAAGAGAAAAAAAATTGAAATTAACTTATTTCGATAAATTTTGGAATCAAAAAGAATACAATAAATTAAATTGGGGTACTGCCACTAAGATTTCAAAACCCCATAATTTAGCAGAAATGATAAAAATTGCTGAAACACTGGCTGGATCTTTTCCCTTTGTTAGAGTTGATTTATATAATAAACAAAATGATATAATATTTGGGGAATTAACTTTTACTCCAGCATGTTGTTGTGCACCATATTATACAAAATATGGTGATATTGAATTAGGAAAAATGTTAGATATTTAAAAAAATAGTTTTTACATTTAAAAAAGTGAATAATTTAAGGTGAAATATGAAAAAAGTTAAGATATTACATGTACTTCGTGAAATGGAACTTGGTGGTATACAGTCATTAATTATGAATATTTATAAAAATATTGATAAAGAAAAAGTACAATTTGATTTTTTGGTTAATTCGAAAGGATTTTATGATAAAGAAATAACAGAATTAGGTGGTAATTTATATTATATGCCTCATATAAATCAAATTGGACCACTTCAATATTCAAAAAAATTGAAAAATTTTTTGAAGGAGCATCGAGAATACAAAATAATTCATACACACTTTAGCCATTTATCTGGATTAATTGTTAAAATTGCTTATAAAAGTAAAATTCCTGTTATAATTGCTCATGGTCATACAAATTCAATCTATGACAAAGGGATTAGAAAAATATATAAAAATCATTTAAGAAAAAATATAAGCAAATATGCAACTGATTTTTTAGCTTGTTCTAAAGCTGCAGCAGATTATTTATTTGGCAATAAAAGTAATTATGCAGTTATTTTGAAGAATGGAATTGAAATAGAAAAATATAAATTTAATAATAACATAAGAAAAGAAGTTCGCAAAGAATTAAATATAGAAAATAATTGTATTGTAATAGGACATATAGGAAGAATGGATAAAATTAAAAACCAGATCTTTTTAATTAAACTTATTCAAGTTTTTTTAACACAAAACATCAATTGTAAATTACTATTAATTGGTGATGGCCCTTTAAAAAAAGAAATAGAATTTGAAATAGAAAAAAATAATTTAAATTCATGTGTTTTATTGTTAGGTGGCAAAAATGATGTTGAAAAATATTATAATGCCATGGATTATTTTGTTTTTCCTTCATTATATGAAGGTTTAGGGATTTCTTTAATAGAGGCACAGGCTAATGGTTTGCCATGTTTTGCTAGTACTAATGTTCCAAGAGAAGCTAATATAACAAATGAAGTTAAATATTTAAGTTTAAATGATAGTCCAGAGCATTGGGCAAATATGATTTTAAATTGCCCAAAAAAGAGATATAATAAAAGTGCAGAAATAATAAAAAAGGGTTATGATATAAAGACAGTAGCTAAATATTTAGAAAAATTTTATTTGGAAAAAAACAAAATATATGAGGAGGATAACAAATGAAAATAAATTTTAAAAAAATTTTCTATTATATAATTTTGTTTTATATTATTTATACTCCAACAATTTCAAAAAATATTTTATTTAATTATAATGTAACAATTTATTTAATATCTGCAGTATTAATTGCAATTTGGTTGATAAAAAATAAAGGAAAAAATATTGTTTTAAAAAGAGAAGATATATTTTTTGCATTGGGAATATTTATAGCAACTATATATTGTTTTAGCGTCTATTGCTTTAGAATTAATGAATTCAATTTAAGTGATTGTAGGCTTATGCAAAATTTCTTAATAATTTTTTACATGATAGATGTTTATATATTATCAGGTTGGATTAATAAGAACGAAAAAGAAAATGTTTTTTTTAACATGGTAGTAAATTTAGCAATTTTTCAAGGAATTATTAGCATTATAATGGTGATTTTTCCAAATTTGCATCAAATAGCTTTGAATTTTTATTATAAAGGAAATATTGAACAAAATGTGTTTATCAATAGAGCAAGAATTTATGGCATCTCTTATGATTATACTTTTTCAACACCAATATATCATGGTTTTTTAGCATCAATAGTATTTAAACAATATTTAAATACTAATAATTTAAAAAAACTTATTAAGTGTATTTTAATAATTATTCCAGTTTTATTAAATGGTAGAACGGGATTGGTAATATTTGGGGTATCTTGTGCAATTTACCTTATATATTTATACTTTTTTAAACTCAAAGTATGGGTTACAATTAGAACATTGGGTATAATTACAGTAGCTGTTTTAACAATTGCAATTGCTTTAAAAAGCTTTGTTCCTTATACATATAATTTTATTGTGGGCTTTTTTAAAGATACAACTTCATTAATTTCTGATAAAGAATATAAAGGCAATTATGCAATATTAAAAGAAAACTTATTTTTCCCTCAAGGTAGTGATATAATATTTGGCCGTGGATTTAGAGTATACGGTGGTGAAGCATCTAAATATGGTTTTTATGAAGGCCAGTCAGATATTGGTTATGTAAATGATTTATTTCAAGGTGGGATAATATACTTAGGCATACTGTATGTTTCTACATTTTATTTAATTATCAAAAAAGTAAAAAATAAGTCAGTTGCACTTGCTTTAATTATATCTATGTTACTTGCAAATTATAAAGGTGAAATATTTCATTCTATAACGATGATGTTTTTAATTATGTTGTTATGTATTTCTGGACCAATTCCTTATATAGATACAACTGATAATATTGGAGGTAAAAATGAAAAAAATATCAATTATAATGGCAACATATAAAACTGATAAAGAAATTATTGCTAAATCTATAAACAGTATATTAAATCAAACTTATTCTAATATAGAATTTATAATTGTATGTGATGGTGATAAAGAAGAATATGAATATCTTAAGAAGAAATACAATGATGAAAAAATAATATTTTTACTTAATGAAGAAAATATGGGGTTGCCTTATTCTTTAAATAAAGCTATTAATATTTCTACTGGAGATTATATTGCAAGAATGGATAGTGATGATATTAGTTTACCTAATAGATTAGAATTACAAATAAAATTTTTAGAAAAAAATTCTAATATTGATATATGTTCTTCTTATGCTAAAACTTTTGGTAAAGAAAATTCAAAATTAAAATTATTTTTTAAGAACAATGAAGAATTAAAAATACAACTTTTGTATAGATCAATATTTATTCATCCAGCTGTTTTTGGCAAAAGAGAAGTTTTTGAAAATTTTAAATATAATGTAGAATATAAACGAGCTCAAGACTATGAATTATGGAGCAGGATAGTTGAAAAATATAATGTTGGTTTAATTCCAAAAATCTTATTAAATTATCGAGTTCATAAAAAATTTTCTGATAGCAAAAATCCAGTTTCTGTTGAATATACTAAAAAAATTATAGAAAATAATTGTAAAAAAATTACTGGAAAATATGATGATAAAATATATAATTGTTTAGCAATTTTTGGTGGAATTCAGAAATTTACTAAAGAAAATCATGAAAAAGTAAATAATGATATCGATTATATTTTGGCAAACAATAAAAAATATAATCAAAAAGTATTAAAAAAAGTATTATATAATAGATTTTTTGAATTAATGATTAAAAATAAAATATTTCCTAAAAATTTTTCAGAGTTAAAAAAATGTTTTAAACTTTATAATTTAAGAGATATAATATTTAAAATTATATAAATGGTTTATGAAAGTAGGTAGAAGATGAAAACGTATTTTATAACAGGTGGAGCTGGTTTTATTGGTTCGACTTTAACAGAAAGATTATTAAAAGAAGGTAATACAGTTGTTACAATTGATAATTTTTGTGATTTCTATGATAAAAAAATAAAAGAGGATAATATTAAATTATTTTTAGATAATCATAATTACAAATTATATCGTGGTGATATAAGAAATAGAGAAGATGTTAAAAAAGTATTTGATGAAAATGAAATAGATGTAGTTATGCATTTAGCAGCTATGGCTGGTGTTAGACCATCTATTGAAGACCCTATTTTATATCAAAATGTAAATGGAGTAGGGACACAAAATATATTAGAGGAAGCTAAACTTCATAATGTTAAAAATTTAGTTATGGCATCTTCTAGTAGTGTATATGGTAATTGTAAAGAAGTTCCTTTTAGAGAAGACATGATAGTAGATTTTGCAATTAGTCCTTATGCCGCAACTAAAAAAGCTAATGAAGTTATGGCTCATGTTTATCATAAATTAAATAATATGAATATTATTATGTTACGCTTCTTTACTGTATATGGACCTAAGCAAAGACCAGATTTAGCAATTAATAAGTTTACAAGATTAATGTTAAATAATGAAGAAATTCCGATGTTTGGTGATGGTACTACTTCAAGAGATTATACTTATGTTGATGATATAGTAGATGGTATATGTAAATCATGTAATTATGTAATGACACATGATAATGTATATGAGATAATAAATCTTGGAAGTAATAATCCAATTAGTCTAAAAGATATGATAAATATCATTGGCAAAACTCTTGGTATAGAACCAAAGATTAAAAAATTAGGTATGCAACCAGGTGATGTTGATAGAACCTTTGCAGATATAACTAAAGCAAAAGAATTACTTGGTTATAAACCATCAATTACTTTTGAAGAAGGAATAAAAAAATTTATAGAATGGTATAAAGAATAATAATTTTATAATAACTAGATTTTATTAATATTATGTATTAAAATAATACATATTAATTTTTTTTTGACAAGATATTACTTGTTTGAAGTGGAGGTAAAAAATGAAAAGATTAAGATTAATAATATTAAATATTGTTGATAAGTTAAAAATATTGTATTTAAGATGGGAACAGACAAAAAAATATAAAGATGTTCGTAGAAAAAATGTATATAGTAAAATAATTTTAACGCCTGAGCAAAAAAAAGAAATAGATAGTTTATATATAAATAATTATGGAAGAAAAATTCCATATACATGGCACAGAAGTTATATGGCATTTACAGGTAATTTTGATAAAAATTATTTTCCAGAATTACTATATTTTCCAGAATTTGAAAATTTTATGAATCTGGATAAAAGCTATTGTAAGGCTTTATCAGATAAAAATATTTTGCCATATATTATTCAAAGTTCTAAAATACAAGTAAAAATGCCAAAAACAATTGTTTCTTGTATGGCTGGAATGTATAAAGATCAAAATAATAATCCTATAAGTCAAGAAAATGCTATTGAATTATTACAGAATATTGGTGAATGTTTTGCTAAACCTTCAATTGATACTTCTAGTGGACGTGGGTGTATGTTACTAAATATAATTGATGGTTTAGATAAAAAAACTAATAAAACTGTAATTGAAATTATAAATCAATTAGGTAATAACTTTGTAATCCAAGAACGTATAAAATGTCATGAATCAATTTCAAAAATATATAGTAAAAGTGTAAACACATTTAGAGTAATGACTTATAGATGGAAAAATGAAATATTAACTATACCAGTTATTATGAGAATTGGTCAGGGAGGAAATTATTTAGATAATGCACATGCAGGCGGTATGTTTATAGCTATAGAAAATGATGGAAAATTACATGAAAAAGCTTTTACTGAATTTAAGCAAGAATATAGTAAACATCCTGATACTAATTTTGTTTTTAAAGGGTACCAAATTGATTTATTTCCAAAAGTATTGGAAACAGCAAAAAAAATGCATACCTTAATTCCTCAATTAGGAGTTATAAATTGGGATATGACAATAAACGAAAATGGCGATCCAGTATTAATTGAAGCTAATTTAAGAGATGGAAGTTTTTGGTTTTTTCAAATGGCATGGGGTAAAGGACCATTTGGTAATAAAACTTCTGAAATATTAAGATGGATAAACTTTATGAAACATACTAAAGTAGAAAATAGAAATAAATATAAATATGGCAATATGCAAGATAATAATCAAAATAAATAATATTTTTATATTGTTAAAAGAGTAGGAAAAGTGAGAAATATGAAGTCAAAAAAAACATTATATAATATATTGTCTCAATTTACATATGAAATTATATCGTTTATATGTGGTTTAATTTTGCCTAGATTAATTTTATCAACTTTTGGGTCTGAATATAATGGAATGGTTTCATCAATTACGCAATTTTTACAATATATTTCTATATTAACATTAGGTATAAGTGGAGCTACAAGAGTTGCTATCTATAAAGCAAAGGGTAATATTGAAAAAATAAGTAGAATTTTAAAAGCTACAGAAAAATATATGAGAAAAGTTGCACTAGCTTTATTGTTTTATTCAGTTATATTAGCAATATTTTATCCATTTGTTATTCATTCAAATTACTCTTGGATAAACGTGGCCTCTTTAGTTATTATTATAGGAATTGGAACATTTGCTGAATATTTTTTTGGAGTTACTAATATAGCTTTTTTATGTGCAAATCAAAGTAAATATATTTATAATATTATCTTAATATTTACTAAAATTGTGAGTACAGTAATTTCAGTAATATTAATAAAAACTGGATTTAGTATTCAGGTTGTTAAACTTGGTGCTGCAATTTGTTTTGCAGCTGGACCAATTATTTTAAATTATATAATTGTAAAAAAATATAAAATAATTAAAAAAATTGATGGTGACAATGTTGTTTTAGAACAAAGAAAAGATGTTATGGCTCATTCTATTGCTAATATCGTTCATGACAATACTGATGTATTATTATTATCAATTTTTGAAAATGTAAAGATTGTTTCAGTTTATTCAGTATATAATTTAGTTTTTAGTGGCTTAAGAAAATTATCAAGCATTTTTACAAGTGGATTAGAAGGTGCATTTGGTGATTTATGGGCAAGGGGTCAAAAGGAATCTTTTTCAAAAAATTTTAATCTCTTTGAATATTTAAATTTTGTGTTTATTATTATTGTTTTTTCATGTACTGCATTTTTAATTTTACCTTTTGTTAAATTATATACCTCAGGGGTTAATGATGTTAATTATTTAGTTCCCTGTTATGCTTTCTTATCTGTTTTTTCTTCAGCATTTTTTTGCTTAAGAACACCATATTTAATCGCTGTTCAGTCTGCCGGAAAATATAAAGAAACTAAAAAAGGTGCAATTTTAGAAGCAACTTTTAATCTATTAATATCATTAGTTTTAATTAAACCATTAGGATTAGTAGGTGTTACAATAGGTACACTATTTGCTAATATGTTTAGAACTATACAATATGAACTATATGTTTCCAAAAATTTAGTTCAAAGAAGTAATCGTAAATTTATAGAAAAATTAATATGGGCAATTGGGTGTTTTGTACTTATATTTGTATTTCAAAAAATTTTAATTAATTTTGAAGTAATAAGTTGGATGATTTGGTTAAAAATGAGTTTATATTTATTTGCTATCTCACTTTTTACAGTATTTATTACATCATTTATATTTTATAAAAAAGATTTAATTAATGGTTATGATTTATTAAAAAAAATGTTAAATAAAAAGAAAAAATGATAAGTTTTAAATATAATAATTTTAAAAAGGATTGAGGCTTGATTTATGAAAAAAGAAGAAAATAATTTATTAAAAAGTAATAAAGAGTTTTTAAATGAAGTTTTAGGATCTAACATTTGTCCTGATAATTTTGAAAAAATTTATAGTGAATTTCAAGAATATCAAAAACTTACATTAAAAGCTTTATTTGCTTTTCATAATGTTTGTGAAAAAAACAAAATACCATATATTGTTGCTTATGGTTCTTTATTAGGTTTAATAAGAAATAATGGACAAATTCCATGGGATTATGATGTAGATGTGTTAGTTCCTGTTGAAAAAAGAGAACAATTAGTAAAATGTTTAAACAAAGATTTACCTAAAGAATTTTATATTAATGATATAAGTAATAATAAAAAATGTCCTCATGTGTCTATTAGATTAGCTCCAGTTGGTTATTTAACAGATGCTTTGCATGTTGATATATTTTTTTTAACAGGTGCTCCTAGTGATGAAAAAAAACGAATGAAAATGGCTAAAAAGTTAAGAATCGTGTCTCTTATTAGGGTATATAAATATCGTAATATTAAATTTGCGGGGTATAAAAAGCCAAAAGCTAAATTTAAAATGATATTAAAAAGAATTCTAGTATTACCAATTCCAATAAAACCTATATTAAAAAAATATTATTCTTTATGTCAAAATTCTTCTATGAATTCTGAATATAGTATACGTGCTGATGCAGCTTCTCGATTATTTGTATATAAATCAAAAGATGTATGGAATACAGTTTTAAAGAAAATTGATTCAAATCATGAATTAAGAATTCCTATTAACTATGAAGAAATATTAACAGATCAATACGGCGATTATAATAAAATACCTCCTTTAAATCAAAGAATACAAGAAGTTTTGCATAGTTATAATAGATTAATTCGTTCTAAAATTGAAGATAATGAAAAATCTAGTAAATAAAAGGGCTAGATTTTTTTATTATAAGAATTAGTAAATTCAATATTTATTTTTCAAAAACTAAAGACTTTTCTCTAGAAATTTGATATCATATTTATTGAAAAAAGAGGAGATATTTAAATGAAAGTAGTAATTACTTATGGAACGTATGATTTATTTCACACCGGACATTATAATATTTTAAAACGTGCAAAGGAAAGAGGGGATTATCTTATTGTTGGAGTAACCTCTGATGCATATGACAAAGCTCGTGGAAAATTAAATGTTAAACAATCATTAAGTGAAAGAATAGAAAACGTAAAAAAAACAGGTTTAGCCGATAAAATTATTGTTGAAGAATATATGGGACAAAAAATAGATGATATAATTAAGTATAATGTTGATGAATTTGTTTTGGGTTCAGACTGGCTAGGAAAATTCGATTATTTAAAAGAATATTGTAAAGTTACATATCTTGAAAGAACAAAAGGCGTTTCCAGTACCCAATTAAGAAATGAAAATTATGGCATTTTAAAGATGGGCTATGTTGGAAATGTTGAAAATTCTAAAAATATTATTCAAGAAAGTAAATATGTAAGTGGACTGGAAATTACAAAATCATTTAGTTTAAATGAAGAAAAAGCTATACAAGTTTTTGAAGAAAATATGCTAGAAAGTTATACAACTAATTATTTAGATTTTTTAAATGGTATTGATGCAGTTTATATTTCTAAAATAGCTAATCAATATGATTATATAAAAACGGCTTTAGAGAATAAAAAACATATTTTATTTGAAAGAAACAATAACTTGACAGAAAATGAAATTTATGAATTATATAATTTAGCAAAGAAAAATAATTTGATTTTATTTGAAGCTATTACAACTATATACAGTCCTGGATTTTCCAGACTTTCTTCAATGTTAAAAGCTGGAACAATTGGAAAAATTAAGAGTATGGATATAACTTATAGTAGAATAGAAAATGATATTAATGATTCTTTAGTTTATCCTTTAATGGCTATATCTAAAATTATGGAAGCCGAATATTTAAGTGTTGACAAATTTGATGTTGTTGAAAAAAATAAAATAACATATAGAAAAATTAATATAAAATTTAAAAATTCAATAGCATCTTTGCAAGTTACTAAAAATATGAAATTAAATGATGAAATTACAATTATTGGAACAAGTGGATATGTAATTGTAGAAAAACCATGGTGGAAAACAGAAGTTTATACAGTATATAATGAAGAAAAAACCCGAAAATATTCTTTTGATTTTGATGAAGAAGGAATTAGATATGAATTATCAGATTTTTTAAATACAATAACAACAAATGATAATTATCAAAAAATATTTGAATCAGAATCTAAATTTGTAAGTAAAGTAATGGAGGAAATCAAATGAAACAAAAATTTGCTGTTATTACTGGATCGACAAAGGGAATAGGGCGTGCTATAGCAGAATCATTATTAAAAAAAGATTATTCAGTTATAATTAACTATTCAAGTGATGATCAAGCCTATAATGAATTTTTAGAAAAAAACAATATGTATAAAGATAAAATATATTGTATAAAAAAAAGTTTAGACACTTATGAAAATGCTATTGAATTTTGTAATTTGGTAAAACAAATTACAAATGAAATATATGTTTTAATTCTTAATTGTGGAATTATTGATAAAAGTGAATTTGGAAAAATAACTAAGGAAACATGGGAAAAATCTATGAATATTAATTTGAATTGCCCTTTTTATATTATTCAATCTTTAAGTGAAAATCTTAAAAATAATGAAATTGAAGGAGGCAGAATTATATTATTAAGTTCAATTATGGGAAAATATCCTCATAGTACTTCTTTAGTATATAATGTTTCAAAAGCTGGTGTAATTGCACTTTCAAAAAGTTTAGTGAAATATTTTTGTGAAGATAAAATTACTGTAAATTCTATTTGTCCGGGATTTATTGAAACACCATATCATCATAATAGAACTAAAGAAAGCTATGAGAGAATTAATAATAAAATTGCACTTCATAGGTTTGGAACACCTGAAGAAGTTGCTAGTATTTGTATGGAAATTATTAATAATGAATATATTAATGGCTCAGCTATTGATATAAATGGTGGTTATGATTATTTTTAAGGAGGATATAATGCGAGTAAGTGATTATATTGTTAATTATTTAAAAGAAAACGGAATAAAGGATTTTTTTGGATATCAAGGAACAATGATTTCATATCTTGTTGATGCTATTGGCAAGAATAAAGATGTAAAAAATCATGTATGTTACAATGAGCAAGGTGCTGCTTTAGAGGCTGTTGGTTATGCTAAAACAAGCGGTGGTATTTCTTGTGCTTATTCTACCAGTGGCCCAGGTGCTACTAATCTTATAACCGGAATTGCTGATGCTTTTTATGATAGCGTACCTGTTCTTTTTATTACAGGGCAGTTAAATACTTATGAATATACAAATGTTAATTCTATTAGACAACAGGGATTTCAGGAAAGTGATATAGTTAGTATAATAAAACCTATAACAAAATATGCAGTAAAAATAGAAAATGAAAATGATATTAGTTATGAATTAGAAAAAGCATTATATATAATGCAAGAAGGTAGACCTGGTCCAGTTTTATTAGATTTACCAATGAATATTCAAAAAAGTAATATAGATATTACTAAAATAAAACATTTTGAAATTCCAAAAGAAAAAAAAGATATTGATTATTTAGGTATTTGTGAAAATATATTGAATGAAATAAAAAATAGTAAACGACCTGTCTTATTTTTAGGAAACGGAATAAAAAAAGATAAAAAATCAATTAGTGAAATAAGAAATTTAATTAATAAATTAAAAATACCTGTTATATATTCAATGTTAGGTAAAAGTTTAATTGAAGATGATTCACCATATAATTTTGGATTTATGGGTAGTGCTTATGGACAAAGATATTCTAATTTAATTGGATATAAAAAAGCTGATTTAATTGTTTCTTTAGGGTGTAGACTTAATGGCAGAACAATAGGTATTAAAAGAAATAATTTTAATCCAAGTGCTAAAATAATAAGAATTGAAATAGATAAAGAAGAATTAAAATTACCAATTCATAGTGATGATATTGTTTATAATATAGATGTAAATAAATTAATCAAACAAATGAATGTAATATTGTTAAATAAACAAATTAATGAAAAAAAGGACTGGTTAAATATATGTCAACAAATAAAAGATAAACTTAAGAATATAGATAATGATATAAAAGAATGGTTACCTAATAGATATATTTCATTGATAAATGAAATTACAGAGGATGAAAGTAATATTTTTGTAGATGTTGGTCAAAATCAAGTGTGGGCTGCTCATTCTATAAAAATTAAAAAAAATCAAAAAATTATTTTTTCTGGAGGTCTTGGAGCAATGGGTTTTGCTTTACCAGCTAGTATTGGAGGATGTATTTCTGCAAATAAAAAAAATACTTATGTTATAGTAGGTGATGGTGGATTGCAAATGAATATTCAAGAACTTCAATTATTAAAACATGAAAATTTACCTATAACTATTTTTGTATTTAACAATGAATCTTTAGGATTAATTCATCAACAACAAAGTGATTTTTTTGATAATAAATATTATGGAGCATGTTATGAAGGTGGATATAGTGCACCAGATTTTTGCAAGATAGCAGATGCTTATGGAATAAAATCTTATCAAGTTAATACATTAGATAAATTTAAAAAAATAATAACAACATATGATAAGAGCAAGCCAGCTTTAATAGAAATAAAAATAAATATTGGTACAAAAGCTTATCCTAAAACATATTTTGGTGAGGAAATGTATAATCAAGTTCCTTATATTTCAAAGAATATTTTAGATGAGCTATTAAAGTTATAATTTTTAATAAAGGTTTAAAATTATAACTAATAATAAGAAGTAATTTGATATTATTATAACCATTTAAATAGCAGTAAAATACTTGACAAAGTATTATGGTATCGGTAATATCATTTGTGAAATCAATTTTAATGAAAGTTTAAAAGGATATATATAAATTAAATCTTAGTAATTCTTTATTAGTTGATGAAAGTGATAAAAACGAAAAAGTATTTATTGATAATTTTAATTAATGATAAAGCAAAGGAGTAGTAAAGATTATGAAAAAGGAAATATTTAATTGGGGCAATTTAAGCAAATATCGAAATGAAATATATGGTTTTTCAGCATTATGGGTAATTTTGTATCATATTTTTAAATCATTTGAGAAAATCAATTTCAATTGGACTAGTGTTTTTATAGGTTCAATGGGAAACATTGGTGTAGATATATTTTTACTTATGGCAGGAATTTGTTCTTATTTTTCAATAAAAAAATCACAAAATTTTAAAGAATTTTTTAAGAAAAGAATTACTAAAATTTTAAAAGTATATATATTTTTTTGCATACCATGTATGATATTTAAATATGCTATTATCGAAAAAAATTATGATGTTCTTTTTCATGAAATATTTTTTTTAGGAAAAGGTTTAAATATGTTTTGGTTTATAATTTGCATATTAATATGTTATTTTATATATCCAATAATTTACAAATTTTTGCAAGAAAAAAAATATAAAACAATAATTGCTGGCTTAGGAATATATATAATTTCTTTGTTTCTTTTTTTGACATTTAACAAAACCTTATTTAATAGTTATGAAATTTGTTTGTTAAGAATTCCAATATTCGTGGGGGGGGGGTTATTAGGACCTTTAGTATATGAAAAGAAACCTATTAATCAAAACATATATTTATTCTTTTTGATTTTTTTGTTAAGCTATGGGCCGCTATTTTATGTTATAAATAATGTTTCAATTTTGAAAATGTATTCACCTATTTTTTCAAGATTTTATTTAGGGGGTGCATCTTTAGGGGTTATATTTGTTTTAAATATTATTTTTGAACTATTTGATTTGAAAAAAATAAAAAAGTTTTTGAAATTTTTAAGTGAATTTACTTTAGAAATTTATGTAACTCATGTAACACTTTTATATGTTTTGCAAAAATTGTTAAAACCTACTAGGGTTAGTACAATAGCTATTTTTACTGTTTTATTTATTATTATAAGTATTTTTATAGCTAAGATATTAAACATTATTTTAAGTTATATTAAAATACCTAAAAATAATAAAATAGATAATCAATAAATATTGTTGTACGATATTAAAAAAAATTATGTAATTGAAAGGGAGTAGATGTAAAATGAAAATTGCAGTAGCAGGAACAGGTTATGTAGGATTGTCTTTAGCAACGCTTTTAAGTGTTAAAAATGAAGTAGTTGCTTTAGATGTTATTGAAGAAAAGGTTGATATGATTAATAATCGTATATCGCCAATTAAAGATGAATACATTGAAAAGTTTTTTAAAGAAAAAAATTTAAATCTAAGAGCAACTCTAGATTATCGTGAAGCTTTTTTTGATGCTAAGTATGTTATTATTTCAACACCAACTAATTATGATGAAGAATTAAATTATTTTGATACTTCATCTGTTGAAGATGTTATTGAAAAAGTACTTAGTATGGGATTAAAAGATTGTACTATGGTTATTAAATCAACTATTCCAGTTGGTTTTGTAGAAAGTATGAAAGAAAAATATCATATTGATAATTTAATTTTTTCTCCAGAATTTTTAAGAGAAGGTAAAGCTTTATATGATAATTTATATCCATCAAGAATTATTGTTGGTGGTAAAAATGAAGAAGCTAAAACTTTTGCTAATTTATTAATTGATGCATCTTTAAAAGAAGATATACCAGTATTATTTATGAATAGTACAGAAGCTGAAGCAGTTAAATTATTTGCTAATACATATTTAGCTTTACGTGTTGCGTATTTTAATGAATTAGATACATATGCCGAAATTAAAGGTTTAGATACTAAATCTATTATTGATGGTGTTTGCCTAGATCCTAGAATAGGTAATAATTATAATAATCCAAGTTTTGGTTATGGAGGATATTGTTTACCTAAAGATACTAAACAATTACTTGCTAATTATAAAGATGTACCTGAAAATTTAATTGAATCAATAATTAAATCAAATCAGACCAGAAAAGAACATATTGTAAATATGATAATGAATAAAAAACCTAAAACTGTTGGAGTATATCGTTTAACAATGAAAACTAATTCTGATAATTTTAGAGCTAGTGCTATTCAAGATATTATTTTATATTTAAAAGATAATAATGTTAAAGTAGTAATTTATGAACCAACTTTAGAAAGTGAATTATTTGCTGAATGTAATGTTGTTAAGGACTTTAATGAATTTAAGAAAATATCTGATGTAATCTTAGCAAATAGACAAGAAAAAATTTTAGATGAGGTAAAAGATAAAGTATATACTAGAGATATTTATAATCGTGACTAAATATGAAAGAGTGATTAAAAGTGAAAAAAATAAGTTTAAGAAAAATAATTATTTATATGATGAATAAAGGCTATTTTAATTTTTTGAATGATTATACATTTTTAAAAATGAAATATAGGTTATGTCTTAGAAAAAAATTAGATTTAAAAGATCCTAAAACATTTAATGAAAAATTACAATGGTTAAAACTATATGATCGCAAACCTATATATACAACTATGGTGGATAAATATGAAGCTAAAAAATATGTGGCATCTATAATTGGTGAAGAATATATTATTCCAACATTAGGTGTATATAATCATTTTGATGAAATTGATTTTGAAAAATTACCAAATCAATTTGTAATTAAGTGTACTCATGATAGTGGAGGAGTAGTAATTGTAAAAGATAAAAAAGAATTAGATATTGAAGAAACCAAGAAAAAAATAGAAAAAAGTTTAAAAAAAAATTATTTTTATTCTGGTAGAGAATGGCCTTACAAAAATGTAAAACCTCGTATTATAATTGAAAAATATATGGTTGATGAATCACAAAAAGAATTAAAAGATTATAAAGTATTTAATTTTGATGGTAAAGCAAAAATTATTCAAGTAGATTTTGATAGATTTATAGAGCATAAAAGAAATTTATATGATACTGATTGGAATTACATTGAAGCTGTAATTCAATATCCAACAGATAAAAATGTCAAAATTAATAAACCTAAGAATTTAAATAAAATGTTAGAATTGGCTGAAAAATTATCTAAAGATATACCTCATGTTAGAACTGATTTCTATTCAATTGATGATAAAATTTATTTTGGAGAATTAACCTTTTATCATGGAAGTGGTTATGAAAAATTTATTCCAGAAGAATTTGGAGAAGAATTAGGGTCTTGGATAAAATTACCTCGGGGGGGGGGATTATTAATTAGCGGTAATGTTTATATTTTAGTTAGATTTATAGAAAATGAATTAACTGATTATAAGGTAATGTGTTTTAATGGAAAAGCTAAGTGTATTTTTGTTTGTTCACAAAGGAGAAGTAAAGATGGATTAGCAATAGATATATTTGATAATAATTGGAAACGATTACCTTTTAAAAGAAATCACCGAACTTTAAATAAAGATATTAAAAAACCAACTAATTTTAATAAAATGAAAGAGCTTGCAGAAAAATTGTCTAAAAATATTGATTTTATTAGGGTTGATTTTTATGAAATAAATAATCAAATTTATTTTGGAGAATTAACTTTTTATCCAGGTTCTGGTTTTGAAAAATTTATTCCGAATGAATGGGATTATATATTAGGTAGTTATATTAATATATTAAATAGTAAAAAGTCTTAGATGAAGTTAAAGATAAAGTATATATTAGAGATATTTATAATCGTGACTAATTTTGTTATATATAGTCGAATATATTGTATAAAAAAATTAAATCTGGATATAATATCATAACAGGTGGGGATGTTATGCAGTGGATTTTAATTTTAATTTTAATTATAATAATGTTTAGTCTATTCTTTATTGGATCTTTAATTGTAGCTAAAAGAACAGATATTAATTAAGTGTTTTGTAACACTTTTTTTAATTTATGAAAACACTAATTAATATATTCAAAGGTTTGTTCAAATAAGTTGAAAATCCAAGATAATTATAGTAAAATACAAAATATATTAGAAATTCAACAAAATGTCAAGTTGTAATTATAATAGTATATAAATATATATAACAATAATTAATAATTTATAAATTCTTTATTAAGGTAGTGATAATATGATTAAATTAGGATTAATAACATTGCATAGAGTTAAAATTATGGTTCTGTTTTGCAAGCTTATGCAACTCAAGAAATATTAAAAAAAAATAACTATGAAGTTGAATTGATAGACTATTATCCTAAACGCTATACTAAAATTGGTATGCTTCGTAAAGTTAAAAATCAAAATAAATATTTAAAAAAAAGTTTTATTTTAAGATTAATAGCGCGTATTATAATATTTCCTTCGTATTGTTTAAGATTTAAAACTTTTAATAAGTTTGTAAAAAAACATTTAAATTTATCTAAACAACAATATAGAAATTATGATGAATTAAAGGAGCAATTACCTTATAATGATATTTATGTTACTGGTTCAGATCAAGTTTGGAATTCTTCTTGGAATGATGGAATAGATGAGTGCTTGTTTTTGAATTTTCCAAATATTAAGAAAAAAATAGCATATGCGGCATCATTTGGTAAGTCACACTTAGACGATAATGAAAAAAAATTACTAAAGAGCTTTTGTCAAAATATAACTATATTTCACTTAGAGAAATGAGCGGTGTAAAAATTTGTGAAGATTTAGGAATTAAAAATACAGTAAATGTTTTAGATCCAACTTTATTATTAACTTCTAATGAATGGCGTGAAGTATCATCTAATAAATTTAAAAATGAAAAATATATACTTGTATATAATCTAAATAGAAATAAAAAAATGGATAATTATGCTAAAAATTTATCCAAGAAAACTGGATTAAAAGTAAAATATCTATCATATCAATTACATGAATTTTATAGAAAAGGAAAGATGTATTGTAATCCTAAAGTAGAAGATTTTTTAGCACTAATTGATAATGCTGAATTTGTAATAAGTGATTCATTTCATGCAACAGCCTTTTCTTTAATATTTAATAAACAATTTGTTATTGTATATCCTGATAAATTTAGTACTAGATTACAAAGTATCTTAAAATTATTAAATTTAGATAATAGAGTAGCTAAAAATGAAAATGATTTGAAGATAGTTAATAAAAATATTGATTATGAATTCGTAAATGAAAAACTAAATATAGAAAGGCAGAAGTCAATGGAGTGGTTATTAAATAATTTAAAAAAGATGGAAGAAGATAATTTATTTCCTTCAAAAGAAAAATGCTCAGGATGTGGAGCATGTATGAATATTTGCCCTAAACATGCTATTTCATTGGTAGAAGATGAATATGGATTTTTATATCCAAGAATTGATAAAGAAAAATGTATAAATTGTGGTTTATGTAAGAAAGTATGTGCTTATCAAAATGATAAACTTGAGGGAAGTCCAATAAAAGTCTATGCTGCAATAAGAAATAAAGAAGATGATATATTAAATAAATCTGCATCAGGTGGTATATTTTCATCTATAGCAATTAATTTTATAAATAGTGGTGGTATTGTTTATGGTAGCTCAATGGAAAAAGAAAATGGTAAATTAACTGTTAAACATACTAGAGTTGACAATATAGATGATTTAAAAAAATTGCAGGGTTCTAAATATGTAAAAAGCTTAATGGGAACAATATATGATAATATAAAAAAAGATTTAAAAAATCAAAAAAATGTTCTCTTTAGTGGTACACCATGTCAAGTCGCTGCATTAAAAAAATATTTACCTCAATTCGCCTAAAGTGTTGCTCGAATAATAAAAAAGTAATATAATGAAATAGCAGAAAATGAAAAATGA
>CANQXD010000036.1 GCA_947627755.1 uncultured Clostridia bacterium | reverse complement strand
TAAGAATTTTTAATACAGATTTGTGCCTTTCGCAGACTGAGCGAAGCGAAGGCAAGAAAGGAATGATAGTAAAAATGGAAGATTTAAAATATTGGATATGGTTATCAAAAATACATGGATTAGGAAGCATAAAAACGCAAAAACTATTAGAGATGTATCATCATCCAAAAGAAATATGGAAAGTAAAAAAAGAAGAATTAAAACAGGTAGAAGGCATAGGAGAAAAACTAGCAGAGGAGATTTTAAAACAAGAATATAAAGAAAATTTAGAAAAAATACAAAATAAAATGAAAGAAGAAAGAATAGAACTAATTACTTTACAAGACAAAGCATATCCTGAAAATTTAAGGCATCTATATGATAAACCAATTAGTTTGTATGTGAAAGGCAATAAATCAATTTTAAATGAATTTTCATTAGCTATGATTGGTTGTAGAGAAAATTCTACTTATGGAAGAAAAGTAGCAACAGCAATAGGAAAAGGACTAGCAAAAAGAAATATTATAACCATTAGTGGTTTGGCACGAGGCATTGATAGCATTTCGCATAGAGCAACCATAGAGGAAAATGGAAAAACAATCGCAGTTATAGGAAGCGGAATTGATTGCATTTATCCTAAAGAAAATACAAGTCTAGCAAAAGAAATTGTAGAAAAGGGTGGCGCAATTGTAAGTGAATATCCACCAGAAACGAAAGCAGAAAGAATGAACTTCCCTGCTCGAAACCGCATTATTAGTGCATTATCTTCTGGTGTTATTGTAATAGAGGCAAAAAAGAAAAGTGGCACCATGTCAACTGTAGACTTTGCTTTGGAACAAGGAAAAATGGTATTTGCAATTCCCGGAGATATTACAAATAAAAATGCAGAAGGCACAAATGAACTTATAAAGCAAGGTGCCAAATGTGTTACCTGTATGCAAGATATTATGGAAGAATATTATTTTTGAAAAAATTATGTAAAATACTTGAAAATAAGAATATAATATAGTATAATCAATATACTAAGAAAGATGTTATATTTTACATCAAAATGAGAGAGGTCCTGCTTTAGTGGACGATTTAAATTGGAGAGGTCTTGCCTTAGTAGACGATTAAAAATGAGAGAGGTCCTGCTTTAGTGGACGATTTAAAATAGGGGCTATTATACGATTAACGTATAGTAGCCTTTATTTGTTTGAAAGGAGAAAAATATTGATTCAAATTAAAAATGGAGAATTAAAAATGTATGATATTTCATCGCAATATCTAAAATTTTTATCGAAATATGATAAAAAAGTAAGTCTAAAAGATACTAGAAAATTTTATGGAATTTTAGTGAAAAAAGAAAATATTGATTATTATATTCCATTTACTAGTAAAATTCATAAAAAGACAAATTCAAAACTAACAATCAACATAAACATACAAGGAAAAACGATTGCAAAACTTTTACTTAATAATATGATACCAGTAAATTTGGAAGATGCCTATATAGCTGATATCTCAAATTCTAAATATAGTAATTATTATATGAATGAAATAAGATATTTGCGTTCTAAAAATATTCAACAAGAAATCGTAAAAAAAGTAGAGAATATTTTTAAAGTACTAGAAAATATAGAACATTATGATTATTTGTTTTTCAAAAAATTATGTTGCAATTTTCCATTATTAGAACAAAAATGTAAAGAATATCATGCAAAAGGTTGCACAAAAAAATAAGGTTTGTTATAATGCAAATAGAATTAAAATAGGAGAAAATAAATGCAAACCGAAGGTACAATAGAAGAAATAAGAGAAGTTTCAAAAGAAGAAAAAGAATTACAAAGAAAAAAAGAAAATAATATAAAACTATATCCCATTTACAAAATGCTTTCATGGGATTTATTATTCTATTATGCCATTATTTATTTATTCTTAACAATAGAAAAAGGGTGTACTCCAGCGCAAGCATTGCAATTTGATGCTTTTTATATTTTATTTAAATTTATCACGCAAATACCATGTACTTTGCTTATTCAAAAAATAGGAAAAAGAAAGAGCTTGGTAATTGCTAATCTTGTGTTAGTAATTCACATTTTAATTATTATGTTTGCTACTAATTTTGAAATGTTGCTACTTTCACAAGTGTTAGGCGCTTTTGCTTATGTCATCAAAGGTACCTGCGAAACAGATATGTTATATGATTCTTTGGAACACGGAGAAACAAGGGGAGTAATTTTTGCAAAAATAGATGGAAAAGCAACGTCAAAGTATTATTATATTGATGCTATTTCAGCGGTACTTTCTGGATTCCTATTTGTTGTAAATCATTATATTCCTATGATACTATGTTTTGGAATCTTAGTAATAGCACTATTTTTATCTACAAAATTTGAAGAAATCCATATAGGAAAACGAAAAATGCAAATTAAAGAAGAAATTAAAAATATTAAATATGGATTTAAAAATGCGTTTAAATCAAAACGTTTAAAAAGTTTGCTTA
Organism: uncultured Clostridia bacterium; assembly: GCA_947627755.1. Taxonomy (GTDB): domain Bacteria; phylum Bacillota; class Clostridia; order TANB77; family CAG-508; genus UMGS1663. The sequence goes on along the minus strand of CANQXD010000036.1, from coordinate 18,224 downwards.
TTTTTAATGCTATTTTTGTAGGAGCAATTAAAATTTTGCAAAATATCAGAAATACTATTTTACTTGAAGTAGGCGTGCCAGAACAATACTTTGGAATTATTATTGCTACTTTTGGAATTATTTTAGGCATTACTGCAAAAAATCAAGAAAAAATACATAAAAAATATCGTAATAAAACCCTTACTGTTTTATCACTTCCTTTTGTTATTTCTTTCATTATGGTAGGAGCGATATTATTGTGTAATTTCAACAAATCTGTTACCATTATACTTGTTTTAATTTTCTTTGTTATACAGCATGCAGTAAGAGGACCATATTATGTACTAATAAAGCAATATATGAATAATTTCACAAATAGCGAAAAACGAATAAAAATTGCAACTGTAAATAATCTAATTGAAAATCTCATTGCTTCTATTCTAGTATTTGGTGCATCATATATGGTAGATGCATTTCCAATAGCTTATACAACTATAATTATAGGTTGCATATCAACTGTTTGCTTTGTTCTATTACTTGATTACATGAGAGGAACAGTTGGTTTAAAGCCAGAAGAATATAATAAAAAAGAAATCTTATAAGAGGTATAAAAAGAAAGTAAAAAATTTATAAAAATCAAAATTAAGAAAGCATATATAATTAAAAAACCTAAAAAATTAAAATTTTATAAAAATAAATAAAAACATATAAAGAATAAAAATTTTTTAAAAGTGGAAAAAAGGTTTGACAAAAAAGGAAAGTTGCTAGATAATAAATCTATCAAAAGAAGAAAAATTTTTCATTTAAGAAGATTAAAAATTAGCAATGAAAAATTATGTTTTAGAATTACAAAGGAGGAAAATAAACATGTACGTGTTTAATAAAATCACGGTTAATCCACAATTACCAAAAAGAATTGAAGAATTGGACAAAATTGCAAATAATTTATGGTGGTCTTGGAACACAGAATTTTTAAGACTATTCAAACAAATAGATAGAGATTTATGGGAAACAGTTGAAAAAAATCCAGTCAAATTTTTAAAATTAGTATCTCAAGAAAAATTAGAAGAAGCTTCTCAAAATCCAAGCTTTTTAAAAGCTTACGATAAAATGGTAGAAAATTTTGAAGCTTATCAAAATAGCAAATCAACGTGGTTTTCTAGAAATTATCCAGAAAATAAAAACGATTTAATTGCATATTTTTCAGCAGAATATGGATTAGACCAAATCTTATCCATTTATTCTGGTGGGCTTGGTATTTTATCAGGTGACCATTTAAAATCTGCAAGTGATTTAGGAATTCCACTTGTTGCAGTTGGTTTGCTATATAAAAATGGATATTTCCATCAAAAAATAAATGGCTATGGCGACCAAGAAACAGAATATAGAAAATTAGATATTTCTTCTCTTCCAATAAAAGCAGTAAAAGATGTAGAGGGAAAAGATTTAATACTTTCTTTAAAATTTCCAAAGAGAAAATTGTATTTAAAAGTATGGCAAATACAAGTAGGAAGAGTTAATTTATATTTAATGGATTCCGACATTGAAGAAAACCATGAAGAATATAAAAATGTAACCACAACCCTATATGGTGGCGACCAAGAAATGCGTATTAAGCAAGAAATGGTACTTGGAATGGCAGGCGTAAACTTACTAAAAAGTTTAGGTTTAAATCCAACCGTTTACCACATGAACGAAGGACATTCTTCTTTCTTAATTATAGAATTAATAAAAAATGTAATGAAAGAAAAACAAGTTTCTTTTGAAATGGCAAGAGATATTGTTTCTTCTAAAACAGTATTTACTACACATACGCCAGTTCCAGCAGGAAATGATATTTTCCCATTAGACTTAGTAGAAAAATATTTTAAAGAAGAATGGGAAGCCTTAGGCATTTCTAAAGAAGAATTCTTTAGAATGGGAATGGAACCAGAGCCAAAGCCAAATGCAGGCTTCAATATGGGAATTTTAGCACTAAAAGTAGCAGGAAAGAAAAATGGTGTAAGTAAGCTTCACGGAGCAGTTTCAAGAGAATTATTTAATGATGTATGGCCAGAAATTGCAGCAGATGAATCTCCAATTACGCATGTAACAAACGGAATTCATACGTGTTCATGGCTTTGCCAAAATTTAAAAGATTTATATAATGAATATTTAATGCCATATTGGCAAGACCACATTTACCAAGACAGCACTTGGGAGAAAATAGAAGATATTCCAGATGAAAAATTGTGGAATGCCCATATAGAAAGAAAACAAAAGTTGATGGAAGTAGCAAGACAAAATATTACTGAAAGACTTAGAAGAAGTGGCTATCGCTACGAAGAAATTAACGAAATTACTTCAAAATTAGATCCAAATGCATTAACCATTGGCTTTGCAAGAAGATTTGCAACTTATAAAAGAGCAACATTGTTATTCCGTGACTTAGAAAGAATTACACAAATTCTAAATAATGCAGATAGACCAGTGCAAATTATCATTGCAGGAAAAGCACATCCAGCAGATAAAGAAGGACAAGATTTAATCAAATACATTCACGAAATATCTATGAAACCACAATTTAAAGGAAAAGTGTTCTTACTTGAAAATTATAATATTGCTATGTCTCGTTACTTAGTTAGTGGTGTTGATGTTTGGCTAAATACACCAAGACGTCCAATGGAGGCATCTGGCACAAGTGGACAAAAGGCATCTGTCAATGGCGCTGTAAACTTTAGTATTCTAGATGGTTGGTGGGCAGAAGGCTACAACCAAAAGAACGGTTGGGCAATTGGTACAAATGCAGAATACGAAAACTACGAAATACAGGATAATGCCGATAGCGAAAGCATTTATCAAATTTTGGAAAATAAAATTATACCAGCTTATTATGAAAAAGACGAAAATGGCATCTCTAAAAAATGGATGGAATATATGAAAAATTCTATCATGTCAACAGGTGGAAAATATAGCACAGCAAGAATGTTAGTAGATTACACAACGCAATTATATATGCCACTTGCAAACCTTTACCATAAATATTATGAAAGTTTAGAAGAAGTTGCAAAATACAATAGCTTTAAACAAGAACTATATCGCAACTGGGAAGATATTCAAATTACAGAAGAAAATAATTTGGATAACATTGTGATGGATGCAGGAAACAATATTGAAGTAACCTGCAAAGTAAAACTTCCTCATATTTTGCCAGAAAACATAGAAGCACAAGTATATTACGGAAGAATTAGAGAAAATGGGGTAGTAGAAAAAATTGCAGTAATTCCAATGGAATTAGTAGAAGGAAATGAAGAAGAAAGAACATATACTTACAAAGCAAAAATTGAACTTACTACTGGTGGAGATTATGGCTATACTTTCCGTGTAATGCCAAAACACGAAATGCTATTAGATTCTGAAAACTTGAATTTAGTAAAATGGATTGTAAAATAGACAAAGGATAAATATCAATAATTATGAATAGTAAAATAAGCAAAGGAAAAATATCAATAATTATGGATAGTAAAATAAAAAAGCTAAATATCAATAGTGGTGGAAAAATTTAAAAGAAAAAACCTCAGGGAAAAATTCCCTGAGGTTTTTTAAGGCTTAGTATTACATGCTTCTAAAGCTTATTCATAGCTTTGCACCTACTAATTATAGTGTAGGAGTTACTTTTAGGCTGTTTTTACAGCTATAGGCTCAAATACATCTTTGCAACGGTCAACAAAATCCATCACAGAATATTCTGTTTCCTTGCAACGATGAGAGCATTTTTTACACTTTTCATCCAAATAAATTTCATAAGGATTAAGCGGAGTTAATCGCACAAATTTACCTTTTTCATTATCGTACTGGAAATCAACCTGACTGCAATTATAACTTTTTTCAATTCTTATAATAATGCTATGCAAATCAGTTGCATTGGAAAGATTCTTTAAAGATTCTTTCCCTTTTGAACCATCATACTGAAAAAAGTTTCGAGCAAGTAAGGAATGCCGCACAATATCAAGCTGAAAACTTATAGTGCCATCATTTTTTTGAGGTGAAACGATTTGGGTAACTTCATAACAATTACCATGAACAAAGTCATTAGAAATAACTTCGACCTTCACATCAGTACCAAGATGCTTCATAAAAGCTTCAATCGTATGTGGCGGAACATTGCGAATGTGAAATACTTGGGGCAGTTCGTCCGGCTGCAGTTTGTTCTTAAATGCAATAGCCAGCAATTGTGTAGAAATTTCTTCAAAAACATCTTTTGCATATTTACTTTCGTTAGATGAAATGAAATCATCTCTTATTCTTGCCAGTTGATTATAAAGTTTGCTCATATTATTTTTCCTCCTATAATTATAGTACAAGGTTTTAAAGTTACTAATAGCATATTGCAAACAACGAAATTATTTTACCATATTTTACATAAAATTACAAGCGCTTCAGATAAAATATCAAAAGAAATCATAGATTTAAGCAATTATAATTGAAATTGGAATAAAAAATAAACGAAAATACTATTGAAGCAAAAAAATAATAATGATATAATTTAAATCGGTTAGAATATAATAAAAAAGAAAATGCTTAGGAGGAAATAAAAAATATGAGAAAAACAAAAATTGTATGCACAATTGGACCAGCAACAAAAGAAGTAGAAACGTTAAAAAAACTAATTTTAGCAGGAATGAATGTGGCAAGAATCAACTTTTCACATGGAAATTATGAGGACCAAAAAGTATATATAGAAGCAGTAAAACAAGCAAGAAAAGAGTTAAACATACCAGTTGCACTTCTTTTAGATACACAAGGGCCAGAAATAAGAACAGGAAAATTAGAGCAAATGCCAGTAGAATTAAAAGCACACGACATTTTCACATTAGTAAATGAAGATATAATAGGAAATAAAGAAAGAGTAAGCGTTAGTTATAAAGAACTATATAAAGACATAAAAGTAGGCACACAAATTTTAATAGATGATGGAAAAATAGAATTACAAGTAAAAGAAATTAGTGGGAAAGATGTAGTATGTGAAGTCATGAATGGAGGAATGCTTGGAAATAGAAAAAGCATCAATTTACCAGGAACTCATGTAAATTTGCCATCATTAAAAGAAAAAGATATTCAAGACTTAAAAGATGGCTGCAAAGCAGACTTTGACTTTGTAGCAGCTTCATTTGTAAGGTCAAAAGAAGATGTAATAGCAATAAGAAAAGTACTAGATGAAAATGGTGGAGAAAAAATAAAAATCATTTCAAAAATAGAAAACCAAGAAGGAATTGACAACTTAGATGAAATTATAGAAGTAAGCGACGGAATCATGGTAGCAAGAGGAGACTTAGGAGTAGAAATTCCATTTTACGAAGTACCAATCATGCAAAAAAGATTTATACAAAAATGTAATGATGCAGGAAAATTAGTAATTACAGCAACTCAAATGCTAGACTCCATGACAGAAAATCCAAATCCAACAAGAGCAGAAGTAAGCGACGTAGCAAACGCTATCTTTGACGTTACAGGAGCAATTATGCTATCTGGAGAAAGTGCTATGGGTAAATATCCTGTAAAATGCGTAGAAACTATGAACAATATAGCACGTGCAGTAGAAGATTACATTAAATATTGGAAAAGATTTACCAGAAGAGAGCACGATTTAAGTGATTTAGATTATGAATTTAACTTAAACCATAGTGTAACAACAACAGCTATGGAAATGAAGGCAAAAGCAATCTTTGCATATACCGAAACAGGAAACACACCAAGAATGCTTGCAAGTTTCTTACCAGCGTGCCCAATATATGCACTAACCAACAATGAAAAAACCTATCGCCAATTAGCACTTGCATGGAACACAACACCAATCTTAATAAAAGATAAAACCAAGCCAAACGATATAATATCAGAAGGTTTAGAAGAAGCCAAACGACGTGGTTACGTACAAGAAGGAGACATAGTAGTACTAGCAGGAGGAGCATCCATTCTATCTAACCACGGCGAAGCCATGAACAGAACTATTGGGGGAGTACTAAAAATTTAATAAAAAGCAAGTAAAGGAGGTATGTTCATACTTCCTTTAAAATTTTAAAAACATGGAAAAATATGGAAAAAATACTTGAAAATTTACATAAAGTATAATATACTAAAACTAACCTTTTTCCTAAAAGGTAGAAAGGGGGTGTAATAATGACCAACAGTGATATTATCTTAAAATTAGTTGAAATGTTATTAGCAGAAAAAGATAAGAACAACCAACTAAAACAAGATAAAAAAGATGGCAAGACTAATACATAGTCGAAATGAGATAGATTTAACGGGTCTATCTCATTTTTTTATAAAAAAATAGTATGTGTGTTAACGGCACACATACTATTTGTGCAATAATGTCTAACAGTGATATGACATTTGCTTTTTTAAGCTACTTATATAATACTACTTAAATAATAAAATGTCAATCTTATTTGTTAAAATTTTACAATTAATTTTGCTTAAATAAAATTAATTAAAAAGTTAAAAGAAACAAGAAAATTCAAAAAACCCCTTTTAAAATAAAGAAAAATAGTATAAAATAGAGAAAATTGTTTAGAAAAAGAGGAAATTATGAATAAAAAATGGGAATGCCATGTTGCAGATGAAGAAAAAGTTAAAAAAATTGCAGAAGAATATAATGTTAGCACTTTACTTGCAAAAATTTTAGTGAATAAAAATTTATTAGAGAAACAAGAGATTGATTTATTTTTAAAACCAACTAGACATGATTTTCACAATCCATTTTTAATGCCAGATATGGAAAAGGCAGTAGAAAGAATTATAAAAGCCATAGAAAATAAAGAGAAAATGATTATTTATGGAGATTATGACGTAGATGGTATTACAAGTATTACTGTATTAAAAAAGTTTTTGCTAGAACGAAATGCAAATGTATCAGAATATATTCCAAGTAGATTAGAAGAAGGCTATGGGCTCAATAAAGAGGCTATTCAAAAAATAGTAGAAGAAGGAAATACCTTAATGATTACAGTAGATTGTGGAATTTCTGGTATAGAGGAAATTGAATATGCAAATTCCTTAGGACTAGAAACCATTGTAACAGACCACCACGAACCGGGAGAAATTTTGCCAAATGCTTTGGCAGTAGTAGATGCAAAGCGTAAAGATAACAAATATCCTTTTAATCAACTAGCAGGAGTGGGAGTTAGTTTTAAGTTAATTCAAGCTCTTTCTCAAAAATTGAATTTGGAAGAAAAAGAATATTTGAAATATTTAGATATTGTTTGTGTTGGAACGATTTCAGACATTGTACCTTTGATAGATGAAAATAGAGTAATTGCAAAATTGGGCTTAAAGCTAGTAGAAGTAACGAAAAATATTGGACTTAAAACGTTATTAGAAGTTTCTGGCTATAAACAAGTAGACTCAACTACTATTTCTTTTGGACTAGCTCCACGTATAAACGCTTGTGGAAGAATAGGAAAAGCGCAAGAGGCCTTACAACTATTTTTAACAGAAGATAGAAATGAAGCCAAACAAATTGCAGAAAAACTAAATGAATATAATAAGCAAAGACAAGAAATTGAAAAAACAATTTTTGAACAAGCAAAAGAGCAAGTAGAAAAAGAAAAGCAAGAAAAACAAGTTTTAGTATTAGGAAGTGATGGCTGGCATCACGGAGTCATAGGAATAGTAGCTTCTAAAATAACAGAATTATATTTTAAACCAAGTATCCTTATTTGCTTTGAAGGAGAAGATGGAAAAGGCTCTGGTAGAAGCATTCCAGGGTTTGATTTATATGAAGCATTAAGCAAATGTAATACCTATTTAGAAAAATATGGTGGACACTCTATGGCAGTAGGTGTTGGACTAAAAAAAGAAAATTTTGAAAATTTTAAAGAAGATTTTGAAAAATATGCACAAAATAGCAATATATGTGATATAATACCGATAATTCCTATTGATGAGGAAATTTCTTTGCAAGATGTTAGTTTAAAAGCAGTACAAGAATTAAGCTTATTAGAGCCTTTTGGAGAAGCCAATAAAATGCCAGTATTTTTATATAAAAATTTAAAAATACATTCTATTCGAACTTTATCAGAAGGAAAGCATATTAAATTAACTTTGCAAGACAACAATTTCTATATAGATGCTATTGGTTTTCAATTAGGATATTTAGCAGAAGAATATCAAATTGGAGATAAAATTGATGTTGTAGGAACATTAGAAATTAACGAGTTTAATGGAAGGCAAAGCGTGCAAATCAATTTAAAAGATTTGAGGAAGTCGTACTAAAATAAAACTAAATAAGAATATAAAAAACCTAAATGCCTAAAAAGGCATTTAGGTTAGAAGATGAATTATAAGAGCAATAAAAATTGCAAAGAAAAGATATGATTGAGAAAAAGTAATAAGTTGTCTCTTAAAATCCCATTTTTTGAAATATTTAAATGAACGAACTGCTAAAAATATTCCACAAATTGCTGATACACAACAACAAAGAGAAATCAAGAAAGTTTTCATAGATTATCCTCCTATATAGGAAAATTACATAATAGTTACGAAAGAATTATATCAAATTATAAAATAAAAGTCAACATAAGGAAGTGAAACAAATGCAAGAAGCAAAAGTACAATACACTATAGAAGATATAGTAAACAAAATGAAAAAGAATAACAGAAAAACAGATACAAAGCTAATTTTAAAGGCTTACAACTATGCAAAGGATAACCACCGGCGACCAACTAAGAAAATCAGGAGAGCCATATATTATTCACCCTGTGCAAGTAGCCTATACATTAGCAGAATTAGGTTTAGACGATGCAACCATTTGTGCAGCGCTTCTTCATGATGTTGTAGAAGATACACCTATTACACACCAAGACTTAATAAATGAATTTGGTAATGAAATTGCAGAAATGGTAGATGGCGTTACCAAACTTAGCAAATTAAATTATGAGTCAGTAGAAGAAGAACAAGTAGAGAACTATCGTAAAATGTTCTTAGCAATGGGAAAAGATATCCGTGTTATTATGATAAAACTTTCCGATAGACTTCACAACATGAGAACTTTGAAATATTTATCAAGAGATAGACAAATTGCCAATGCCAAAGAAACTATGGAACTATATGCACCACTTGCCAATAGACTTGGTATTTATTCATTAAAATGGGAATTAGAAGATTTAGGCTTCAAATATTTATATCCAGAAGACTATCGAGAAATAGTAGAAGGAATTGATAGAAAAAGAGAAGAAAGATTAAAATTTATTGATAAAATAGAAGAACAAATAAAGCAAGAGCTAAAGGCACAAAAAATAGAAGCAGAAATTACAGGACGTGCAAAACACTTATATAGCATTTATCGTAAAATGAAAAGAGACAATTGCACTTTAGACCAAATCTACGACTTATTTGCACTTCGTATTATTGTAAATTCTGTCAAAGACTGCTATGCAGCCTTAGGTGTAGTTCACGAACTATATAACCCAATGCCAGGAAGATTCAAAGATTATATAGCAGTACCAAAACCAAATATGTACCAATCTCTTCATACTACACTAATTGGAGAAAAGGGAACACCATTTGAAGTACAAATTCGTACATGGGATATGCATCGTATTGCAGAATATGGAATTGCTGCCCATTGGGCATACAAAGAAGCAAGTTTTGCCAGAGGCAAGAAAGCAAATGTTACTGTTTCAGAAGACAAACTAGCATGGCTTAGAGAAACCTTAGAGTGGCAAAAGGATATGCAAGATCCACAAGAGATTTTAAACACATTAAAAACCGAATTATTTGAAGATGAAGTATATGTATTTACCCCAAAGGGAGATATCAAAGTATTACCAAGAGGAAGTACGCCAATCGATTATGCCTATAGCATTCACGCAGAAATTGGACATCACATGACAGGCTGTAAAATCAATAGTAAAATGATGCCAATTATCACAAAACTTCATAATGGAGACATTGTTGAAATTATTACATCTGACAATGCCAAAGGTCCTAGTAGAGATTGGCTTAAATTCATACAAAGCTCCACTGCAAAAAATAAAATCAATGCGTGGTTCAAAAAGAATTTAAGAGAAGAAAACATAGAAAAAGGAAAAGACCTAATTGAAAAAGAAATCAAACGTATTGGAATGGAGCATAGCGAATTATTTAAGCCAGAATTCATACAAGGAGCATTCAACCGTTACAAGTTCAATTCTATAGAAGATATGTATGCTAGTGTTGGCTTTGGAGCCATCACTTCTGGAAAAATTATTGCTAGAATCCTAGAAGAATATCGAAAGACTCACAAAGAAGAAAATGTAGAGCAAAAATTAGAAGAACTAAACAAAGAAAAATTGAATAGAAAACCATCAAAATCGGGAGTTGTAGTAGAAGGAATAGATAACTGTTTAGTCAAACTTTCAAAATGCTGTAACCCTGTACCAGGAGACAAAATTGTAGGCTATATTACAAGAGGAAGGGGAGTATCTATTCATAGAGCCGATTGTAGCAATTTAAAAGATTTATTCTTAGATGAAGAAAGCCGTATGATAGATGTATATTGGTACACAGAAAAAGAAGCGGCATATAATGTAGATATTGAAATATTTGCAAACGATAGAAGCGGACTATTAGCTGATATCATTACACAAATCGCAGCAGTAAAAACTAAACTAATTGCAGTATCTTCAAGAGCAAACAAAGAAAGAATTGCAATAACTGAAGTAACAGTAGAAGTAGAAAATCTAGAACAGTTAAATGAAGTACTAAAAGCAGTTAGAAAAGTAGATAGTGTCTATGAAGTAAAACGTAAAAAATAACAGAAATAAATACAAAAGAAGGGTAAGAAAAATGATTTTAAAAAGAATAAAAGTAAATACAGCTTTAGGGGAACCAACCAATTGCTATATAGTAGAAGATGAAGAAAGTAAAGAAACAATGGTCATTGATCCAGGAGGAGAGCCAGAAAAAATAATAGACATGCTAAACACTCTAGGAATTGACCAGTTAAAATATATTTACTTAACACATTGCCATGGAGACCATTTTGGAGGAATTTTAGAACTAAAAAAGCAAAAAGGTGGAAAAGTGCTAATTCACCGTGATGATGCAGAGGGTTTATACAATCCATCAATTAGCATGACATATTATATTGGAATGGAAGATATCGAATTAGAAGCAGATTCTAGGGTAGATGAAGGAGATACAATTCATTTAGGAAAACTAGAATTTAGAGTCATTCACACACCAGGACACACCAAAGGAGGAACTTGTTTATATTGCAAGGAGCAAGCCTTACTATTTTCAGGAGATACCTTGTTTAAAGGAACATGGGGAAGAACAGACTTGCCAACAAGCAGTTTTCCAGACATAATTGCATCAATAACAAATAAACTCGCAACATTACCAGACGATACTATAGTTTACCCTCGGACATGGAAAATCAACAAGGATAAAAGAGGAAGAACCAATATACTTAGGTCTAAGACCAAGGTTAGATTAGGTACCTTTGGGGACGTTTCCTAAAGGGACATTGATAAGAAAAATGAAGAAAATTAAAGAAAACATATAATAAATTTAATTTTTAAAGAAAATTAAAACAAAATAACAAAATATAAATATTTTTAGATTTTTATAAGTTAAAAAATATACCAAAAGGGACAGATATACCAAAAGGAGTGATAACATGAACAAAGTAGAACCAAGAACTTTGCCGGGTTTTATGGAATTATTACCAAAAGAGCAAATTTTATTTAATCAAATGAAAGAAAAAATTCAAAAAAGCTATGAAAGATTTGGATTTTTACCAATTGATACACCAATTATTGAAATGGCAGATGTACTTTTAGCTAAAGCTGGAGGAGAGACGGAAAAGCAAATTTATCGTTTTCAAAAAGGTGAAAATGATCTAGCTTTACGTTTTGATTTAACAGTTCCTCTTGCTAAATATGTTACTCAATATTATAACGAACTTAGTTTTCCTTTCCGTAGATACCAAATTGGAAAGGTATATCGTGGAGAAAGACCACAAAAAGGAAGATTCCGTGAATTTTATCAATGCGATATTGACATTATTGGCGATAATGAATTGAATATTATCAATGATGCTGAAATGCCAAGCGTTATTTATCATACAATAAAAGAATTGGGATTTGAAGACTTTACCATCTGCATGAACAATCGTAAACTACTAACTGGTTTATTCGAAGAAATACAAGTAGAAGAAAAATCAGTTGATATTATGCGCATAATTGATAAGCTAGAAAAAATAGGAAAAGAAAATGTTATTGCTTGCCTAAAAGATTTAGAGTTAGAAGATGAAAAAATTAAAAAAATTATGCAGTTTATTGAAATTGAAGGAGCTACAGATGAAAAATTGCAAGCTTTAGAAAATTTAAATTTTACAAGTGAAACATTTAATCAAGGCTTACAAGAATTAAAAGAAGTAGTAAAATATGTTCGTATTTTCGGTATTCCAGATAGTAAATTTAAGGTAGATTTAACTATTGCAAGAGGTTTAGATTATTATACAGGAACTGTATATGAAACTTTCTTAAATGATTATCGTGAAATTGGAAGTGTATGTTCTGGTGGTCGTTACGATAACTTAGCAGAATATTATACTGATAGAAAATTACCAGGAGTAGGTGTTTCTATTGGACTTACTAGATTATTCTATAAATTAAATGAATTACAAGCAATGCAAGAAGCTCAAAAATCTATTGCAAAAGTGTTAGTTGTTTCTATGGTAGATGATAAAACAAAAGCAGTAGAAGTGGCAACAACTCTAAGAAAACAGGAAATTCCAACAGAAGTTTATTTGGAAGATAAAAAAATAAAAGCTAAGTTCAAATATGCAGATAAACTTGAAATTCCTTATGTTATTGTAATAGGAGAAGAAGAACTACAGAATAACACAGTTACATTAAAGAATATGGAAACAGGAGAACAAGAAACTTTAACATTAGAAGAAACAATCAAAATAATAAAATAAGATATGTAAATCAGGAGAATTATTCGGAACTAAGATTTTTAAGCTATTTATAGCATAGAAAATTTTAGTTCCTTTTTTTAACATAAATTATTTTGTCTAGGCATATATTTATGAATAAGAGGTTTGTACAAAGGGGAAAAGAATGGTTAATGTAACGGTAATAAAAGGAAAAGATATTGTAAAGCATGGAGTGAAAATTGGCATATTGCTTGTATTTTTATTTTTTATCCAGAGAATGTTCACATCTGCTAATAGAGAAAAAATACAGTTACCCAAAATAATACAAGAAGAAAAGTTAATTGGTTGTATTGAAGATACTATTCCAGCAATAAAGCAGGTAAATGGTTCTCAAAACCAGTATATTGAAGAAACAATAGAAAAAATTAATCCATTTGGACTTGTAGTAGGAATGCAATTAGAAGCTATGAATCATTTAAAACTAAAAGAAACGCAAGTAGCAGAAGAAAATCAGTCACAAGAGGAAAAACAACAACAGCAAGAACCTACTATAGAGCAAGCACAAACAGGACTTCCTACACAAGTACTAGAGAGTAATGTTCCAACTAAATTTACTAATGAATATAACGGAGTAAAGGTAAAAAATGAGACAAATTATCAGCTAACAGAAGAAATGTTAACACCCAATATTAGCGTAAATAATCAAAATGTGTTAATTTTCCATACACATACTTGTGAAAGCTATACGCCAAGTGAAAATTTTCAATATCAACAAACAGGAACTTATCGAACTACCGACTATAATTATAATGTAGTAAGGGTAGGAACAGAACTTACTAATCAGCTTGAAAGCTATGGATATAATGTAGTTCATGATAATACGTATCACGATTATCCAGCTTATAGTGGTTCTTACGATAGGTCATTAACAACAGTTGCAAATTTGTTAAAAGAACGTACAGATACTGATGTTGTAATTGACTTACATAGAGATGCTATAGGAGATTATTCATATTCGCCAACGGTACAAATAGGAGAAGAGCAAGCAGCTCAAATGATGTTTGTAATAGGAACAGATGGAGGAGGCTTGGAACATCCAAACTGGAATCAAAATTTAAAATTTGCAGTAAAAGTTCAAGAAAAAGCAAATGAATTATATCCGGGGTTATTTAAGCCTATTATTTTAAGAAATAGTAGATATAATCAGCATTTAACAAAAGCAGCTTGTATTATTGAAGTAGGTGCTACAGGAAATACTATGGAGCAATGCTTAAATAGTATGAAATATTTAGCAAAAGTAATGAGCGAGGTTATGAAATAAAAAATTAGTTCCGCATAGAGTATAAAAAATAAAGCGAGCCTAAATTTTAATTTAATAAAATTTGTAGGCTCGCTTTTTGGTTGTGTCAGCTGTTTACTGCGGAAACTTCTTCCTTAGGTACATTTAAGGAAACGTTCGGGAAGTTATCGTATTCGTGGCCGCAATCACATTTAGTTTTGCTGCTGCTGAACTCTTCTACGGTTCCTTCAAAATTGTTATGAATTGTTACTTTTCCACATTCAGGGCATACTGTTTTTACATTTGACATAATTTTTACCTCCTTAAATTTTCGGAGGCTTTGGCCCCCGAATTATAATAATATATTGGGGTACCAATAAAATTTATAAATTAATTATAACATAGATTTATGTAAAATGCAATATTTATGGACATATTTATGGATATAAAACCATCGATTTGAAAAAAATGAAAAAATATAGTACAATTTGTTAGATGATTAATTAATATAAAAAGGAGTGATAATATGAAAACAGTTAAAGTATCAATAATTGATGAAAACACACTAGCTTTATTAGAAGATGCAGAAAAAGGTGATAGAATATCACTAAAAGATTTACATGAGCTTGATATAGATAAATCTAACATTAGTGATGTTGTAAAATCCAAAATTCAATCTGACGTAGAACAAGAAATGAAAAAGTTAAAAACGCAATTACTTGCTGAAAAAGAAAAAGACTTAGAACTTGCTATTATGCAAAAAGAAAAAGAATTAAAAGAACAAATAGAAGAAACACAAAAAGAAGAATATGAAAAACATAATAATGAACTAACTGAACTAAAAATGCAATTAGAAAAATTAACATTGGAAAACAGTAACTTAAAAGAAAAATCAAAAAAAGATATAGAACTTACTACCACTACCATTGAGTCTAAATATCAAAAAGACATTATAGATAAAGAATATACTATAAAAAAATTAGAAGAAGAAAAACAATCAATTGAAGAAAATACAAAAAATAAATTGCTTTTAGAATTTACTGAAAAAGAAAACAATTATAAAGCTGAATTAAGCACAAAAGATAAAGAAATTGATTTATTGAAGGATATGAGACTAAAACAAAGCACAAAAATGCTTGGAGAGACGCTTGAAAGACATTGTGATTTAGCATTTGAGCAAATTCGAATGGCGTTACCTGAAACTGTTCAATTTGGCAAAGATACAATTGCAACAGAAGGTTCTCTTGGAGATCGTATTTATAGAGAATTTGATAATGAAGGAAACGAAGTTTTGTCAATTATGTTTGAAATGAAAAATGAAGCTGATGAAACAAAAACAAAACACAAAAATGAAGATTTTTTGAAAGAACTAGATAAAGATAGAAATCAAAAGAAATGTGAATATGCAGTACTTGTAAGTTTGCTAGAAAAAGATAACGATATGTATGATGGAATTTATACTGTTCCACCAACAAAATATAGAGATATGTTTGTTGTACGTCCACAAGATTTTACTAAAATTATAATGTGGCTTCGTGGAGTTAACACAAAAATTGCTGCTACTAGAACAGAACTTGCACTTGTTCGCAATTATAATGTTGATGTTGCAAACTTTGAAACTAAATTTAATGAAGTTCGTGATAAATTTGGAAAGCATTATAATGCTGCTATTGATAAACATAATAGTGCTGTTGATGAAATTGATAAAATTATAAAAGATTTAACAAAAATGCGTGACTTTTTAACAGGAAGTGATAGGCAATTAAAACTTGCATTAAATGATCTTGATGATTTGACTGTAAAGAAACTTGCTAAAAATAGTCCTTCTATTTTAGCATTGACAACTGGAAGTAAACAAAATACTAAAAAGAAAAGAAATAGCGATAACAAAGAAGAAAAATAAAAAGTGTTCTTATAGACATTAAATACTATAAGAACACTTAGACTGGTGCCAACGACGTAGATATTTACGACTCGTCAGTACTCCCCACGATTGATACAAATATCAATCAATTTATATATAGATTACCAAATTATAAAAAAAATTCAAGTAGTTTATTAAAAATTTTTCACAGTACATATAAACGACATAGGGACATAGTAACAAAAATACTATGTCCCTATATCTGCTAGAAACGTTCATTCTTCGGAGTCATTAGAAACGCAAAGAATGTGAAGCACAAATCCAATAACTGCTATTATACAGAATATTCCGTGTGCCATACTTCCCTTCGATACAGCAGTTTGCAGAAAACTGCCTATTGTCATTCCTAGTACTACACTGATAATACAATTAACAAAGAGTGTCCGTTTCATCATAACCATATCCTCCTTAAAATTATTATCATTCGGAGGTTTGCACCTCCGAAAGTTTACCTTTTCAAAGGTGCAACAACAACGTTACTAACATTATTATACATCATTTTACATAAAAATACAAGTTTTTAAGAAAATCTATTAAATATAATTATTAACATTTATTTCATACTTATTTTAGAATTTATATAATTAAACAATAACAAAGCAACTTGGTTTTGTTTTTTTTGACATTTCAATAAGTTCTGCCATTTATGGATGGTACAATAGACAAAGAAAAACTGTTTTGTGGTAAATACCATTTGGATGACAAGTTGGAGGAAGGCACATCTCTCACAATTGCGGAGGCTAATAAGTATGGTATTTGTGCTTTTATGTAACTGACCATACGGAAACTTCAGCAGATGGCATTAACAAAGTGAAGATAGGTTCATCTATTTACACAAAGTAAGCAAGAACGACCAAAAAAGAAAGTCTTAAAGTAAAAAAATAGCGAAGATTCAAATGAATTTTCGCTATTTTTTCATAACTATTTATGCTATATAGGAATTAGAATTAATGCATTAATTCTTGTGGTTTTTGTTTTTTTGTTGCAGACAAATTGTTTCCTGCTGATAATCTGTCTATTTTAGAAGTTTCTATTTTTGGTAGAATTTTAACAATTTTACCTTTTTCATCTTTTTTATAGCCTATGGGTAGCATACCTGTTCTAACATAAATTTGTTCTGCATTCTTTTGTAATGCTGCTTCTGTTAATACTTTTGAAGTACTTGGTTCATCATCTCTTGAATCTTTATTACTAGCCATATTTTTTAATTCTTCTTTAAAAGAAACTTCTTGTTTTTCTCCTATATCAATTTTTCTTTCAAGTATTCCTAATTTAATTAATCTTTCTTCCCATTGTTTATGCTCTTGCGGATTAGCATTTCTATTTCCAATTTTTTCTGCCGTCATAAAACTATGTAATACTTGATTTTTAAAACATTCCCATTCTTTTGGAGATTTTACTTTCGATATAGCTAATTCTTCTAACTTTGTTGTTATTTCATCTCCATATTTCATAATTGCTATACCGAATATCTGGTTTTACTCCATATTGTTTCATTGCCATTTCAACTTTTGAAAATCTTTGCACTGGATTATCTCCACCCATTAATAAATAATATGCCACCATACTGTCATACTGATTCATCACTTGGGAATTATTTTCTCTAATACTAGGTAATAATATTGTTCTTACATTTCCTCTACTTTTAGTTTGATTCAATAAATCAGTTTCTATTAATGTTTCTGGTTTAAAATTGTTTGGAAATTGTTTTACTAAATCTAAAATTTCTATATAAACACTGATACTATCTTTCTCTATGGACATGGGAGAAATTAAAATTCCTCTTTTATAAAATAAGGAAATTTTATCGCTTATTTCATCTAATTTTGAAATATCTACATTAGAATGTTTATGCAATAAAGAATTTTTCTTAGGAATACTTTTTGTAAATTCTTTTAAATATTCTAAAATATTTTTTCTACTTATATCCAAATTCATAAAGCTCATCTCCTATTCTCTATGTGCTTGATATGGGCTTCTTGTTCTTATTTTTGTCTTTTTAATACTTTTATTATACCATTTTTTTAGAATCTAGTCAAAAAATGGAATAAAACGATAGTGTAAAATAGTTTCGGAATGCAAAAAAAGAAAACCTTTGATATAATGTTTTAAATAAAAAATATAACAAACA
>CANQXD010000035.1 GCA_947627755.1 uncultured Clostridia bacterium | reverse complement strand
TTTTTCAAAAACTATACAAGAAAATTATAAAATTGGTGCAATAATAAGTAATAAAAAATGAAAAAATAAGAGGAAAATTTTGCTTGAAATAATTTTTGTACTCCCACTGGGACTCTATCAAGCAATGAATTTTTCCTCACTAGTCGAAAAATTCGGTTTATGGGATTAAATCCCAAGCCCTTTATAAAAATTAGAAAGAAAATAATAAAACCTTTTACAAAAATTTACATTTTCTTTATTTATAATTGTTGTAAAACATCAAAATTTATGGTATAAATATATCGACAAACCAAAGAAAAAAATCAATTCAAAAAATATAAAGAAACATAGGTGATTATAATAAAACGATTAAATATATTTATAGATGAAAGCGGAGACTTTGGTTTTGTAAAAGGAAGTTCAGATTTATATGCTGTATCATTTACATTACATGAAAGTTCTGATTCAATAGAAACTGAATTAAAGTACCTTAATGAGAAATTGAAAAGCCTTAATTATAATGGTATGATACATTTAGCATATCTTATTGCAAAAAGAGGCGATTATTCTCATTTCAATTTTGAAAAGAGAAAAAGCATATTTTGGTCTATATTTTATTTTTCAAGTAGAGTAAAAGTTAAAATAAGAACTATTATAATAGATAAAAAATACATAAATAAGAAAACGCAATTAAATGTTGCTTTGGCTAGAGAAATAGGTCAGTTTATAAATGATAATAAAGAATATTTAGATTCATTTGATAAAATTGTTATTTATTATGATAATGGGCAAGAAACACTAGCAATAATATTGGATACTCTTTTTGCTAGTAATCCTAAAGTAGAAAGAAGAATAGATTTTGATCATACAAAGAAGAGATTATTTCAAGTTTCAGATATGTTAACTGTAATAGATAAACTAGACTATAAAAGGAAAAATAATATTGCATTTACAAAAGCTGAAACATTTTTCTTTAGGGGTAAAGATTTTAGGCATATTATAAATTTGTTAAAAAATAAAAGGATATAACAATAAAATATGATGGAGACTATATCATGGTAACAAAAAATAGTAAGTTGTAAGGGAGATTAATATGAAAGTTGTAATAAGTGGTAGTTTTAGAAAACATTTACAAGGTATTTTGAAATTAAAAAAGGAACTTGAAGAACGAGGAATAGAAGTAACAAAACCTAATAAAGTAAAAACTATAGATAATATAGATAATTCAGATTTTGTAAAGTTTGAAGGCGAAGAAAACGTTCATCCATATATGTTAGAAAGAGAATATTTTGATGCTATAGGAGAATGTGATGCGCATATTATATATAATAAAGATTCTTATTTAGGAGAAAGTGCAATTTATGAATTAGGAGCTTCTATGACTAAAGGAGAAAATACAAAAGTATATCTATTAGAAAGACCAAATAAAGATAAAATGATAGCTCAAAAAGGATATATTGATAAAGGGGAAAAGCAAGATGTAGTAGAATTCTGTGAGTTGTTAGAAGATATGGAGAAACATGGGGTTTTAGGAATAGGTATAGACCAATTATATAAAGATTTTAATATAGAAAAAACAACAATTGATAAAGATGAAGAAGAACGATAACTTACAATTTTGCAAGAAAATGTTATATTTGTATCTTCTTGTAATGTTAGTGAAATACAATAATATAAATTAAAAGCCATTCGTTTGAATGGCTTTTACTGACGCTTAGCATCAGCACGGGTCAGGTCCTAATCTAATAAATTATTTCAGACCTAGTAGAATATCTATCTACAATGTATAGTATTCCTTAATTTCTTTAATTATACACTAAAAATTAGAAAAAGTATAGTATTTTTTGAAAATTTCTTGAAAAAGTCATATTCTTCCGATATAATACATTTATCAGTTGATTAATCGAAATATTTTTTGAACAAAAAGTGGGAGGAAAATTTTTCGCAGATAACCTCCTTAATCGCTCCAAAACTGCGAACCCGTATTGATATAAGTTATCTCAATACGGGTTTTAATATATTAAGAAAGTTCTCCTTGATAGAGGACTTTCAGTATTATATAAATATGTCAAGCCTAAGAATTCTTAAAATTTTCATTTTATAGAAAATCTAGGCTCACTTTTTAATTTCGATTTTTTATTTAGAAAATACTTAATCAGAAAGATGATATAATTCATTTAACTCGTTTAATTCTTCTTCTGTCTTTTGCTTAGCTTCATTAGGGGAATAGATTCCAGATTTAATATACTCTCCCTCTGTTGATTCAATTTTTTGCAATAATTTTGGGTAAACTATACTTCTAAATTGTTCTGCTGTAATACAACCGACTATCTTTTTCCGTTTCTACTAAACCATCATACAATGACAAAGAACCGAGAATATGTATTAGTATAAGGATCATAAAACCAACATTCTGATGTCGATTCCATTCCACCATTTATAGTATGGCCTGTATCAAACATATACTCTTTTGAAGCGATAGCAGAAAATTTCTCTGCTTCAAGGAGAGCTTGTTGCAGATTTTTTCGTTCATTTTCTATTGCATTTTGATAATCTTCTTCTCCCATTTTATCAATTTCATTTAAAGTTTTTTGATAAGCCTTCTTTTCTTCGTTTGTCCATTCGGAATAATCTTTGTCATAGCTTGGAATTATTTTATATTCTACGCCATTGCTAGTCATCTCATAAGCATCATTACCTTGCATATCTTTTACAATATTTCCACCCTCTGTTTCAGTATAAATTTTTTCAATTCTAAAAGTAAGAGGTTCATTTGTATCAATTTGTTCAGATACATTTTCAATAATATTACTACTATCATCAACTTTAAAATTACTTGATACTAACATTCCTAAATTTTCTTTTACGGTTTTGTCCAAATTGTAATTATTTATAGCTATTGGCGTTACTACTGCTGTTCCAACTACTACAGTAGTGGTTAGTGCTGTTGCTAGTGCATGAGTTTTTATGAATAATAAAATTGCTTTAAACATATATTTTCTCCTTTATTTTTTATATTTATTCTAAATTATATCACTAAAGATAAATTGAAACAAGGAGGAACTCTCCCTTTATTTAATAGAAAATCTATTCAAGTATGCAATAAAGGTCTTTGCTAATGTTTTTTATTACATATTTTATTTACAAAATAATCAAAAAATTTTATATCCATCATATATTCAGGATGCCATTGTACTGCAACTATATTTTTATTTTCTATTGCTTCTACAATGCCATCTTCACTTTTTGCAACTACTTTAAATCCTTTTGCTACTTCTTTAATTGCTTGATGATGTCGTGAATTTGTTTTCATTTGTTCTACATTATAACAATCATATAAAAAAGAGTCTTTTTCAAATTTTACATTATGCCTTTCTTTTAAGGGCAATCTGTGATTAGGAATATCTTGATATAAACTACCACCAAAGCAAACATTTATAACTTGTATTCCTCTACAAATACCTAAAATAGGTTTATTAACATTATTAAATGCCTTTATCATTGTAAAATCTAGTGTATCAATTTCTTTTGCCATCTTATGGACTTCTGTAATAGGTTGTTCATTATAATTTTTTGGATTTATATCTATTGGACTCCCTATAACAATTAGTCCATCACAAATTTCAGTAACTTTTTCTATATTTGTTAGCGAACTGATTGGAAATAGTAATACATTAAGTTTTTCAAATATATCTTTAAATTCTTTATCTATAGAATATTTTTCAGAGCCCTTTTCAGATAATCCATATCTTTGTGTTATTGCTAATATCATATTTTTCTCCTTTTCATATATAGTCTTTATATGTAACTTATATCACAAAATACAATTTGTAACAATAATATGACAATAAAAATATATGTGTCATAAAAATTTAATGTTTCTGTAACACTTTATTCTTTGAAAAGTTCTTTTTCTAAAACAGTGCTTGGTTTTTCTGTTAGCCTGCGATTTGTAACTGCTAATTTTAAGAGAACAAGAGAGACGTCCTTTTCGATTTCACGATTCACAACAACAAATAAAAAAACAATACCATATTTTAATGATATTGTTTTTTGGTGCTTCGAAGTGGAATCGAACCACTGACACAGGGATTTTCAGTCCCTTGCTCTACCAACTGAGCTATCGAAGCAGAAATATAAATAAAAAAATGGCGACCTGGAACGGGCTCGAACCGTCGACCTCTAGCGTGACAGGCTAGCGTTCTAACCAACTGAACTACCAGGCCGTAAATAAAAAAATGGTGGTCGCTATAGGGCTCGAACCTATGACCCCCTGCTTGTAAGGCAGATGCTCTCCCAGCTGAGCTAAGCGACCATTTTCTTTCGACGAAATTAAGTATACTAAATTTTAAAATAAATGTCAATAGTTATTTTAAAATTTTTGTGCAACTTTTACAAAAAAATTTCTATTGCTTTTAAAAAGAGTATATGATACAATAGGAAACGATAAAATGTAATTACATTTTATTTTACTATTAGTACCTATTAAGGAATAAAGAAAGTTAAAAAATAATAAAAATTTTTTAACTGATTCTGCACCTTGAGGAAGGGATGATTATAAAATGAAAAGAAAATTTACAAAAATGCATGGGCTAGGGAATGACTATGTTTATATGGATTGCTATACAGATGAGCAAGAAATAGAAAACGTGTCTGACCTAGCTCGCTTTGTTAGTAACCGACATTTTGGAGTTGGTTCTGACGGACTAATTTTAATTTGCAAAAGTGATGTTGCAGATTTTAAAATGAGAATGTTTAATTACGATGGCACAGAAGCAGAAATGTGTGGAAATGGTATCAGATGTGTGCGGAAAATTTGTCTATGACAAAGGGCTAACCAATAAAGACACTATTACTATTGAAACTTTAGCAGGAATTAAAATTTTAAAATTAAATGTAAAAGAACGAAAAGTAGAAACAGTTAGAGTAGATATGGGAGAACCAATACTAGAACCAAGTAAAATTCCAGTTATTTCAAATGAAGAAATCGTAAAAAATTTAGAAATAAAAGCACTAGACAAAATATTTAAATTTACTTGCGTATCTATGGGAAATCCACATGCTATTACATATATTGATAATGTAGCAGATTTTAAAATAGAAACTTATGGACCAATTATAGAAACGAGCAAAGAGTTTCCAAAAAGAACAAATGTAGAATTCATTGAGAAAGTAGATAAAACTCATCTTAAGATGAGAGTGTGGGAAAGAGGTTCTGGCGAAACTTTAGCCTGTGGAACAGGAGCTTGTGCATCTGTTGTTGCAAGTATTTTAAATGGAATAACAGAAAGAAAAGTAATAGTAGAACTATTAGGTGGAAAATTAGAAATAGAATGGAATAAGGACGACAACCACGTCTATATGACAGGGCCAGCAACAACTGTTTTTGAAGGAGAGTTAGAGTCACAATATTAAAATAAATGGTTTATAGGTAAAGCCATAATAAAAACCTAAATATAAAATAAAGGAAAGAAAACAATGATAAAAATAAATGAAAATTATTTAAAATTACAAGACAGTTACTTATTTTCAACAATTGCAAAGAAAGTGGCAGACTTTCAAGCAAAAAATCCAGATAAAAAAGTAATAAAATTAGGAATAGGAGATGTTACACTTCCTATTGCACCTAAAATAATACAAGCAATTCACGAAGCAACTGATGAAATGGGAAGAAAAGAAACATTTAAAGGTTATGGACCAGAACAAGGCTATGACTTCTTAAGAGAAAAAATTGTAGAATGGGATTACAAAAAAAGAGGAATCTCTATAGAAAAAGAAGAAATTTTTATTTCTGATGGAGCAAAATGCGATACAGGTAATATTCAAGAATTATTTTCAACTGATAATATCATAGCCATTACAGATCCAGTATACCCTGTATATTTAGACTCTAATGTTATGGCAGGAAGAACAGGCTCATTTGATAAAAATACAGGAAAATTTGAAAAAGTAGTTTATATGCCAGCAACCGCAGAAAATGGCTTTGAGCCAGAACTTCCAAAAGAAAAAGTAGATATGATTTATTTATGCTTTCCAAACAATCCAACAGGAACAGTCTTAAGCAAAGAGCAATTGGCAAAATGGATAAAATATGCTAAAGAAAATGGATGTATTATATTCTTTGATTCTGCTTATGAGGCTTATATTTCAGAAGAAAATATACCACATAGTATTTATGAAATAGAAGGAGCAAAAGAAGTTGCCATCGAATTTAGAAGTTTTTCAAAAACAGCAGGCTTCACTGGTGTTCGTTGCGCTTATGCTGTAGTTCCAAAAGAATTAAAAGTAGGAGAAGTTTCATTAAATGCTTTATGGAATCGTAGGCAATGTACGAAATTTAATGGAGTACCATATATTACACAAAAAGCAGCAGAAGCAGTATATACAGAAGAAGGACAAAAACAAATAAAAGAGAATATAGCTTATTATATGGAAAATGCTAGAATTATAAGAGAAGGATTAGAAAAAGCAGGCTATACAATATATGGAGGAAAAAATGCACCATATATTTGGCTAAAAGTACCAGAAGGAATGACCTCTTGGGAGTTTTTTGATAAATTATTAGAAGAAAAAAATATAGTAGGAACACCAGGCTCAGGCTTTGGACCAAGTGGAGAAGGCTATTTTCGTTTAACAGCCTTTGGAAGCCGTGAAAATACAATTGAAGCAATGAAAAGAATGATACAATAAACAAAAAAAGAATTATTGCCATTTGTGCCATTTGGGACAGACCTTTGCAATAAAAATTGCAAAAACTATTGCAAAATGATGTAAAATATGATAATATAGTTATGCTTTCAATAAGCATGCTTACCTTATACTTGGTTTTTGGAAAGGACACCTGCCCTAAAACTCAGTTTAAGGCAAATAAAAAATATAGGAGGTGCAATTATGACAAAGGAAAAGAAACAAGAAATCATCAATACTTATAAAAGAGATGAAAAAGACACTGGTTCACCAGAAGTACAAATCGCTCTTTTAACAGAAAGAATCAATGAACTAACAGAACATTTAAAAGTACATCAAAAAGATAATCACTCAAGAAGAGGTCTTTTAAAAATGGTAGGTGCAAGACGTAGCTTACTTAAGTACTTAAGTGATAAAGATGTTCAAAGATATCGTGATATCGTTGAAAAATTAGGACTAAGAAAATAAAAGTCAGAAGGACGTTTTGCTATTCATAAAGTAAAACGTCCTATTTTTAATTTGCTATTTTCAATCAATACTTTGAATTAGCTAGTAGCTTGTACAATGCATTATGTTCTATAATGCATTGTAGAGGTTACACTAAGGACGAGTATTGATTAAAATAAATATAACAGGCAAAAAGCCAGAAAAGGAGAAAATTTATGTTTAAAACGTACTCAACTGAACTTGCAGGAAGAAAATTAACAATTGAAACAGGCAAGATTGCAGAACTTGCTAATGGTAGTGTTATGGTTCGTTATGGAGATACCGTTGTTATGGTCAATGTAACAGCATCAAAAGAACCAAGAGAAGGAATTGACTTTTTCCCACTATCTGTAGATTATGAAGAAAAATTATATGCAGTAGGAAAAATACCAGGAAGCTTTATGAAAAGAGAAGGAAAGCCAGCAGACAAAGCAATTTTAACATCAAGAGCAATTGATAGACCACTTCGTCCATTATTTCCAAAAGATTTTAGAAATGATGTATGCGTAGTGGCAACAGTTCTATCTGTAGAACAAGACAATAGCCCAGAAGTATGTGCTATGATTGGCTCTGCAGCAGCACTTGCAATCTCTGACATTCCATTTGGAGGACCAACAGCAGCAGTAAACGTAGGTTACGTAGATGGACAAATTATTATTAACCCAACTGTAGAGCAAAGAGAAAAATCAAGATTAACTCTAACCGTTGCTGCAACAGAAGAAAAAATTACTATGATTGAAGCAGGAGCTGACGAAATTCCAAATGACACCATGTTAGAAGCCATTAAAACAGCACACGTAGAAATTAAAAAACTTTGCAAATTTATATCTGACATTCAAAAAGATTGCGGAAAAGAAAAATTTGAATATCTATCTTTTGCCGTAAAACCAGAAGTATACGAAGAAATTGAAAAAGAATTTAAAGACAGAATGTATCAAGATGTACAAGCAGGTGACAAAGAAACTCGTGATGCCAATATGGAAAAATTAACGGAAGACATTAACAACTATTACCTAGAAAAATACGGAGAAGAAAAAGCAGAAGAGGACAAGCGTGACATTGCAGATAGTATCCATGACCTAGAAAAAGCATGCGTTAGAGAAATGATTTTAAAAGAGCATAAACGTCCAGATGGAAGAAAAATAGACGAAATAAGACCACTTTCTTGTGAAGTAGGAGTACTTCCAAGAGTACATGGTAGTGCTATTTTCACAAGAGGACAAACTCAAGCAATGTCTATTGTAACTTTAGGAATGAAAAGCGAAGAACAAATTTTAGATGGTGTAGATGAAGAAACAGGAAAAAGATATATGCATCAATATAACTTCCCATCTTACTCTGTAGGAGAGGCAAGACCATCAAGAGGTCCAGGAAGAAGAGAAATAGGACATGGTGCTTTAGCCGAAAAAGCATTAGTACCAGTTATTCCATCAGAAGAAGAATTCCCTTATGCAATCCGTGTCGTATCTGAAATTTTATCTTCAAATGGTTCAACTTCTCAAGCAAGTATTTGCGGAAGCACACTTGCTTTAATGGACGCAGGTGTTCCAATTAAAAGACCAGTAGCAGGTATTTCAACAGGTTTAATTACAAGCAAAGAAGATCCAAACGACTATATCATGCTTACCGATATCCAAGGAATTGAAGACTTCTTCGGAGACATGGACTTTAAAGTAGGTGGAACTAAAGAAGGAATTACAGCTATTCAAGTAGATATTAAATGTGACGGATTAACTTACGATATTATTAAAGAAGCCTTTGATAGAACCAAAGTAGCAAGAGATTATATTTTAGACAACATCATGTTACCAGTCATTTCAGAGCCAAGAGCCGATATTTCAAAATATGCACCAAGAATTACCACAATGCATATTCCAGTAGATAAAATTAAAGATGTTATCGGACCTGGCGGAAAAATGATTAACAAAATCATTGAAGAAGCAAAAGGTGTTAAAATTGACATTGAAGAAGACGGAAGCGTTTGTATTTATGCAGTAGAAGGACAAGATGCAAGTATCGCAAAGAAAATGATAGAAGATATTACAAGAGAAATTGAAGCAGGAAATATCTATGATGGAACTGTTACAAGAATTACAAGCTTTGGTGCTTTTGTAGATTTAGGAGCAGGAAAAGAAGGTTTATTGCACATTTCTAAAATTTCTAGCAAACGTGTAGAAAAAGTAGAAGACGTATTATCTATAGGAGACGAAATAAGAGTAAAAGTTACTGAAATAGATAATCAAGGAAGAATTAACTTAAGCATGAAAGACTTAGAAGTAAATCCTAGTGTAGAAGACTAAATTATAAGACATAGTAATAAAAAAGGAAAATATTGATTACTATGGAAGCGTAAGCGTCATTTAAACCAAAAGAGAATGGTTTTTATATCAGAACCATTCTCTTTTCTCAAAAAATATTAAGACTTTATGAAAAATTGGACAAAACGTTGCAAAAGTAAAATGAAAATAGTATAATATGAATGGTAGAAAAATAGAATAAATAAAAAGACAAGGAGAAAAAATGGAATATTTATATCTATTACAACAAGCACTAGTATGGATAGTAACAGCCTTTTGGTTATATCAATTCGTTGTTAGTATATGCTCGCTTGTAAAATTAAAAGATAAACCTATTATAGAAGAAAAACAAAATCGTTTTATGGCTATTATTCCTGCCCATAATGAAGCTGCTGTTGTTGCAAATTTAATAGAAAGTTTAAAAAATCAAAATTATCCAAAAGAATTATACGATATCTATGTTATTGCAGACAATTGCACAGACGACACAGCAAAAATTGCAAAAGAAGCAGGTGCCATTGTTTATGAAAGATTCGATGAAAAAAAGAAAACAAAAGGCTTTGCTCTGCAATGGTTCCTAGACAAAAAAATAAAAGAAGATGCACCTTATGATGCGTTCTGTGTCTTTGATGCAGATAACATTGCAGATGTCAATTTCTTAAAAGCAATGAATAAAAAACTATGCCAAGGTGAAAATGTAGTACAAGGTTATCGTGATATTAAAAACCCATCCGATAACTGGATTACAGCAGGGTATGCCATTTTCTATTGGACAATGAATCGTTTTTATCATTTAGCAAGATATAATTTAGGACTATCTCCACTTTTAAATGGTACTGGCTTCATGGTTCGCTTTGACATTATTAAACCAACAGGATGGAACACAAAAACCTTAACAGAAGATATTGAATTTTCTTTAAAAAATATTATAGAGGGAAGAAAATTAGGTTGGGCTACAGATGCCATCGTGTATGATGAACAACCTACAGACTTCAAACAATCTTGGTCACAACGAAGCAGATGGACCGTAGGACATATTCAATGTATGAAAGAATATACAGGACTGCTAGCAGCAGCTGTAAAAGAAAAGAAAACACTAATGAATTTTGACGGACTTTTATACATATTAGGTAGTATTCCAATGTTTGTTGTCACCATTGTTTTATTATTACTAAATGTTATTATGTATTTTGCAAATGGAATGACAATACAAGAATTACTTATAAATTCAATTCGTTATTTAATACCAACATTTTTCTTACCAATATTAACAGCAATTTTAATTATGGTATTAGATAAAAAGCCAATTAGACCAATGTTGAAAGGACTAATTTTTTATCCAATATTCTTAGGTTCATGGTTACTAATTAATTTTAAATGCCTATTTATAAGAAATACAAGTTGGGAAAAGATAGACCACGTGCGTGACATAAAAATAAACGAGGTAAATTAAATAAAAAGTAAAATTGTAGCTAAAATAAAGGCTACAATTTTTATATATTATTATTTAATTGCTTTATGATAAAACAGAATGTATTTGTTAAATGCTTACTTGTTTTTTATATAGAAAAATGATAAAATCATACCAAAATATGAAAAGAAATGGAGAAAAATATGGCAGAGATTACATGGAGCAAAGAACAAACGCAAGCAATTAACGAAAAAGGAAGTAATTTATTAGTAGCAGCGGCAGCTGGAAGTGGAAAAACAACAGTATTAGTAGAACGAATAATTCGAAAAATTATAAATGAAAAAATGGACATAGACAAACTATTAGTCGTTACATTTACAAATGCGGCAGCATCAGAAATGAGAGAAAGAATATTAAATGCCATCTACAAAAAAATTGAAGAAAATCCAAATGATATTCATTTACAAAAACAAATAACATTATTAAACAAAGCAAGCATTTGTACTATTCATTCATTTTGTTTAGACGTAATTCGAAATTATTTTTATGAAATAGATATTCCTGCAAACTTTCAAATTGGCGATAGTACAGAAATGGAGCTTTTAAAACAAGAAGTATTAGACGAAGTATTAGAAGAAAAATACGCTCAAAAAGAAGAAAACTTCTTACAATTAGTAGATGCTTATGCAAATTATAGAGGAGACGAAGACTTAAAAAAATTAATCTTAAATATTTATAAAAAAATTCAAAGCCATCCATTTCCAAAACAATGGTTAAATGAAAAAGTAGAAATATTTAATTTTAGTGACAAAATGGAACAAGATATTTCAAAAACAATATGGGGAAAAATACTATTGCACGAATTGCAAGAGCTACTAAAGGAAAATCGCTTAAAATTAGCAGAAATAGAAAATGAGTTAAGAAAGTATCCAGAATTACAAAAATATCAACTAACCATTGCAGATGACGAAGAACAATTAAAAGCTATAGAAAATCTTATAAAAGAAAATGCTACTTGGGATAAAGTACATATAGAAATGCAAAATTTGAAGTTTGTAAACTGGCCAAGTGATAAAAAAATTACTTTAGAGTATAAAGACCAAGCTAAAGAAGCACGTGATAAAATAAGAACAACAGTCAATAAGCTAAAAACTAAAATTATGATGGACAATTCACAAGAAGCAAATAAAGCAATTAATGCTATGTATCCTATTTTACTTAGTTTAAAGGAATTAGTTTTCAAATTTGAAGAAGCATATAGTGCGAAAAAAAGAGAGAGAAATTCCATTGATTTTAACGACATCGAGCATTTTGCACTTTCTATTCTAATAAAACAAAATGAAAAAGGTGAATTTGAACCAAGTAATGTTGCAAAAGAATTGCAAGAAAAATTTGAAGAAATTGCTATAGACGAATATCAAGACAGCAACCTTGTACAAGAATATATTTTAAATAGTGTATCAAAACAAAACAATATATTTATGGTGGGCGATATTAAGCAAAGTATTTATCGTTTCCGTGAGGCAAAGCCAGAATTATTCTTAGAAAAATATAAAAAATATGAATTAGTAAAAGAAGAATCATCTAAACAAGAAAAAATAAATGATACAAATGAGAAAAATACTGAAAAAGAAAACATTTCTGATGTAGTAATGTACCAAAAGGGACAGATATACCAAAAGGAAACGTCCCCAATGGTATCCCAAAATGGACAAAAAATAAAATTGTTTCAAAATTTCCGTAGTAGAAAAGAAGTTTTAAACTTATGCAACTGGGTATTTGAGCAAATTATGAGTGAAGAATTAGGCGATGTAGAATATAATGAAGAAGAATATTTAAACTTAGGTGCAAATTATGAAGATGCGCAAAATATGTTACCAGAATTACATATTTTAGATTTGGAAAAAGAAGAAAAAGAGGAAGAAATAGACTTTCAAGAATATGAATCAGATGACGATGAAGAAGATTTAGAAGAGGAAGAAGAAAAAGAGGAAGAAACACAAATTATAGAAAAAACCACAGAAGAAGCAAAAATGGTAGCAAATATTATTGAAAAATTATTTAAACAAGGCTTTATTGTACAAGACAAAAAACAAGGTAAAAGAAAAATACAATATAAAGATATTGTTATTTTACTTCGTTCTACAAAGAACGCTGCTTCAATTTATGAAAAAGAATTAACAAAGAAGCAATTTCCAGTATTTTGTGATACCTCTTCACAATATTTAGAAGCAGAGGAGGTTCAAACAATATTAGCGTTGCTAAAAGTAATGGATAATCCATTGCAGGATATAGAGCTTATTGAAGTGTTACGTTCTCCTATTGGTAATTTTACAGATAATGATTTAGTGGAAATTCGTTTAGCAGATACAAAAGGCTATTTTTATGAAGCTTTGTTAAAGAAAAGGATTTCTGCTGAAGAAAATTTAAAAAATAAAATTGATACAATTTTAAATTCTTTAGAAAAATGGAGACAGTTAGAAAAAGAACTTCCTTTAAATGAATTAATTTGGAAGATTTATAGTGATACGAATTATTATAATTATGTTGGACTTTTAAGCAATGGAACTTTAAGACAAGCCAATTTAAAAATGTTATTTGAAAGAGCAAAACAATATGAATCTGCAAGTTTTAAAGGCTTATATCATTTTATTAATTTTATGGATAGATTACATATTAATAATTCAGATTTATCTTCTGCTAAAATTGTAGGTGAAAATGATAATGTAATTAGAATTATGAGTATTCACAAAAGCAAAGGACTAGAATTTCCAGTTGTATTTGTATGCAATACAGGTAAAAAATTTAACAAACAAGATTTAAGCGATACAATATTACTTCATTCAGAACTAGGCTTTGGACCAAAATATATTAATCGTAATGAAAATATCCAGTATCCAACCGTAGCAAAGGATGCAATAAAATTGCAACTTGAAAAAGAACTTATTGCAGAAGAAATGCGTGTACTATATGTAGCACTAACTAGAGCAAAAGAAAAATTAATCATAACAGGAACTACGAAAAATTATGAAAAATATAATCAAAAAATAGAAGATTTGCTTACTCTATATAAGCAAGTAGGAAAAGGAAAAATAGAGCAAAGACTACTAAAAAAACACTCTTCTTATTTAGATTGGTTCATGTTTTTAATTTTAAAAGAAAAAGAGCAAAACAAAATAACTTATCAAGTGCATAAATTGCAAGAAAGTCAAAAAGAAAATCAAGGGCAACAAGAAAAAATAGAAGAAACACAAAAGACAAGAAAAGGAAAGGAAGAAGATATAAAAGAAATTCAAAAACAATTAGAATGGCAATATCCATATCTTATTTCTTCTCAAATTCCAAGTAAAACTTCAGTAAGCAAAATAAAAGAAGAAAAACAACAAGAAAGTGAAAAAGTAGAACTAATATATACTATGAATGTTCCTAATTTTGCAAATAAAGAAGCTAAAAATATTCCAAGTAATAGAAAAGGTACTCTAGTTCACTTATGCTTGCAAAAGTTAGATAGTTCAAAAGAATATACAGAAAACGACTTACAAGATTTAATAGAAGAATTAGTTAAAAAAGAAATAATTTTGCAAGAAGAAGCAGAGGCAATTCCTATTACAGCATTATCGCAATATTTAAAATCAAATATATGGAAGGAATTAAAAGAAGCTAAAGAAATACACAAAGAAGAACCATTTTATATGCAAATTCCAGCAAATAGAGTAAATGAAAA
Source organism: uncultured Clostridia bacterium (assembly GCA_947627755.1). Lineage (GTDB taxonomy): Bacteria > Bacillota > Clostridia > TANB77 > CAG-508 > UMGS1663. Next base: position 7,326 of record CANQXD010000035.1, on the reverse strand, counting down.
TTATCCAAAAGAAGAAAATATTTTATTGCAAGGTGTTATGGATTTGTACTATATAAATAAAAATGATGAGCTAATTTTAGTTGATTATAAAACAGACTATGCAAAACAAGGTGACGAGCAAAAATTAATTGAAAAATATAAAGAGCAATTAAATTTATACCAAGAAGCATTAGAAAAAGCACTAAATCGCAAGGTAGATAAAGTAATAATCTATTCAACATGGCTTGGTGAAATTAGAATGAGATAGAATGGAAAGATTTGGACGCGTCCCAAATCTTTCCAAAGCAAAAAGAACCCCTCACTTATTAAAGTGAGGGTATTCTAACAGGATTAAGGATTTAGGCAGTAACGCATACCAAGAAAATGCTTTGGCTATACAAAGCCACTGGGAAACATCCGCATTTTTGTTTTCATGGATTTTTTCCTCCGCTGTTTTTTGGAAATTCCGGTTTTCAAATCCCGCGCCATCTGCGCGGTTCACACTTTCGCGCCTCGCACGATTTACGCTTCCGCTCCGTGCCATCTGCGCAAAATTTTTGTTGCCCGCCGCTCTACGAAATAGCATCCTCTTTACGTCACATTATAGTGAACGTATTTGCTACGTAAGCGCAGGCGCCAGCCGCTGATCTACTTTTTCTTTTTGTTGGGTGTAGTTGTTGCAGTGGGTCCTCTTGTCATAGTTTGCCCTCCATTCTGTGATCTACAAAAAAATGATTTCGCTTTCATAACGCTAGGTGCGTTATGTAGCAGTTACTACAAGTTCCATTTGGAACTTACATTCTTATTTTAACATAATAATTTACATAAGTCAAGAAACTTTTAGAAAAATTTTCAAAAAAATGAAAAGAATAGAAATAAATACTTGAAAACAAATATACTTTGGTATAAAATAACCATATCAAAACAATAATAAGCATAGAGAAATTTAGAAAATAAGGTTTTCTATGGTTTAAAGGAGGAAAAGAAAAATGAGTGTAAAAATAGGAATTAATGGTTTTGGAAGAATTGGAAATTTAGCCTTCCAAGCAGCACTAAAAAAAGGAGAAGTAGATGTAGTAGCAATTAATGATCCATTTATTACTGCAGATTATATGGCATATATGGTAAAATACGATACAGTTCATGGAAAATTTGAAGGAGAAGTATCAAGCAAAGAAAATACTTTAATAGTAAATGGAAAAGAAATAAAAGTATATAATGAAATGGATCCAAGCAACATTCCTTGGGGAAAAGACGGAGTAGATTACGTACTAGAATGTTCTGGTGTATTTACTACAATAGAAAAAGCAGAAGCACATTTAAAAGGTGGAGCAAAGAAAGTTATTATTAGTGCACCTTCTAAAGATGCTCCAATGTTTGTTATGGGTGTAAACCATACAAGTTATGATCCAAGCATGAATATTGTTTCAAACGCATCTTGCACAACAAACTGTTTAGCACCTTTAGCAAAAGTAATTAATGACCATTTTGGTATAGTAGATGGTTTAATGACAACTGTTCACTCTACTACAGCAACACAAAAAACAGTAGATGGTGCATCTAAGAAAGATTGGAGAGGTGGACGTGCAGCATCAGCTAACATCATTCCATCTTCTACTGGAGCTGCAAAAGCAGTAGGAAAAGTAATTCCAGAATTAAATGGAAAATTAACAGGTATGGCATTTAGAGTACCAACTGTTGATGTTTCAGTAGTAGATTTAACTTGCAATTTAGCAAAACCTACTACTATGGAAGAAATTTGCAAAGTAATGAAAGAGGCATCTGAAAACGAAATGAAAGGTATTATTGAATATACAGAAGATGCTGTTGTATCTTCAGATTTCATTAGTGATGAGCATACATCTATTTTTGATGCAACTGCAGGAATCCAATTAACAGATACTTTTGTAAAACTAATTGCATGGTACGATAATGAATGGGGTTATTCAAATAAATTAGTAGATTTAGCTGTTTATATTGCTTCAAGAAGCTAAAAATATTTTAGTATCTTTCGTGCTTTATCAAAAGGAATTATATTATATTTTTTCGTTCGTCTTAAGCATCGAATAGTCTATAAATCAATTTTTGCTGTCGCTAAAAATTGATTAACAGACTATAATCTTGTCGGTCCCCACATGGAGCTCACTTCAAAAATATAATATAGTTCCTTCTGATAGCACGAATTTATAAAAAAAGCTAGATATAAGAAACTATAAAAAAGTTTTTTATATGTAACTTTTAAAAAAATTAGGAGGTAACTATGAATAAAAAAACCGTTAAAGATATTGATTTAAAAGGAAAAAAGGTATTTGTTCGTTGTGACTTTAATGTGCCACTAGACGAACAAGGAAATATTACAGATAATAGAAGAATTGTAGGAGCATTACCTACAATAAAATATTTATTAGAGCAAAATTGTAAAATTATTTTATCTTCTCACTTAGGAAGGCCAAAGGGAGAATTCAAAAAAGAATTTTCATTAGAGCCTGTTGCAAAAGAATTATCTAAGTTATTAGGAAAAGAAATAAAACTTGCTAAAGACGTAACAGGAGAGTCAGCAAAAGAACTTACACAAAATATGAAAGAACAAGAAATTGTATTACTAGAAAATGTGCGTTTTGACGCAAGAGAAGAAAAAAATGACGAAAGTCTATCAAAAGAATTTGCTGATATGGCAGAAGTATTTGTAAATGATGCATTTGGAACTGCTCATAGAGCACATAGTTCTACAGCAGGCGTAGCAAATTATTTACCAGCCGTATCTGGTTTTCTAATTGAAAAAGAATTAAACTTTTTAGGAAGCGCTTTAGAAAATCCTAAAAGACCATTTGTAGCTATTTTAGGAGGAAAGAAAGTATCAGATAAAATTGGTGTAATTGATAGCTTACTAGAAAAAGTAGATACCTTAATGATTGGTGGAGGAATGGCATACACATTCTTTAAATCAATGGGATATAATGTAGGAGATTCTATCTGTGAAGAAGATAAATTAGACTTAGCAGAAAGCTTAATAAAAAAGGCCAAAGATAAAAATGTAAAATTAGTTCTTCCTGTAGATAATGTTATTGCAGATGAATTTAGTCCAGATGCAAATAGCAAAGTAATTGATTCTGACGAAATTCCAGATGGTTGGGAAGGCTTAGACATTGGTCCAAAAACAGTAGAATTATTTAAAAAAGAATTACAAAATGCAAAAACGATTATTTGGAATGGTCCAGTAGGATTATCTGAATATGAAAAATTTGCAAATGGAACAAGAGAACTTGCAAAAGCACTAGCTAGTTTAGAAGATTCTATTACCATTATAGGTGGTGGAGATTCTGCAGCAGCCATTGAAAAGATGGGACTTTCTGATAAAATGACTCATATTTCTACTGGTGGAGGAGCTTCATTAGAATTCTTAGAAGGAAAGAAATTACCAGGAATTGAATGCTTACAAGATAAAGACTAAAATAAGGAGAATTAGTATGCGAAAAAAAGTAATTGCAGGAAATTGGAAAATGAATATGCTTCCAAACGAAGCAATGAATTTTATAAACAACTTAGAACCAATAGCAAAAAGTGCAAAATGTGATGTTATTCTATGCGTTCCTTATACAGATTTATTTTATAGTTTATTAACAGCTCAAAATACTAACATTAAAATAGGAGCACAAAATATGCACTGGGAAGAAAAAGGTGCATATACTGGAGAAATAGCCCCTCAAATGTTAGAATGTATCAACGTAGAATATGTTATTATAGGACATTCTGAAAGAAGACAATATTTTGCGGAAACCGACGAAACAGTCAATAAAAAATTAAAAGCAGCAATGGCACACAAACTAATTCCTATTCTATGTGTAGGAGAAACCCTAAAGCAAAGAGAACTAGGTTTAGCAGAAGAAGTAATTACACAGCAAACACAACTAGCCCTAGAAGGTTTAAGCAAAGAACAAATAGAAAATGTCATTATTGCGTATGAACCAATTTGGGCTATTGGAACAGGAAAAGTAGCAACAAAAGAAGATGCAAATAATGCAATAAAGCAAATTCGAAACAAAATTGCTTCTTTATATGGAAAAGAAACAAGCCAGAACGTTACCATTTTATATGGAGGAAGTGTTAACTCAAAAAACGCAAAGGAATTATTTTCTACTTCCGACATAGATGGAGCTCTAGTAGGAGGAGCAAGTTTAAAAATAGAAGAATTTGAAAAAATTATAAATAATATATAAAATAGAAAAGGTCGTTGAAAGAAAAGGAAAGAGGTAAAATAAAATGAAAAACAAGTTAACCATGCTAATGATATTAGACGGATTTGGAGAAAACGAAAATGAAAAGGCAAATGCCGTAAAATTAGCAAACACACCAAATATTGATAAACTAATGAAAACATGCCCAACCACAGACATTCGTACAAGTGGTTTAGATGTAGGACTTCCAGAAGGACAAATGGGAAATTCAGAAGTTGGCCATACCAATATTGGTGCAGGAAGAATTGTATATCAAGAATTAACAAGAATTACAAAATCAATTGAAGAGGGAGATTTCTTCAGCAACGTAGAATTTAATAAAGCCATTGAAAACTGTAAAAAATATCATTCAAAATTGCATATCTTTGGGTTACTATCTGACGGTGGAGTTCATAGCCACATTCGCCATTTATACGCACTTTTGGAACTTGCTAAAAGAAAAGACTTTGAAGACGTATATGTTCATTGCTTTATGGATGGAAGAGATACTCCACCTACTTCAGGAGAAACGTATATTGCAGAGCTAGAAGAAAAAATGAAAGAAAAAGGTGTAGGAAAAATCGCTACAATTACAGGAAGATTCTATGCAATGGATAGAGATAAAAGATGGCAAAGAGTAGAAAAAGCCTATAACGCTTTAGTAAAAGGTGAAGGAGAAAAAGCAACATCAAGTATTTCTGCTATAGAAAGTTCATATCAAAAAGAAGTATTTGATGAATTTATAGAACCAACAGTTATTATGAATAATGATGCACCAGTAGCAACTATAGGAAAACATGACTCAGTCATTTTCTTCAACTATAGACCAGATAGAGCAAGAGAAATTACAAGAACATTAGTAGATAAAGAATTTAATGAATTTGAAGTAGAAAAAGATTTAGACTTATACTACGTTTGTATGACAAGTTATGATGAAACAATGCCAAACGTACACATTGCATTCCAAAAAGAGGAATTAGTAAACACATTTGGAGAATACATTGCAAAACAAGGACTAAAACAACTAAGAATTGCAGAAACAGAGAAATATGCACATGTTACTTTCTTCTTTAATGGAGGAGAAGAAAAGCAATACGAAGGAGAAGATAGAATATTAGTACCATCTCCAAAGGTAGAAACTTATGATTTACAACCAGAAATGAGTGCTTATGAAGTAACAGAAAAAGTAGTAGATGCTATCAACTCACAAAACTATGATTGTATTATATTAAACTATGCAAATCCAGACATGGTAGGACATACCGGAAACTTAGAAGCTGCTATTAAAGCAATAGAAACTATTGATGAATGTGTAGGAAAAGTGGTAGAAGCGGTAGAAAAACAAAATGGTGTATTACTAATTACAGCAGACCACGGAAATGCAGAACAAATGATAGACTACAAAACAGGAGAGCCACATACAGCACATACTACAAACCCTGTACCACTTATATTAGTAGGAATGGAAAATGCAAAATTGAAGCAAGGAAGACTAGCTGATTTAGCACCAACAATGCTTGCAATTATGGGACTTCCAAAGCCAGAAGAAATGACAGGAGAAAGTATTATAGAATAAAACGAACTGCATTTGGGGACGGAGGAAAAAAACAGGTAAGAAATTAAATTTTTCGAACAAGAATGACACTTCTTTTTTTGTATAAATTTATTATGAAACTAGTAAACAAATAACAATGTAAAAATAATAATTATGTAAAAAAGTTATCACCTAAAAAACTCTAATTCATTGTGTTTAAAAAGATGAAAATATATAATAAAACAAAAAAAGAGGAGTTGAAAACAAATGAAGAAAGAGCTAAATCAAAAATATCAAAACAATGCAAAAGGAAAGATAAGTGAAAATAAAGGAATTACCTTAATTGCACTTGTTATAACAATAATAGTACTAATTATCCTAGCTGGCGTAAGTATAAGCTTAGTATTAGGAGAAAATGGGTTATTAAATAAGGCTCAAGATGCAAAAGAGAAAATAGAAAAAGCAGAAGATGATGAATTAAGACAAATTGCAATAGCTGAAGCAACAATGAATTTTGAAAATACAGAATATACTGATAAGAATGGAGAAAAAGTAACCATTCCAGCAGGATTTTCAGTAAGTGGAGTTGAAGGAGAGAATACGGTTGAAAATGGATTAGTAATTATAGATAGTAAGGGAAATGAGTTTGTTTGGATACCTATAAATAAAGAAAATCTAACAGTATTAGGGACTGACAAAACTATTGCACATTTAAAACAAAATTCTCCTACTGATTATGAAAGTATATTATATGATTTTACTTTAAACGGAGATTTAACTATTTCAACAGAAAAGCAAGACTATGGTTGTGAAACTGATTCTTATAGAGAACCAAGTACAATTGATACTGATTCTACAAACTCAGTAAATATTAATGAATTTCAAAAAGATTATAATAATATGATAAATAGTATTAAGAATAATGGTGGATTCTATGTAGGTAGATATGAAATGAGTTTGACAAATGCAACTGATGTAGATAGTAATGTTGATGGTACTGCACAATCAAAAAAAGGTGTAAAATCTTCATTAATGAGTGATACTTCAACAAAAGAGTGGTATGGTTTATATAGAAAAGCAAAAACATATTCTACAAGTACAATAAACAGCGATTCCGTAGAAAGTAGTATGATTTATGGGTGTCAATGGGATGCTATGTTAAATTGGTTATTGAGCAAGGATGTAAATGTTGCATCTATTAATGAACCTATATTAAATTCAGCAAAAAATACAGAACAGATAACTGGAAAATCAGAAAAAGATAAAATAAAAAATATATATGATTTGATGGGGTGCAATTATGAAATAACACAAGAAGCTTTCGGAAACGATATAAGAATAAGAAGGGGTGGAAATTATATATCAAATTCAATGAGTAATAGAACTAATACGATACAAGCAACTTCCCATTCAACTTTAGTCTCAACTCGTTTAACTTTATATATTAAATAGTAAAATAGATTAAAAAGGAAGGACGCCTCTTTTCGTTCCAAATAATATCTGCATATAACTATTGATTTTCTGCACATATAATGATAAAATATATGCAGAAAAACTAAAAATATATGCATATGAAAATACAGGAAATGTGCAGAAAGA